>JAEEHQ010000073.1 GCA_016280915.1 Bacteroidales bacterium
GCTCCTCAATGTTCTGCGCCTGCTTGCCCAATGCAACCACCTTTTCTGTCTTTGATTCAATCGCTATTATGCTGGGCTCATCAAGGACAACCTTACCGTCCTTGAATATCACCGTGTTGGCCGTGCCCAGGTCGATGGCCAACTCTTGCCTGAAAAAAGCCATAATTACCGTCTTCTGTATGTATTCATTGTTCATTTTTTTATATCCCATGGCACAGCCGTCCGCATGGCTAGAGTTATTGCCTCTCCGACCAGAGCCACATCGGCGAGAAGGTAGTGACGTGATTCTTTTCTGACAACAGAGAACCCGGCCCACTCCCCTTGGTAATGGGCTCCAATTGCGGATGGCATGGCATCTACAAGCCTCTGTGGTTCTGTGATGACTTTCTCCAAAAGGAAGTTTCTCCTTTGAAGGAGGTCCTTTCGTTCCGTTTCGAACGAACCTATGTCCTTTGTCATTATCGCAACCCAGATCATCTTTGCCAGGATGACGAGCAAAACCGTTACGAGCAATATCATAAGTAGTTTCATGCGTTTCATATTCGTTTGTTCATTGTTCTCCCTGTTCTATTCATGCGTTGGTCATCTATGTCTTGGCGAAATAAAAATCGGCAAGCCCGCCTTCTGCCTTTCACGCCTCACAGGAGGCGAGCCATATCTGCCGTTAATTGTTTACGAACTAATTTTCCCACTTAGCCAGAGACTGGCCGCAGAAGGATCTGACAGTCCTTCCATCAGTTCTGACATAGTATCCTTGTCATCATCCCTTACGGCAACCTCACAGGCCTGACCGAAAGCATCAATAGCCTGATCGATTATGGTAAAATATGAATCGAGTTCTGCACTGAATTCTTCTACGGATCCGGGACTGATGCAGATCCTGAACGTGACCGTGTCCATAGCTTCGGCCCGGAACACTACAACAGGGGTTCTGCGGAGGTTGACCCGGTCCATTGCAAAGCACACGATCCAGTTCTCTCTTTTGTACTCGAACAGATCAAGCGGAACCCTCTTTTCGATATAGATTTCCGGCAGCCGGTCGGTATGGACAATATAATTCTCGCCCATATAGACAATCTGGAACACATCGGTATCCAGCGAAAACGGGGAGAGTCCGGCTCTCATCAGAGCGAAGCCGACTCCATTCGATGATAGAATACCCGTCATGACAACGCTATTTTTGATGAAATGTCTCCCATCGCGGGCTTGAGTGACTGAGCAGCTTCAAGCACTTTCCGATTTTCCTCCTTCATGCTTTCGTACAACTCGAAGAATCGCCAATGAGACTCAATCACTATCTCCAGATAGCGTTTGAGGTTGTTACGGAAGTGGATGTATTTGTCATAGAGGAAATCGGCACAGAGCACAATGCCCTGCCCTTCCCCGAGGATGTTGACTTTGGTGATATTCCTTTTGAGGACGTCGATGCCTAAGGCACGACAGGGAGAGAAAGAGGTCCCGTGGATTCCAAGTATCTTCATATGTAACGTTGTTTTTATTTGCAGTGCAAAAGTAGGTATGGTTTGCGAAGTGTATTTTCGCGTTAATTGATTTCTGTTTTATTTGTTTTTCGTCCTTCACAAAAACTATGAATTGTCTTATCCCATTCTTTCAAGTCAAGAATTCTTCCTTTTATTTCTTTTTCGGGATACAAAGCTATTGCGAAATTGCGAACTCTTTGTTCGCAATTTGAGTTTGTTAATGCTATCCTTTCTTGATATTTTTGCTTCAGAGAAGACCGGGATGACATGCCTAGCGTCAAGTAACATTTAATCCTCGCTAATGGCGATTGGTTGACAAGCGGGCCCGTCCGGTTGGACGGCTCCGCTTATTCTTTTCACTAGAGAATGACAAATGTGGTTAACCTGAAATGGTCAACTGAATAATCAGCTAAAAAATGAATCCATTCCATTTACTGAGAGAAACCTGACGCTCCATTTATGCTGCCAAATAATTCCAGTAGGGAACGGCACCTTTGACCAGAGAATTGAACCGATCCGGTCCCTCCTGCTGGAGGAACGAGTCGGGATCAGTCACTTTAGGGAAGCAGACGACATAGATATTATCGAACCCCTGGGCCAAATTCTTAATAGTATGTATTGACCGCATGATGGCCGCATGCCGCTTCTCGAAGTCTGGGTTGCCGTCAGAATCCGCATCGAGATCAGGACAGAGGTAATTCCTGTCCTCTCCTCTGGCGAAAGCATCCTCTACCTGATGCCTGCGGTCCCCTGAGATGTCAGCCCCTCCTTTCGCCACCAGGTTGGAGAATCCGTAGTGGGTGGCTGTGATGGCGTCGAACTCCGCTTCCACTACGAGTATTCCCTTGTGGTCACGATACGCGGGCATGTTGAAGAAGACGGATTTCCGGTCAAGTCCGGATATTGCTAAATACTTCGGTCCATCCCCACTATCAATACGGCGGAAGATGAAACCTTTCACTTCCCCAGCGCATCTATAAGGAATCGCGAGGACATGTGTCTTCCCGACAGTGGTATACCCTTCAGTGTTCCGGACTCCGCACACCTCGTCAAGCTCTTTCATTGTAAATCCCTTATTAATGGTCATGCAACGGACGACGCTGTTCCAGTCAGGGACGAACCTGAGTGAGAAACGCCTGCAGCCGCATACATCAAGTCCTCGCGTATCCTTCAGATACGAACGCATTCGTGAAGCCTTCGCAGAAGTGCTGTTACCACGGTTCCATATGAAATAACCGATTAGCGTCTCGAGGAGCGAGTCCCTTCGCTGTGCCTTGCTTACAGCCTCAGCGACCTCGCGGAAGTCAGGTCTCGACATGTCCAGGGAGAGCATGCCGCTGACGTGCTGATACGCCTCATATACCGACGGGAAGGCGTTCTCTCGCATAATACGGTACATCACCCTCTCGGGGGCAGACCAGTTGTCCTGCTCCCGAAAACACATGTCGAAACGGTAGACAAGCGTCTTCTCTGCAATTCGGCGTGTCGGGAGGGTCTAGTCCATCTTATTCCGCGAAGCCTAGTGATCCTTTGGGCCTCCCTTGTTCAAGCGATCGAACTGAAACAGCGGGAATAGGGTGTCCTGGTGCTCAAAAACAGCGGGGTCAGCGACCCTGCGTTCCCAGTCACGAAGTATGTCGAGATAGTTGCCCATGGCATCAACTGTTTTAACAATGAATATCTAGCGTTTCCCTACTATTCAGCTCTCTCCCTCAAGAAACGCCAGGGCGAACTTCAGATCAGGATAAGAGATCCTTCCATTAAAGTGATCGTATATTTCCCTTAAAGGAGCTTGCCCGGGATGTGATAACTTGTAAGAGCGAACCCCTTCCAAATCATCCGGATCAACAAGAGACATGACATCTATCTGTCCCTGTCTCACATAGGGGATGAGGTGAGTCTGAATCGTGTTCTCGGTGAGAGACCTCATAGACGCTATCTCAGCGATTGAGTAGCCGTCATTATAAAGATCGAATGATATCTTTGCGGAGTCTCCGCCTGCTCTCTTGGGAATACCAGCCGCGACAGTTCCGGTAGAAGAATAACCGACCTGGCGTGCCAAACTATCTATATCCACATGGCTCCTGGAAAGGAAGTCATCGACAAGGCTGTCAGTCTTGAAAACACTGCGATAAACCCTCGCATTAAGGATTATTCCCCTCAACGAGCGGCACCTGCTTAATGCGACATACGCTTGTCCCGGGATAAAGGCCGTATGGACATCAATCATCGCCTTCTCGAACGTCAGACCCTGGCTCTTATGGACTGTGATCGCCCAAGCGGGTTTTAGGGGATATTGCATGAACACTCCCTCTGTTATCGGCTCAACCAGCATCCGTTCCCTGTCAAAAGAGTATCTGACGGACTTCCACTCCATCCGCTCCAACAGGATTTCCTCCCCAGCATCAACCTTGACGATTATCGAATCCCTTTCGACATGAGTCACCGTACCTAATGATCCGTTTACAAACCTTCCTCCCGGATCATTTCTGACAAACATGACACGTGCTCCTCTCTTAAGTGTCAATCTTTTATCTGTCGGGAAGGAGCCAGAAGGGTAGTTCCCGGTAATGCATGCATCGAAAGTGTATGCGGTTCCTGGAAGATTCTCCATCTCAGCCGAGTTTAAACGGTCGACCTGGTAGTTGTGAGTCACTATTCTGATGTGTTTCCCATCCCCGATGAAACCGGGACGGTACCGGGCATTTAGCATACGCAAATCCTCTGCTGTAGCCTTGTTATCGCGAATCCGCTCCAGAAGGCCAGCGAACTTCTCGTCCCGCTGGCGATAAATAGTCTTAAGTTCGATGCAATAATAATCAATCTTCTTAAGGGCAACGGACTCAAAGAAATAGTTAGAGGGGTAAAACTCCTCCAGGATATTGCTCTCATCACCCTTAACCACAGGTGGGAGTTGCCTAAAATCTCCTATTAACAATAGTTGGACTCCCCCGAAGGGAGTATCCTTTCTTCTTATCCTCCTCAGCTCATAATCCATGCGGTCAAGTAAATCTGCCCGCAACATGGAAACCTCGTCAATAATCACCAATTCGAGTGACCTGATCAAAGCGGCACGAGAATCTCTAAAACTCAGAAACCCTGGATTATCAGTCCCAGGGATATATGGTCCGAACGGAATCTTGAAAAAAGAGTGTATTGTCTCTCCGCCAGCATTGACAGCGGCAACACCCGTCGGCGCAAGAACGACTTTCCTCTTCCCTGAGGATCTTACGATCTCCTTTAAGAATGATGTCTTTCCTGAACCTGCACTACCGGTCAGTAACAGGTTATACCGAGTCTTTTCCACAATATAACGGGCCACTTCCAGCTCAAAACTACTTTGTAGTTCCATATCTCTTATATAATGGGAAGACCTTATTAAATGCTCTCTGTCATCAGCTTATGCATATGTAGCTGAGATTCAACCCAATCTTTGCGCGCTCTGAAAGAAGGCAAATAACTGTCCAAAATAGGAGATAGTATCTCCCATTTTTTAATGTTATCTAAATAACTAATATCAAGTGGGCCATCCTCTGTAAACGGCCCATTAAAACAATCTAGAGGATGATTTTCAAGATAATCTAACACAAAGCCTTGCGTGAGAAGA
The DNA here is from genome assembly GCA_016280915.1 of Bacteroidales bacterium. Classification (GTDB taxonomy): domain Bacteria; phylum Bacteroidota; class Bacteroidia; order Bacteroidales; family P3; genus Colimorpha. Next base: position 5,089 of record JAEEHQ010000073.1, read on the forward strand.
ATAGCCTCACGAAGACTTTCCTTTTTTGAGAAGCGATAGCATGCCCTCTGCTTATTGAAATTATTCACAGAAAGGAAGCGATAGCACATGATAATCTCATCGCCAACATGGTTATTCAGGAATTCCAATTGATCTGATGCTTCTTGGATGTCGATAAATCGAGATTTCGTATAACCGCCCAAATCATGCTCAAGGCATTCGATACCCGTTACCATCTTCTCGAAACAAGGCCTGCATTCCCATATAAACCAATTGCTGGTAAGAGCATCCAGAGAGGGTGTAAACTTGATATCTAAATATGGCCTATATCCCTCTAAAGAGATCTCCTCAACACTTTTCACATAATGGCAAGAACAAAAGTACTGAGCCCGGTCCAACCATGAATACCCGCACTTACAACCACGAGCTCTAGATTCGGTCAGGAGGGACTCTTCATCTTCATCGAATGGTGAGCAGTTCATTATGAAGCTACTCATAAACGAGTCTAGCTGGCTTTTATACACAGATGCAGTTCTCTCTATATCAATCGCTTCCGTCATTTCAATAACAGTTTATTAACATATCAGTCATATCAGCCCTTCTTGTTTGTCAAATATACTGTTTTAATGTGTCATGGCAAAACAAAACCCAGCCCGCGAACATTGGTTTCGCTTTTTATGCATATCTTTGCGACGTAAATAAAAAGAACCATGCCAGTAAACAAAGATGCCATGGCCCGCTACCGCATAATAGACAGGATGCTGGCCGACCCTCACAAGGACTACACAACAAGGGATATAGAGAACGCCGTGTCGCGCGAATGCCCCAGGGTGAGCACGAGGATGATACAGAAGGACATAAAGGCGCTGGAGGAAGCGCCCTTCAACAAAAGCATGCTCAGGGGTATGGGCGGCCGCGGGACCGTGCGCTACGAGGACCAGTCCACTCCCCTCTTTTACCAGGAGCTGACAGAGGACGAGGCGGACATCCTCCGCGAGGCCATCAAGAGCCTTGGGCGATTTGAAGGGATGGAGAACTTCAAATGGCTGGAGAACCTCCGGAGACGGCTGGATATGCCGGATAAGGGAAGGGAGCGCCCCGTGATCTCGTTCTCCAAGAATGACGTGCTGCAGATTCCGGCGAACCTTCTGGGGCAGCTTTACTCCGCAATCGCCAGAAATAAGGTGATTAGGTTCGGTTACCGCCGTTTCCAGGACAAGGGCAAGCCATTCTCCAGAGTGACTGTGTACCCGTACCAGCTGCGCCAGTACAATAACAGATGGTTCCTGCTGTGCAACCCTGTCGGGAACGAGGAATATCCGTTCAACCCAGAGCAGATATTCAACTACGCCCTAGACCGTATGGACGGCAAGGTCGAGTATGTCGAGGACATGACGTTCATCGACACAGCGGTCGATATCGACGCGCGGTTCGATGAGGTAATCGGTGTGACGTACCTGAAGGACGTGGAGATGCGGGATATTTATTTTGCGGTGAAACCCGAGTCCGTCAACTATATCAGGACAAAATACATCCATCCTTCCCAAGACGAGGTGAATCCCGAAACAGAGAAGGATTTGATCCGGAAGTATCCGTCACTGAGTGACTGCAAGTTCTTCGTCATCAGCTGCCGCCCGAACGTGGAACTTTACGCATTGTTCGCGTCATACGGAGCGAGTGTCGTCATACTCGAGCCGACCGAGATACGGGAGGAGATCCTGGGACGCTTCCGGGAGGCGGTGGAGAACTACTCTAACCTATAGAGCTATGGAAAGTTGGGGACATGAAGTGATAGTTGTCGGCGACAAGGATGTGGAAAGCCTCATCGGTATCGACATCGTGGCATTCCAGATGGCGGAAGGCGGGGCGATGGGATATCCTGGAGGTGTGTTCTTCGTCACACCGGACAAAAGGATATTCTTCACCTCCATTTGGGAACAAATGAGCGATGACAATCTTTTGAAGGTTTTCCCGCCACTGGCCGAGGTCAAGTGGGGGCTGTTTGGCAGGGGCACCCGATACCCCTCAGGTTGGCACTATGAATACCTCGGGATGGGTAATCACCTGCTGGTACGAGATGACTTTAATGAGAAGTTCCTAAAGGAATCTGACAGATTACTTAGGGACAACCCCGATCTCATTCTTTATAACTTGTGGCTTGATGCTGTATTGTCCATACTATAATAGTCAAACGACTTCTAGCGAGAAGAATCATAAGAGGACTTCTCGCACATTGTTTTCGAATACCATCTTCGATTAAAAAGACGGTTTGATTAGTTGCTGGAATCGTTTATCAATGAGATTCATTCCACATATCAATCGCGTATTCAATAATATCGCCACCAATAGTGATGTTTATATTACCCCATGATTCTACTGCATCTACGCACTTTGCAATTATATCGGAAGGGATTTTACCGCCTATCGATTGATTCAATGCGTCCCAAAACATCTTGTGGATCTGAAATATTTCGAACTCACTCAGCTCTTCAGTCATCCTGAACATAAATAGCCACGATGCGACTCCTTCAAAAAGTTTCGGATCACTTTCCATTAATCCCATAATACTGCATGTCCGGACAATAAAAGGCATAAGCTCCTTATATTGTTCCATTGTATGATTTGCCATAATGTTATTATATTAATTGAAGCAAATGTACTGTTAATTTTCCGTTTCGTTAACATCTTATATTTAGTCCGCAACTCAGCGAAAGTACTATTCGGATTAATCTCGTAAATTTGCATTTAGAAATAAATCAACATGGACAGAACAGATTTTATAGAACTCCTACTAACTACAAACCGCAATGGGATAGATAGAGTACTTAAAGAATTAGAAGAACTGGGGTTTTATGATGCTCCTGCTTCTTCGAAGTTTCACCTCTCTTGCAAGGGCGGTTTGCTTGAGCATTCCATAAACGTATACGAGGCAGCCATCTTGATTCGTGAACAGGCTATTAAAGTACATCCCGAATTGGAGGAGCAACTACCTCTTGCCAGCGTGACCATCTGCACGCTCCTCCATGATACCTGCAAGACGGATATATATAAGGAAGGTATTCTTAGCAGAAAGAATGCGGACGGATACTGGGAGAAGTATGTCGGCTTCCAGGTTGACTACAACATGGGAATCCCATTGGGACACGGAGAGAAATCCGTCATCATGCTCCTCTCGTGGGGGCTTGAGCTAAAACCTGAAGAGATGCTCGCCATCCGCTGGCACATGACTGCCTGGGACCTGCCGATGCAGAGCTCTGAACATAAGGAGAGCCTCAACGCAGCCAAGGCTAAGACCCCGCTAGTGTCCCTGGTCCAGCTGGCTGATGGCTTCGCAACAGGGCTACTTGAACGTTTTGAATAGTAACACTCATATATTATGACAGAAAAGTATGCCGCCATCCAGCGGATGAAAAACCTCATGAAGGAACACAACTTGAAGTATGTGTTTCTTAAGCAACCTATTTACACCACTCACCCGGGATATGACAAGCCCAATTCTGACAATCGCCCCTACTCAATTAATGAAGTGTACTATGATGCGAAAGAAGAAAGTTTGCGGTTTTGGCAGTTCTGGAGTGATTACAATGTAGGAATGGATGCCCAGGGCTTTGAAGATCAAAAAGTCTTTTTAGTTGAGAGTGCACTTAATGAAACCCTTGCCTCTCTAAAGAAATATGAGGTCAAAGTTACAGCAAGCACATATATAATGGCCACCAGTCCTGCAAATGCGATTGCAACTGTTCAGCATCTTTCAAGTCCAGATATTAACGACGCCATGTGTTGCATCATCCCAACAGGTGAGGTAAAAGAAAAGTGAAAGAGGTCTAATCGCCTCATCAACTAGATTATGAGCATATCTGAGGGATTCATAATTATAATGTAAGCTCCTCTTGTTTTGTGCAAGTAATCGCTGTGACCGAGCTGTATAGAACGGACTCTTTCAGAGGACGTTCTATTACTTTCTTATCCTGTTTCGAACAGACCACCACATTTGAAGGGTTTAAGACCACGAACAGGCGATGTTGGGAAGCCGATAACTGATAGAGGTCTTTTTCTGTCAAGTAATCATGCTTCTGTATCAGTTTGATTATTCGAGATTTAATAGGACGTCTTGTTTCCGAGAAGCAGATATCCGGGCAACCACTCTCATCACGGACACTTAAGTTTCGGTAGATTTCTTCATACTGGCGCTGAGTCCTACTCCCGTGTTCGAGTTCCTTATGGAGCAACACCCCACTTGGGTTTTCTGCCGTGGCGCAAAGGACTAGTATATAGAAAGCAGCATCCCTGTCTGGTACGATCAGAGGCCATTCTTCCTCTCCCCTTCTGATTGTAACCGCAGCCCTCTGTTCCTTCCCGTCACCGTCGTGAAAAACCTTGCATCCGCGAAGCCGAATCACAATATCCCACCGGTCCTCTGTTCCCAGGGAAATCATATCAAGTATAGATTTTATAAAGCCCCCGTAACGAAAGTTGTTTGCATCTTCTTCCACAGTTGATACTGCAACCATGTGTTCCGGCTGCATCACGAGCAACTCTGACATGAAGTGTTTCAACTGTCTTTTCATGTGGTTCCAGTCTATATTCAAAAGAAAGAAGTTAGAGTACTCTACTCCAGCGACCTGACTTCCTCCAAGCTTGATCAGCCAGCATGGGGAATCAGTCAGATCCAGGGACATCTTCATCCTCCTTTCCAGAATGGTTGTATAGAACTTGTACGAAGTCATGGCGCGGAGCTGGCGGATGAGTTCGTCTTCGCTGCGGTCAAGGGTCGGACGGACGAGTGTCAGTACCTTTCTGAGAATCTCGGTATTATCGTAGGTATTAAAATGTCTCGCTATTCTTGGCACATAAACCAGCTCGAACCCTGCCAGGCGGGCGATATTGTTTATATCCTCATACAGTTCCCCATCTGAAAGTGGAGAATAGTCAACCCTATCCTCACGGCTTACATAGATCAGCTGATCCCGATGTAGTGGAATTCCCTTCGATTCAAAGGAGTATACTCTTCCCTTCCCTTTATCACTTATTCCGCAGGAGCAGGCAAATGACAAAAGAAGTAGAGCCTCAGGGCGGCTGCAAAGGCCGTCGGCCTTTGATCCTTCTTCCATTAATGCGTAGAACTCTCGGCAGAATTTCTGTGGCTGTCCCGACATAATGTCAATGGCCTCTGACAAGGTCATATAGAATCCCATCTTCCTGTCCTGATCTGTAACACCATACTTCCTGTATACGTCATCGAGGAATTCAAGCTCGGAGGCCGTAATAAGGTCGTCCAGTTTCACCAAATCGGACATAATGCGACTTATCGCACTTTTGAGTTTAATATTTTCCATACTGATTTTCGTAACAAAAGTAGGTATTTTTATATATACTTACAATACAAATTGATTAATACCATTTTTATTTTACTGATTTATAGAGGATTTAAAATATGTAACATTTATCTTATCCATTACTTTTTTAACACCACGCAGCATTTCATCATACCTTTGCTCTCAGGAAAGACAAGCACCATGGAAAAAACATCGAACATAATCATCACTCTCTTCTCGACCGAGACAGTTCGGCTGGATGATGATTCCGTCGCACGAGTTCTTTGCGGCGACTACCCGATCAGAGTAAAGTCAAAGATTCTTGCAGCAATCCGTGAGGTTTGCTCAAGCAGCAGCAAGGACATCATCGTCGGATTCCTTCCGGTATCGATTGAAGGAAAGGATACCGTGGAGCATTTTCCTGTTCCGTATCCGGAAGATATCACCCAGGATCATTATGGGGAGCTTGCATTGTATCTTTCCCCTGAAGTCCCTTGTCGTATTATATCTGATCTTCTGAGCAGAGGGATGAATGGCAGTCTCAACTGCCGCGAAGATATCGTCCGTGGAAGTGCCATCATTGTCATTAGTGACAGCTGCTCCGATTGGGGTGAGGTCAAAGCATGCCTGGAGAAAGCGGGAGCCGGATTTGTAAGGTACATATCTATTGTCAACCAATAACAACTAACAACTTATAGCCATGACAACAGCAGTATACAACAGACAGAACAACAATGCCGAGCGTACGCTTTCGCTCTCCCCTGTCCATGCACGTATTGAAGGAGAATCAAATCCTGCGGATATCACCGCTTTCCTTGTCACACTGGCTGAAGCCAACAAGGTCGTGGAGTCTTTCCCCGAGATTGGTGTCCAGACCGCATATAGAGACATCCAAAACAATCCCTATTATCTCAATAAGTTTGGGGACGATTACGCTTTCTGCGATGATCTAGGCTTCGAGAGCAGCTATATGGGTTCCCGCGCTGACCAGAACCATATATTCTGAAACCTGATCTGCAGTCAGGAAAGAAAGGACATCGTCATGCGTAAATTCCGGATAAATAATGGTGTAGGTGCCATCTTTCGCAAAGGAAATGACGGCAACCTCGTAGGGGCGGTCAGAGGAAGTGAGCGTGCCCGGTCCCTGGAGAACGGAGAGTCCGAGATTGTTCTCAAACCTCACGATAGCCTGCGACACATCGCCGCATGGAGTCGATTCAATCCGACTGAACACCAAATCTTTATAAGTCATAATCTGTTGAATTAACACTGCAAAGATATTAACAGGAAACGAACCAGTATTTCGCAACAAAAGGAGGATAAAACATGACACAGGAAAGAGTACAAGAGTACTACGAAATGCTCAAATTTTACTATCTGAAACCAGATAGCGACTGGACGGACAAGGCAAAGTCCATCCGGACTGTAGCCCATGATTTTTACAATGAGATCACTAGGACATACGGGACCTTCGCGGACGCACTGAAGGAGTTCTACAAGTGGAACAAATATAATGATGTCTCCAAGGCGGCTTTTGCTTTGAAGGATCAGTTGAACGACGTCGTTCACCATAACCTCAAGGTGGACAAGTCCACCTATATCCTGTACTACAATATGCTTGTGAGGCTTATCTATCTCGCGACGGAAGTACTTCCCGACCAGACCACGATGGAATTCATCGGCTACACCTCTTCCGATGAGCTTTCCGGTCTTAACGATGAGCAGAAGGATGCAGTCCTTTGCGATGCACAAATCATCTACGTCAGCGCTGGCCCTGGTACAGGCAAGACTTACCTGCTGATTAACAAACTCCTCCATTACATCAGCGCATCCTCCAGACCTGAGAAGATTGTCGCCCTTTCCTACACCAATACCGCCGCCTATGAGCTCGGCGAGAAATTCCGTCTTGCGGCTTTCGACAGTGGAATCACACGTCCCTATGATTTTTATAACGGAACTCTGCATTCATTCTGTTTCAAGATGATGAAGAGCTATTATACCAATATCGGGAAAGACTTTAACTTCATCATCATCGATGACACCGATATTGAGGAACTCGCTGAAGAATTCCGTATCCAGTTCAATGACAAGTATACGAAAGATGCTATCAAGGTCTGCCTGAAGTCGCGGTTGCGTTCAGATAACCCACAGCTTCAGCAGCTTGTCAGCGAAATGAAGAGCCGCTACAACATCATTTCAATCGATGATATTCTCACGAATTTCATCGACCTCTTGGGGAATATGGAATTCCGTAAATGGTTCAAAGACCAGCTTTCTGTCCTCGTTATCGATGAGGCGCAGGATCTGACCAAACTAAATTACAGGATCTTCGATCTTATCCTCCAGGTCAACCCTACAGTCAAGATGTTCCTTGTCGGAGATTCTCGCCAGAACATCTTCGGATTCAACGGAGGTTCCTATGAGCATCTCGATGCCTTCCTTAGACGTCACAGCAACTATACTAGGAAGAATCTTACTGGAACATACCGCTGCCCGCAGCCGGTCTGCAACTATGTCAACACCTTCCAGTTCCTTGACTGTGACAACACACCTCTCCGAAGCGTAGGCGGCACGACAGGAGACGTGCGGGTGACTGGGTGCGACAATCCTGATAGTGAAGCGCTCAATGTACTGGGAATGGTCCAGCGCATCAATGACCTCAATAACACGGCTGTTCTTTGTCAAAACTTGAAATATCTTGAGAAGTTTATTGATCTCCTCGGAAAGGCCGGAATCCCCTACAAGGTATTCGGAGGGCAGAAGCTAGTTAAAAAGCACATTAAGATCTTTAATCACCTCCTGCGCATAATTGATAGCGACAATGTGTATAGCATCAATGCAATCGGCAGAGTGTTCATGCTTAAGCTCGACAACATGAATGGACGAAACGTCGCTGAACGATTCTATAACACCAACGAAGGACGCTTCCTCAAGGAAATCAAAGAAGACATTGCAAGAAAGGCACGCATCAAGGAAGATGTCTCTCTGAAGGCCATCGCAGCCACCTTGATTGATCATTATTTCTATTATGAAGATGCCTCCATCAAGGAAGACCTTCGTGCTTTGGAGGAGATGACCGCCCAGTACAACACCATTGCAGATTTTCTGTTATCTTTCGCCATTGACCGCGAAACCTTCGCCAGGTTTATCGAGAAGAACTATGCAGAATGCAAGGTCCCTGTCACGGACAAGTTCTTGACCATATCCACCATTCACTCCGCAAAGGGTTTGGAATGGAAGAACGTTATTGTCATGGGTCTCTCCGAAGGGAACTTCCCCAACATGTGGTTTGCCCGTGAAAAGGACGACCAAGGCAAGGCTGTATATCTCAATGATCTTCTCAAGTCTATGTTCGTCGCTGCTACCCGGACTAAGGGGGATCTGTATCTAACGTATTCAAGAAAGAATAATTACGGTTACTCACAGATGCCGTCGAGATTTTTAAGAGTCCTATTATAGCTATGGAACACTACATTGCTGTTTTTAAGAATTCTGTCGCCACAGATTTGTATTCGAAGAAGCAACTCTCGAATATCAAACCTGAGTTTGTACACTTCATTTGTCGAAAAGAGAATATTGTCTCATACGGGTATGGGTCTCACGACAAATATATTATATGCGACAATGCCGGTAAGGTGACAACTTTAAATGTTGGTGGGTATTCGATAGTTTCATTTCAAACCCATGGCACTCAAGGCGATTATATGTTGACATGGACCATCCTCAATGATGGGATCGAAGAAACATATTCTCTTCATTGTGACCTAAGATGGTATGTCCAACCCAAATATGATCAAGAATGGAGCGATCCTATCAAAGACACTATTCCCTTCGTCAATGATATCCGTATTTTCGGCTTAAACGCACGAAAAGCAATGGATGAATTATCGAGACGCATTTTTAGACAGGAAGCTGAAATCGAGAATGCCTTGCATCGTCACACTCTTCTTAGAAATATCGATTTTGAAAAAAGTGGTGTTTCGCTCAATTATAGGCAAGAACATATTCCCCACTATCATAAGGATTACAAGAATTTTTATGAGCGACTGAAGCCTGACGCCGATAGGGCTATCCACTTCCTAAAGGAAGAGCATGATACAAGAGAGCGTATTATTTCCCAGATAAATAAAGGCAATGAGAAGTACGAATCTGTTGCGTCTTCTCTTGTTCATGTTTATTTGAAAAGTGGAGTTTCAACAGTTGTTTCAGATCAGTTTTATGCTTGCCGAAGCGTAGAGACTATTACTCTTCCAGCGTCGGTTCAGATGATTGTACACTCAGCCTTCAATTTCAGACAGAAACTATCTTCCGTTAAGATCACTTCACCTAAGAAAGTGAATTTAATAGCAGACTTTCCATCCCCGGGCATAATGACATTTAACGGATGTTTCTATGTTCATAAAGAACTGCTGGAGTCATATAAATCAGATATGTTCTGGGATGATATCAAGGAAAGAATATTTGGTTTATAACATTTCATTAACAATATTGTTATCTCACGATCAAAGAATCGACGAGATTGCTGACTCCATTATTACTCTTTCATAGACAAAAGATGCTCTGTGATATATCTTCTCACTGATTCCCGGTATATCCTGCAATATCAACGATCAAAACTGAGCCATACTGTATAGCCTCTTGGGTCCATTTGGCGGCAAAAGTTGTTTTTTTTGCCGCAACTGCATGAAGAGTATCCTCGTACCTCCATGTATAAACATCGCTGACAAAGAGACCCTCTACTCGTGAAACCCCTTGACATGCCCGGTTCACATAACCGTTCTCTTTCTTAGACAGAGCACCAACCTGCCATATCCGGCCAGTAGTCTTCTCTACATACATGACGTTCCATCCGTCACCAAAACCGTTGCGCTGCAGGAACACATTGTCATTCTTTGATATCTTCGAGCGGATCATCTCGTTAATGCCAAAGTTGGTAACGGTAAAACTAATATTGAACTTGTCCAGTCCCTGATCGAAGCTGTGGCCAAGTCTTCGCTGTAGCTGAGGACCCGGCATATAACAGGCACCGGCTTCGACTTTCAACTCTCTCGGATAGCGATATGCATAAAGACGTTTCTTAGCCCTGGTATATGCTACATAATAGAGGCGCCGTTCCTCCCCAATCAGATCCTGCCAATGCTCTTCAAGATTACCATCTCGGTCATATCCAAGGGGCTGGTAAGAAGGTGTTATGATCACTGCATCGAACTCAAGCCCCTTGACCTTGTGCATGGTGGTCAGGACGATCTCAATATTCTCTCCGAGATGCGGGAATTCACTTCTGTGTTTTTGAAGTATCTTTGACAGTTGTCCGTCATCCCGCTCGCCTATATCTTCAAGATAGTCTGCCATTTCAGAGTATAACGTACTGCCAGGTGTGGAAACAGAAAGATAATCGAGGGCAAGTGCATATGTTAGATCCAAATAATATGAATCCCAATTCGGATACTGGTTTCTTTGGCCATCAAGGAATGCCTTTACCTTATCTTTCATATCTGTTCCAACGACTTCATTCGGTTTCTTCCTTAGAGATGATATCAAGGAATAGCATTCACGGGTACGGAAGAACTCCCCGGATGCTCCTTGAATCCTGATTCGGACATTTCCGAGATTCATTTTCTTCAAATGAGAATATCCGCGATACACTTCAGCATTACTTCTGAAGAAAACTGCCACAGATAGGATCTTCCTAGTTCCTTCCTCTTCGCTATCGTTAATGGCCTTAAACTGCTGAATAAGGCTCGGGAACTCCTGGAACCAAATAGCCGAATCCTTGATGAAGACATACTGCTCTTCCGGTGCGACAATCTTTTCGGAAGAATGCGGCATCAGCCTCTTGTCGTCTCCTGGGATAAACTTGAATGCGGCATCCAGAATACCTTGGTAGGAGCGGTAGTTCGTTGTCATCCACATCTCCTTAGGATTGATGGATTTCCGCAGTTCTTCATAATAATACTGCGGATCCATCGGATATCCCTGTTTCAGTTTGTCAAAGCCATAGATGCTCTGATTGATGTCCCCAATCGTGAAGAAACGGGGCTCTGTGTTGTCGCGTTTCAGGAGCTTACGCATCTGAAGCATCAATTTCAGACGTGTCTGCGTGATATCCTGGAACTCATCGATCAGGACGTACTGGACATTCCCCATTGCCGCCCGAAAGACACCCTTTGTACGAGCGTCAGTGATATAACTCAGGAATGTGCTCTCCCACTCTTCCATCGCCTTATCCTTTATCTGATCATAGCAATACTTCTTAGCTAGCCCATGGAAAGTGTAGATCTGAAGCTGGCTCATCGAGCGCCCATATCCCAGCTCATTAAACAGCCTTGACAACCTTGTCTTGAGTTCTTCTACAACCGCACGATTATAAGCCAGGACAAGAATGTTCTGGGGAAGAACCTTATGATGGTAGACAAGCTTCGCGCAACGAAGAGTCAAGACATGAGTTTTCCCAGATCCTGGCCCGGCAATAACATTGATATCCTCGTCAATACTCTCGCGATAGATCGCTTTCTGCATCTCGTCCAGACGATCCTCCTGCGTTTTGATAGCTACTTTCTGCAGGGCTTTCATCCTGTCACTCCCCTCTTCATTATACTGCCCCATGACGCGCATGTAGTCCTCCCTGGTCTTGCAACTGAAATATGACTGGATAAATTCTGAAAACCTTTCTTTCGGGATGTCCCTGAAAGTATCCATCAAAGAGAACTTGAGTTCCTTCAAGAAGTTAACCTCGGAGAAATCATCCATTACGTCTTTGTCCAGAGGTTCGATATGAACCTCGGTCTGGTCCTCGCCTATAGATTCGGGAATTTCGTTGAGATTATCAGTCAGATTTATCTCAATGCCAGTAGATAAGATACCATCAGCATTGATGAAACCGAGCATACGGAGAATGCTGACAAGATCGCATAGGTACTGATACTCGTCCGGCAGCCTCAGTTCGGAGATGGCCTCAGTCCATACAAAGTCCCTCTCATTCCTGAAGAAACGTTCAGCAAGATACTTCGCCAACTTGACGCAGTCTTCCTTCATCTTAGCAAGATAATCCTTCCACCGACCTGATGACACGTATACTTCTTGGACAACCTGACGCTTTCTGTCATTGATTTGGGATTTGACTCGAGTTCCAGGAAGCATGTCTATAATCGTGAACATGTACTTTGCACGCTTCATGGAGAGATCTTTGACATATGTCTTCTTTGTCGAGATGCCGGATCCATTGGGCTTATACCATGGCATATGCTCCCTGTTCTGGTTGTCATCAGTCGCTTCTATTACCCCTGACGATGCAATAGCTTCCTCAAGAATGGCATTCCGCTTCTGAATATCGACCAGTGTCGACTCTCTCACTTCCATTGAGGATAGCAGTTGTCTAGTGGCCTCAAATACAACATTAATAACGAAGAAAGGTGTCCTATTCTCAGTGCAATAATGCACTTCGTCCATTCGAAGTTTCGTCAACGTAAATGCCGTTCTGTTAATGACAGAGAACAAGCCGCTGCGCGTACCCTGAATGATATACCGGAAAAGAGAATTCTGCCCGATAGAAAGTTGAGAACAGATTTCATTAATGTATATCTGAACATTATCGGGATTCTTCCATTTTGCGGCTTCTTTCAGGACGAAGTCATAGACGGCCCCAAGTTTCTCATCACGGATAGGCGGCCTCGCCCCGCTATCTTTTAAAGCGAAATCGATAGTCGTAGAGGCATAATACCCCATGGTGATCCGCCGCATCCTTTCCAGCCAGTAAAGTCCCAGTCTGAAGGCTGTCGGATCAGCAACGGCACCGCTTGAGGTTTCTTTCTTCCATATACTGTCCGGCACGGCAATTGGGACGGTCTGTTCGGCTCCTTCCGGCTGGAATTTTTCCACAAAATCCCTAACGGCCACATATATAGACCTAACATCTTCCCAATTTAGCATCCCTTGGGCAAGAAGCGTTCTCAAATTTCGGAAATCCTCTACAGACACAAAGCACTGAGTGGGAATTGGATTGTCAGGATTGAACCCCGCACGCTCGTACATTTCCCGGCTACGCCCTGCCCGACCGACTTCCTGAAGGTAATCCTCAATGAACTGCGGAGGACTGAGGTGGAAAATAAAATGTATGTTCGGGATATCCATTCCCATACCGAAAGCCTTGGTGGCAACGAGGATCACATATTCTCCTTCTCGGAACTTTTCGAAGGCTTCCGAGCGATCTTCCGCATCCATCCCAGCATGGAAATAACCCACTTTATCAGCCAACGAAGCATACAGGGAAGAACCCTTAAGTTTATCAGAAAGAAGGGAGGAGACTTCCTCGGTCATCTTTCGTGTCCTTGAAAAGACCAGGATCCTGCTAACTGAAGGGTCGAATCCGGATTCCTCGATCTTATGGAACAGAAGCGTAGCCCTACCCTCCGTCGAGTCGTCAGTTATCGCGAACTCCATCCCTATATGATTTCGTACTGGATTATAGGACTCATCTGTCCCGATACCTGTCAGAGGACTAATAAAACTCTCAATATCGTCACGAACCTGTCCGGTTACCGTTGCTGAGAAGAGTTCGATTCTAGTGTCCGGAAACCTTTCTGCCATTTTTGCACACGTTTGTGCAGTACTCAGATACTCCGGGCGGAAGTCCAGTCCCCATTGGGAGATGCAGTGAGCTTCATCAAAGATGATGTATTCGAGTCCTGCATCAGCCTCCATTCTGGATTCCAGCGCATTGCGGAATCCACGGGAGCGGAATCGTTCCGGTGTAACATAAAGAAGAGCGATTTCTCCACCGGTAACCTTTCGGTTAATCCGGGAAGTCTCGGGACGGGATTTATCCGAGTTCAGATATTCTACGTTTGTGAGGAAGCCCAATTCATGCAACCCGTTCACCTGGTCCTGCATGAGAGCTTTCAGGGGGGTTATCACTATGGACAGTCGGTTTGTAAAAGCAGCACGGTATAGAGCCGGTCCCTGAAACAGGACAGACTTGCCACCACCGGTTGGAATTGAGATCAGACTATGCGACTTGCGATTGAATACCTGCGGCAACGCTTTTTCTTGAATGGGTGTCCACCGTGCAGGCGGATTGTCCACTTTTGGATCGAGCATAATCTGGCGGATTGTCTCTTTCGCATGTTCAAAATCGATATCAAGATCTTCTTCTCGCTTAGCACCTGCAAAGAACTGCTGGGCATTCTTCAGCGTTTCTTTATATGTTTCTTCGTCTTGCCACAAGGAGACTTCATGGCGCGTGGCGAGGAAACTCTTTTCCAGTTCCCGGTAATCGTCGAAACTGGGATCAAGCATACATATCTCATTGAAAGGATTCTGCCGAGCAAGTTGGTGATAATAATACTTCACCATTGGCCATACAGCAAGGATGCAGGACAATGCACTAGGAATATCTTCTGTCGGCTCTTTTCTTTCGGCGCCATATTCCGGCTCGTCTCCGAATGGAATAAGCCCTCTCCACATCACCTGAAGGGAGTCTGTGTCGAGATTATCCCATACAAGGCAAATCGGCTGGCTGATCTTTGATTGCCGGAGTTTCCGGAAATCAGAGTCGCCGATTACAACAATACGACGATTTGTTGTATGATTAGCGCAGAGTTCAATCCTGCGCTGAATTGGAATATCAATTGCCGGAGAATAATACCCTAAAGACTCAGCATAGCGTCTGACGGCTTCGACTTCAGCCTGGTTGCTAACATAAAGGACTTTGACGGATGAATTAGGGATACCATCTATCAACCCAAACTGGTACGCCCAATACATAGAACGGTAAAGGGATGTCGGGTTGACTCTTTTCATTCTGGCATCAAAATGGGGACTACGCCTTGTTGCAATGACAGAAATATGAGATTCCTTCGAATCGGAGAAAACCCATTCAATTTGATGATGAGAAATAGATGGATAGCGAGCGGACAATGAACTGATATACTCAGAATAATTCCGGTTACAGTACACCTGGAATAGTCCTTTTTTATCTTTATGCATCCACACATTCTGGACATCAACAGGCAATTCTGGGAGATGGAGTTTTGGGCAATCAGCCTTCCCTATGGGTACAACAGTCGCACCTGACAGTTGCATCAGCAGTTTTGCACCGAAGGGACTCTTCAGAAGATCAGCAGCGCAGAAAGGCTCACCGACCGGAGTGCGATTCATCCTGCTCTCTATTTCATATCCTGTGGAATAGATATCAGTTATTCCTATTGATGCGAGATCCCCTAGTTCTTCGACCCCGAAAGTGTCGGTACAGATAAGGGTATCACCGATGCCTGTGTCAACCAGGCATGCAGAGAGTACTTCGTCCGTGATGATGCGGCGTATTGCGCCAGAAAGCTTGATCGCCAGTGGGTTAGATACTGATTTTACAAAGGTCCTCAATATCGCTTTGCAAAGGGGGCTTAGATTGCCATCTTCTTCTACTGCTGAAGAAGAGACACTTAAAAAATGATTTCCTTTTGCTGTCGGAAAGGAGGCATCAACCTGCGAGGCTATGATTGGCCAGAGGTCTTGAGGAGCAAGAATAAGAGAATGTCCGGATATACCGGACAGTTTATCCTTCAAAGACGGATCAAGCTCGGATCTTTCTCTGAAAAAAGTGGCAGTTCCGCCTGCTGCCTCACTCAAAAAAACTCGATACTCATCCTGCGACACCCGCTTTAAGAAGTCTTGAAGGAAGCTGGGTAGCATCTCCCTAACGTGAGTATACTTTTCCCCGCTATCTGCAAGTCTGTAGATTTGATTCCAGAATAGCTTCAGGCTTAATACCGCATCCTCGGATGCCGTATGAGCCGTCACAAGGGCATATGAATAACGAGTAGGTTCAAGGATGAGCTCCATTTCCATTGTGTCCCAGATGAACTGAGATTCGGAGACCGACAGACCCTCATTATTAAGAATAGGGATATCCCATTCTTTAATATTATGTCCTATCAGGACATCTGCATTTCCTATAGCCTGGATAACTGGATAGAGTCCGTTTGACTGAGGATCTTCGATTACTTCTCCCTTATCATTGATAACTGCAGCCTGAGAGATAGTTTTACCGTCAGATTCAATGTCGAATGAAGCAAATTTCAATTCACTGTCGCGTTTCCATCTGGATGAATAATACTGCTTTTCCAGGATGGATCCGGTAAACGATTCGTTGATAATTTCACTGGCAAGATTGTCTGGTAAAAGCTTCAAGATAGCTTCTTTCCCATCAACACTCCGTTCGGACTGAATTGACTGAACAATAAAATCCTTGCTGAATCCCTTGGGGTTTGCCTTTTTGAGCAATTCCGCATATTCAGGAGTCTTCTTTACTGCTGCGGATGCAAGAAGGACATCTGGGGTCGGTTTTATTACTAGGTCGCTCTGCAATATATCAAGAAAGAAATCATTGCCATCATCCTCTTTCTGGAAGGCCTTAATTTGTGCAGTCAGAATATTCCAGTCACTTGATTTATCATTAAGGGCAGACAAAAAAGCCTCATATGCACTTTCCAGCCCAGAAAAAGAAGTGAAAATCTTCGAAGCGGTTGACAAGTCCCCTATTTCAATAGAGCCGTTAAGGATAGCTAAGACAACGCAGTGGTACTCTGCAAGATATGGGCTGTCTTCGTTCAAGAGAGAAGCTGCGTATTCCTGATTAAGGCATTTCTTCACGAAGAAAGACTGTATGCCTAAAGGGAGTATTTTTTTCAGATATGCCTCTTTCCGTTCATCATTCTCTAAGGATTCAAGCTTTTTGTAGAGTTCTGCCAACAAGTTCGCCTCATCGGAGCTGCTCATTACAGCGACACAGCCTTTAATGACAGGTACGGACATATGTCCTTTTGACCCCGAATACTTATTGATATTGTAGTCAAAATCGATGACTTCGTAGAAATCAACATGGCGAAGGATCATCGACCAAGGTAACGAACTAGTCGAACGAATAGGAACAAGATCCATAACCACACTGCCTTCAGATCGGAAAACGACAAGATCGCCTCGGTCGAGAGTGAGTCTGCCCCTTTTTACATCACTCGTGAAACGATAGGTCCTCGCCTTTTTAGCCTTGACGGCTATCATCCCGAAATTGTTGACCACGCCGTCATAAAAAATAACAGCCCCAATCTGCCACTTTTGGGTAAGGTCAAGTTGATATGAGCCGTTGGGAAGGACGGAGACAGCACTGCCCTTCCCTTGTAGGGATTTATTCTCTTGTTTGATCTCGGGTAGCTCAATATGTCCAAGAATCTTCAAACCATTCTGTGGAGTATTATCTGTCAAAGCCATATGCTTATCGTGTTATCATTTTTGGGTCCGGAATCACATTTTCACGGACGAAATCATTGATGCAATTCCTCAATTCATCGGAATCTTCCGTGTCAAGAATCTCTATCTTGTCGGCTAGTCCCAAGTAGAATCGTCTGACGGCACCTAGTCCGTTGACATGCGTGTCAAGGATCCATTTGTTTCTCTTCTCCTCGAATAATTCTGTTGAGGGAAGACGTTCTGCACGCGAGTATTCCTCCAGTAGGTAATTCCTGGCACCGACATCCATACGAAGCTTAATATGATAAGCCTTGCCTCCGTCATCTAACCAACGGAATACATCTGCTTCTTTTGGTAATGACTTTTGAAGATGATACTCACCGGGAACCGTTTCTATCGACGTGATCCTGTGCAATCTGAACTGCTTATACTTTTTGCTGAGGAGATCAAAGCAATAGACATTTTCGTCATTGTAGAACAGATTGATAGGTACAACGAGCCTGTCCTTCACCTCTCCGCTATTTCCGCTTGCATACCCTTTGAAAAGGAGTTTCCCCTGTCGATCTATCGCTTCCTGAATGGCAACGACAAATCCCATTTCCTTTGTGATGTTTTTCAAAGAAGCAAGACGGCGCTCCTTCTGGACACGGGTCATTTCCACAGTACGGCCACCATCACGGACATATGCGTGTCCGTCACTGCGCGTCATATCAGAATAAAGATATGCGATCTCATACTCTGACGGATTCACAGTGATACGGATAGCATCCGCATCTTCCGTAACCTCAATGATTATATTGCCGAGCAGAGATTCCTTGAAGTACAATTCCTTCTCTGAATTCAGGAACTGAACATAGCTGTCAAAGTCCTTCACTTCACAGATGGGGTGGCCTAGTTGCCTAGCCCTCATTCCGTTCAAGAACTTGAAGTTTTCTCTCAGCCACCCAATGTCGGCATTCAATCCCGAGTCCTCTGATACGATGGGGTCGCCATTGTTATTTACACCGACATAGACAGTCCCGCCTTCGGCATTCAAGAATGCACATACAGCTTCAAACACCTGACCTCTCCCCTGGTAATCGATATCAGGTCCTTTGTCATCATTTCGGAAAATGTATGATGACTTGAACTCGACTTCCCTGTTCTCAGTTTTGCCGTACTTGCCATACTTTGTCGTTTCACTCTTACGGAAAAGGTCACCGACCCCAAGAAGCATGCAGATCTTTCTGCGTACCGTGTCTTCGTCAGTGCTGAACTCATCCTTGAATCGTGAGGATATGCTCAGGCCAAGCAGAAGGGACCCGATCTTGCCAGGAATGGATTGTTCCGGCATAGATGCCACCAGCTTCAGCAGTTCCTGTTCCTGCCCCTCTCCTAAAGACAGAAGCTTGAGAATTGATTCTTGTAAGTCAGAGAGGGAGTAGTGACTAATGGCTAGGACACGATTGCCCTGAGCATAGGATATGCAGCATTGGAGATAATATGTCTCGGGGTTAAGATCATCAAAGAATGTCTTGTCACCGATCATGTTCAAAAGGAATAATGCTGCTAGTCTTTGCCGATATGTATTCAGGCTAATTCTTTTAGTCGCCCTGTTTGCAAGAATTGAAGCAAGAAGCCGGATGATCTCTGCGTCCTTGTTATGTTTTTCATCGTCTTCTTTTCCGGACGATTCACCTCGAATCTTCTTTGCAGTTGTAACGAACTGGGTCAAAACGTCTTCTTCCGATTCAAACAACCGATCGATACCCTCATAGCCATATTTCGGTTGGCAAAGGTTTATGAAAACGGATGTCCCCGTGGTTTGGATGTTCAGAACGGACATAACTACTTTGTCTCCTGGCTTCAATTCTCTCCCTGCAAGGGGGAAAGATACTCCACCATAACCTGAGGGGGTCATCCAAGTAACTCTTCCATCGTACCACTCCTTCTTCACCTCCGACACAACCGCCTCCATGACGACATTATTCCGTAAGTCTTCTTCCGCCTTCTTCTTGGAATAGGCCTTGTATGCATCACGAATGGAGAAAACACAATAGTCCTCATCTTTCTCTATCACGACAGCGTCACGAATGCAGTCGCCATCGAACAGATATGGAATCAGATTTCTACTCCATGTCCCCTTTACGAGTTCTTCATTCAGGATTTCACCTTCAACAAGATCGTCAGAATCAATCGCAGAACAGAGGATTGTGTCTCCTGTTTCAGATAATCCGGTTACCATAATACTGACCTTGTCTCCTGGTTTTACATCATTCTTCCGCTGCTTTTCCTTGGAGAATGATGCCTGAGTCTCGATAAATGTTTCAGCAAAGACCGAGAGGGACTCGGCGTCATCTTGTGCCGATGACTTGAGCCGTTCTTCTCGAGTGTTCCTTGTCACTACTGCAATCCTGTTTTCAAGAATGGAAAAAGCCTGGTTCCCTGACTCCAACATGTCAGATGAACTAATTCTCAATCTGCCTTCACGGCATTCGGTTTTCCCTTTCCCTGTGAAAGAGAAGAAATCGGAGTGTCCCTTATCGAATCGTATTCCTTTCTCCAATGCATAACAGAGAACATCCAATGAGTCTTCCTGCACTGATCTCCAGTTCAGACCCGTCTCACAAATACGGTAATTAAGGGAATCAAGGAAAAGAGCAGCAAAATCATACTTAGTCTTAACAACAGCGGCAGAGTATGTCAGGAAAACTAGGGTTTTAGCTCTGAGATCAGAATAAGATTTAGTCTGCTGTAGAATGAGCATCATTGCAGCAACAATCTTTCCGTGTAATGTCAGTGTATCGCGGTCCGTGGATGGCACTTGTCCTCTCAAGGCGCAAATTCGCATTCCCTCAGGCTGAAAGTTCGTCAAGATTCTTTCCAGGAAGCCAAGCAATGAAAGGGAGCTTACGTCTTCGCTTATAAAGGTAGTATGGATACCTTTTATGAAGCCCTTTGCAGTCTCAGCTGTCAGAGATGCATATTGGTTTTCCAATTCTTTTAGTGTCATCGGGAATAGCATTATGGCAGTTCTTACAAAGATAATCATTTTCTCCCGCAGGGGTGGCTTCAAATAGATGGAAAAAGCCGCGTTAGGGTATAGTTATTCGGGAAGGAGCAATCGCTCTCTCCTTAAACGAAACCTATGTTTCCACAATCAGCGGTCTCGCCTATTCTCCGAGCAGCCGAAGCCTCTCAGGATGGCCCCGAGTATCGGCTTCAGCAAGAAGCATACTTCGACGATGAGGATGATGGTCGTAATGTCTTCCATAACCTTGGTCTTGATTCTATTTCCCTCTGTTTTCCACCTTTCGGCGCCGGGGACGGTCATATTTTTCTGCTTTGTAAAGGAGTGTTGCAGTAGACCTAGGCAAGTCGGAAGCGACGCTGAAGCGTGCCAACTCGGTGTCGCCGACGTTCTGGATACGGGCATTCCCAATGATGCTGCGGAGGGGATCTGAATTGAGCGGTTCCATAATGTGTCTGGATTAAAGGGTTACTACTCGATTTCTGATGCCGCATCAGCGCCTTCACCGTGGCAAGGAAGCAAGGGCCGGAGGAGAAATACTACCCGAAGGTGTGGAGATTTCTCAGGAGGTGCATTTCACCCTTGATGACTCCACGTGAAGGAAATACCTTTGCATCAAGAAATGGTCTCAGTAACCGGTTCAGTCACATGGATTAGCCACACAGTCATCGGTATGTACCCGGATACAAGGCGACAGACGGGATGAATGGCACGCCAATCGCTTACAGCCGGAAAGAGTTTGCCACTCTCCCTCACAAGCAATGTAACAAAGGGACACCTCCCCAAATTCATCGTCTCGATCATCGTCCTGATGGGCAAGACAGCAATGGACAAGGAGTCCTATTAGCGGGTGATCCAGAGGATACGGGAAGATGCTACACTCTTTCCCGTTGGTTCAGCGCCAAAAGGAGACTGAGCAACCCACGGAAGGTACCAGTCTCCTTGGATAACATGAAAAATGGTGTAACTTTGAGCGTTCTTTCAATTGCAGACCCTACTCCAGACACACTGGATGGAACACTACCGCGTTATTACCAAAGATATAGGAATTAATTAGATAATATACCATGATCGCAGATCGGACATTTCAAAATGAATTCCTGAGATTGAAAATCCATCAGAAGCGTCCTCTAACACAACCCACGGAGATAATATGGGATGAAAGAAATCTCGGATGATGTGCATTGTCAAAGCCGGAGTGCTGCTTTGTGCCAGCATTATAGCCTTTTCCCCGGTCTTCTTGTTTATGGCGACGTCTGCAACCAAAACGGCATGGCCATAAGAACCGGTTCCGGGTGATTCATATACAAAGACATCTCCGGGGGCAATGTTTTCAACTGCCTTCGGTTTCATTTCCCGCCTTAGTGATGACGTATTCGAATTATCAAACACTCTTCGGAGGTATTTTTCAAAAGCTTTTCTGTCATCATCCCCACCATATTTCTGGTCTTTACCTGAGACAGAATGGAAATGAATAGA
>JAEEHQ010000074.1 GCA_016280915.1 Bacteroidales bacterium
CGACTTTGCCAAACAGTCAGGGATGGCTCTGCATTATCCATTGTCATCCCCTCTGTCAAGCGATTCAGTACGGCAGCAGATATTTGACAAGCCAATCAGTTTAACCAGCAAAAATCTGTCAAGCGATTTCAGGAAAACACACCATTGTTTTCACTCCAGGGTAGGTCCTATGTAACTTCGCCCTAACTTCGCTCTTCTCCATCCCTTAAACGAGAAAAAAGCGAAGAAAGAACGGACTCACATTGGAACTGCCTATTAGGCACAGGGGAGTACCTGACAATGGGTATGTCCGATGTAGAGAAGGTAGCCTTTGACGGTGGGGTGTCCCATGGCCCGAATGGCTTCGCAGTAGTGCATCACTTGCGCATGGTGTTCGGTGTTGGGGGCACCCGTCTTGAAGTCTACTACCCAGGTTTCATTTTCTTTGGCAGCAAAGACCACACGGTCGGGACGCAGCACCCCGCCATGCCAAACCAGGTTGCACTCGTTGAGGCTCTTGTCCTCTGGACGGAAAAACCGTGCCACTTCGGGTTGGCTCAGCATCTGGAGGAGGGAGTCCTTGAGCTCGTTTGCGATGGTGTTGGTGTCGTCGGCAGCGGGTTCGGTTTGTGCGGATTGGGTTAAGTGGTTGCGGGAGAAAAAGGTGACGAGAGCTTCTTCGGCATCAGCTGTGCTGTGGACGAGAGCAAGGAGTTCGTGCATCAGGTTGCCCCAGCGGATGGAGTCCTCGTCAAACTGGCCGAAAATCTTGGAGGATTGTTGCGCAATGGCTATGCGGTCGGACCAGTTGGGAAATGAGATGGACGAGATCGATACGTTGAGGGCTTCTGGAGTGGGCTCATTTCCTTGTTTTGGGGCTGATTTGGGACTGTTTTCCCCAATGGCAACCACTCCTTGTTGCACCTGGGATAGGTCGTTGCGTTGGGCGAGGTAGGCTTGCAGCAAGGAACTGTAGTCGTTACCGTCTTCTTTGTTGCTTGCTTGACAATAGATTAGAAGCTTTTCTTTGGGGCGGGTGAGGGCGACGTAAAGGACGTTGATGCGGTCCATGTCCGACTTTTGTAGCTCCTCTTGGTATTCTTTGTCGAACAGGGTGTGGTCTTTTTGGGTGGGACGGATGAGGCTGGAGGGGAGGGGCAGTTGGTCTTCCTCTGGGATGTGAACCCAGATGCTGTCCTGCTGTTCGCGCTTGGTGAGGATGGGGTAGAGCACAATGGGTTTTTCCAGTCCTTTGGCCTTGTGG
This sequence comes from Bacteroidales bacterium, assembly GCA_016280915.1. Lineage (GTDB taxonomy): Bacteria > Bacteroidota > Bacteroidia > Bacteroidales > P3 > Colimorpha. The sequence continues at coordinate 1,244 of JAEEHQ010000074.1, forward strand.
ATGGTCATGAGCTGGATGGCGTTGAGGTCGCTGGCGGTGCTGGTGGAGAGGCGGTCTTTTTGTTTGTCAAACCATTCTAAAAACTCGCCTAAGTCCTGCCTGTGGTTGCTGGTATAGCGGGCAACGACGTTGAGAAGGGTGGCGGTGTAGGAGGTTTCGACATCGCCCAGATGCAGCATGCGCAATGCCTCCTCAAAGCAGTCGTAGAGTCCCAACTGTCGCAACAGGTTGCTGTTGAGGTCGAGGCCTTCGCTCTGCAACAATTGGTCGAGGTCCACAGCTCCACGGTTCTTGAGGAATGCCTCTTCGTGGAGACTCTGCATGCGTCCTAAGGAGTGGAGGTATTGCAGTACCCGCATGGCTGCTATTCGGTCACTCCCGTCGAGGAGGTACTGCAAGAGGTTGCGAAGCAGCATCACCACACGGCTTTGGGTGAGCAGGAAAGACTCGCTGGAAACTACCGGAATGCCTTGCTCTGAGAGAAAAGTGGAGATATCGGCCAGGGTGTTGTTGTCGCGTGCCAGGATGGTCATGTCGCGCAGCTGGTAGCCCTTCTCGTTGACCAAGGTGTGTATGTCGTTGAGCATCTTTTCCCATAGCGGAGTGCGGTCTTTTTCCAGCTCATAGAAACCTATCTGCACGTATCCCCCCTCTTTGGTGTGTTGCTGCTTGAGGTCAGGCTCGTCGCCGTCGCCTATGTAGATGCTTTGGAGTTGGGCGTTGTCGGCAAAACGGTTGCGGATGACCCATTCGAAAAAGTCGTTGTTGAAATCTACCACGGTGCGGGCAGAACGGAAGTTGCGTTCGAGCCGGTCGGCAAGGCTGATGCCGGGTTTTTCCAGCAGGCGACCGTGGATGGGATTGTCCACTTGAGGCAGGTTAACGAACTGGTCTACATCGCCCTGACGAAAACGGTAGATGGCTTGCTTGCCGTCGCCCACAACCAGCGAGGTGTGGCCAGAGCCTACGCCGTTTTCTATTAGAGGCACAAGGTTTTGCCATTGCATGCGAGAGGTGTCTTGGAACTCGTCGATGAGGTAGTTGTAGTAGCGGTTGCCGATGCGCTCGTAGATGAAGGGGGTGGGCTCGTCCTGCACGACCTCTGAAATGCGTTTGTTGAACTCGGAGATGTGAACGATTTCGTTTTCTTTGGAGTAGTTGCTTACCAGTTCGTTGAGCTTGTTGATGAGGGCAAGGGAATAGAGGTTTTTGAGCAGCAGGAGGCGGGTGTTATAGCGCAACCCCTCGGTTTCGCGCAACGTTTGGATTCGCTGGAAAAGGACCTGCAACTGTGGCTTGAGGGCGGCAAGGATGTCGCGGGTGGCGGGAGAACATTTGGCGGAGCCTAACTTATCGCCCTCAATGTAGGCAAGGACGTAGCTGTTGGGCTCGGACATGATGCCGTCGGCCAGTTTGCGGAAGAAGGTACCGGCTCCGTTGCGGCTCTGGTAGAAGTCTTCAGGCCCGATGCCGGCATCGGTGATGGCTTGGAGACCCTCTTTGCCAAGGGTTTGCAGCTGCTGCTCGTAGGCGCGGTTGGCTTGGCGCATCTGGGTGTTGATTTGGCGGAACTGTGCCATGTCGAGGTGCGAGAGGTCGCGGAGGTATTCGGGGGTCTGTTCTTTGAATAGTTCGGCGGCAAGGTTTGCCAACTCATTCTCTATCATGTAGCTCTTGCCGTCGGACATGCGGCTTTCGGCAAATTCGCACATCACCTCGGTGAGCTCTTCCTGTCCCTCGGTGCCCACCATGGCCATGAGGTCGTCCACGGCGTTCTGAATGAGCTCGCTGTTGTCGATGTAGACGTCGAAATTGAGCGGCAGGTTGAGGTCGTGGGCGAAGGTGCGCACGAGTCGGTGCATGAAGCTGTCGATGGTGCAGACGGCGAAGTCGGAGTAGTTGTGGAGGATGGCTTGGCGCACGATGGTAGCGTAGCGTCGTAAGGTGTCGTCTGTGAGCTGCATTTGCTGGGCAATGTCGTTGCCCATGTTGGAGGTGGTGCCTTGGGCGGCCATGTTGTCGAGCTCTTTCAGGATGCGCTCCTTCATCTCGTTGGCGGCCTTGTTGGTGAAGGTGATGGCAAGAATGCGGGTAAAACGGTTGCGTAGCTCCTGTTCAGGGGCCGAAAAGGCCAGTTGTAGGTATTGGCGGACAAGGGTATAGGTCTTGCCCGAGCCTGCGGCGGCGCGACAAATAATGAAACGAGAGGTATCCATATCAGCATGCAAAGATACACTTTTTTATTGACGCGATGAAAAAAAATTTTGCTACAGGGAGGCCGAAACTATATTGAATGATGAATACCGGACGTGACTATTTGTGGGTGAAAATGTTAAATATTGATTTTTAATAAAAATGCCACAATAAAAGAGACAAAATGGCGTTAATAAAACAAAAACGACCAAATAATAATATAGTAACCTAAAATATTATTCATATAAAATAGACAGCATGAGAAGATAACTACCGGATTTCACCTTATTATTAACCTTTTAAAATCCAAAGTTATGGAATCAAAGAAGAACAGAAGGGCAGACCTTGAGAAGAACAAGGTGCTGTTTGTTGAAATCGGAATGGTAGTATCGCTGGCAGCAGTCTTGGCAGCTTTCAATGTCAGGTCTTACGACAACAGCGTAAATGAAGGACTCAGCCGTAGCGACCGCTGGGAAGTGCCAGAAGATTTTGACATCCCCAATACTGAAGTCACTCCTCCTGAACCTCCCGCAGAGGTTGAGACTCCCATGACCGACCTGAAGATTATTGATGACGACCAGACTCCCACCAATGAAGCCATGCCTGTTGACTATGGCGATGCCATCAACCGCGCCGCGCCGGAGTTGATACAGGTGGAGGTGCCCGTAGAGGATGAAGTGGATGAGGATGTGATACAGATTGCCCCCGAGGTGGAGGCCGAGTACCCTGGCGGTTATGCTGCCTTGATGAAGTTCCTGGCAGAGAATATCAAGTACCCACAACTGGCCAAAGAGGGCAACATCACGGGCAAAGTGTATGTTACCTTTGTGGTGGAGAAAGACGGAAGCATTGGCCATGTGAAGGTGGCTCGTGAGATTGGCGGTGGCTGTGGTGCCGAAGCTGTGCGTGTCATCAAGACCATGCCAAAATGGACTCCGGGCAGACAGAACGGTAGGCCGGTGCGTACCTCCTACACGGTGCCGGTGAGTTTTGAACTGCGCTAAGGGAACGCCCTGCCCATCATCCCTGGGACGACAAAGCGTTGCCAGAGTGGTAGAAGCAAGCCTGAGACTTGATTTTGCGTGTAGGGTGTAAAAAAAAATCGATTTTTTTTACATCGGATTGTTGATAATTCAATAAAAAATGCTATTTTTGGAGTTGAAAAAAGATGCCTTTACGGTATCATAAAGTGCAAATAACAAATTAAAAATAAATAACATGGAAGCAAAGAAAACCCCAAAGGCAGACCTCGAAAATCGTAGAGGAATGTTTCTTGAAATCGGTTTGGTGGTCATTCTGGCTGCTGTTCTGGTCGCTTTCAATGTCAGGTCGTACGACAAGGAGGAAAAAACTATCTCTACCCGTACTGCTGATATGGAAATCGATGCCGACATCATTCAGACACAGGAAGAGACACCTCCTCCTCCCCCACCCGAAGAGCCTGAGGTTGTCGCCACCGACCTCACCGTTGTTGAGAACGACGCTGAGATTAAGAACGAGGTGGGTCTGATTAATGCAGACGATAACGCCAACAAGGCACAGGAAGAATTCACTCGTGTAGAGGTTGAAGAAGAGGAAGAGGAAGCTGAAGAAGAAATCTTCTTGGTTGTTGAGGAAGATGCCGAATTCCCCGGCGGTCTTGAAGCCCTGTCGAAGTACTTGGCTGAAAACATCAAGTACCCCCAGCTGGCTAAGGAAAACAACATCACCGGACGTGTATTCGTCTCCTTCGTCGTTGAAAAAGACGGCCGCGTGGGAAACATCAAGATCCTGCGTGACATCGGTGGTGGATGTGGAGCCGAGGCTGTGCGTGTTGTCAAGGGTATGCCCAGATGGAAACCCGGCAAGCAGCGCGGTAAACCCGTTCGTTCACAGTTCAACCTCCCTGTCAGCTTCAACCTGCAATAGGTCTGATTTGACTTGAGGAAAAAGGCTTAAGAATTAAGGCGGTGTCCTAATTCTTAAGTCTTTTTTTGTGGAAAAGTCAAGAACGGTTAGGATGTCTGTCAGATTTGATTAGACAGGCTGACGGCATGTATCGCGCCTTGCAAGTATGGCATAGTGAAAACAATGTTTTCTTATTGGGAAGGCGGGGTGAAGAAGAAAGTTTTTTTATATTGAAGAAATGATAGCTGTAAATAATTTGTCGGTGCAGTTCACCGGGACAGATTTGTTTGATAATGTGACGTTCAATATTGGCGACCATGACCGTGTTGGCTTGGTGGGCAAGAATGGCGCGGGGAAATCGACCTTGCTGAAGATTCTCTGTGGCTGGCAGCAGCCAGAGACAGGCACCATGATCATCTCCTCGGGTCAAGAGGTGGGCTATCTGCCTCAGGAGATGGTGCCCGACACCAGCCGGACGGTGGTGAACGAAGCCCTTACTGCTTTCAGCCGCATTGATGATTTGTTGGCCCTCCAGCAACGGCTGACCGATGAGATTGCCGAACGCACCGACTATGAGTCCGACGACTACACACGGTTGCTCAACCGTCACAACGAGGTGACGGAGCAGATGCTATTGTTGGGTGCCGATAGCCGACAGGAGAAATGTGAGAAGGTGTTGCTGGGATTGGGATTTAAACATGCTGACTTCCAAAGGCCTGTGGCAGAATTTAGCGGAGGTTGGCAGATGCGCGTTGAGCTTGCCAAGCTGTTGTTGCGACAGCCCGATTTTCTCCTGCTGGATGAGCCCACCAACCATTTGGACATTGAGTCAATTCAATGGCTGGAGAATTTCCTTCAGGGCTATCCGGGTGCCGTGGTGTTGGTGTCGCATGACCGTACTTTTCTGGACAATATCACCAAGCGAACTATCGAGATAACCGCCGGCCGCATCTATGACTACAAATGTTCCTATTCGGAATATGTAATTCAAATGCAGGAACGGCGTGCCTCACAGATGGCACAGCTGACTGCCCAGCAGCGACAGGTGGCGCAGATTGAGGCTTTCATAGAGCGTTTCCGATACAAGGCCACCAAGAGCAAGCAGGTTCAGTCGCGCATTAAGATGCTGGATAAAATGGAGATGGTGCAGATTGACGAAGTGAGCACCGAAAACATCCATTTCCAATTCCAGCCAGCACCCCACAGCGGCAAGATTGTGGTGGAAGCGGAGCATTTGGGCAAGGCCTATGGTGACTTGCAGGTTTTCGACAATGTTGATTTCCTGCTCACTTCGGGCAAGAAAGTGGCCTTTGTGGGTAAGAACGGAGAGGGCAAGAGCACCATGGCCAAAATCATCGTGGGTGATATCAAGGACTACACAGGATCCTTTAAGTTAGGGGCTCAGGTGCAGGTGGGCTATTATGCCCAGAACCAGGCGGCTATGTTGGATGGCGAGAAGACGGTCTTCCAGACAATTGATGATATTGCCACAGGTGACATACGGCCCAAAATTCGCAACATCTTAGGCCAGTTTCTCTTCGACACAGAAGATTGCGAGAAGAAGGTGAAGGTGCTTTCAGGTGGCGAGAAGGCTCGTTTGGCATTGGCCAAACTGTTGCTTACTCCTTCTAACTTATTGGTACTCGACGAGCCCACCAATCACTTGGACATGGACTCTAAAGACATCCTTAAGAATGCCTTGCTACAGTATACGGGCACCTTGATTATTGTCTCGCACGACCGAGACTTCTTGGATGGTCTGACCGAGATGCTCTATGAGTTTCGTGATGGTGCTGTGCATGAGTTCAAAGGAGACATCTATGAGTTCCTCGACTGGCGTGAGGCGGAAAATGCAAAAGAGAACGCTCGCCTTCAAGCCGCCAAGGCCAAGAGCGTGGATGGAGCCAAGGGGACTCCCAGTCAGGGCCGTCAGGCTTACGAACAGAGCAAGGACCGTGAGCGGGAATTGCGCAAACTGCGCAACGTGGTGGAAAAGATTGAAAAAGAAATAGAGCGATTAGAGAGTGCCATTGCCGAGAAAGAGGCCGTGCTGGCCTCGGGTGAAGCACAGGATAGCGACTTTTACGCCCAATACCAGTCGCTCAAAACTGAGTTGGATCAGCAGATGATGGCATGGGAAGATGCTACCATAGCGGTGGACGAATTCCAAGAGGGGAAGAATTAGATGGCAGTTGCGTTCTTCAGTAAAGTGATGAATCAAGGATATTCAAATCCGAAGCTGTAGCGGACTAACACTCCGTCGCGGAACCAAAACATGATTAGATAGCCTACCTGGTTGTATTTGCGTAGAATCCAGGATTTGCGATGGCCATCGTAGTAGCGGTAGACCTTGTAGTCTCCCTCTTGAAAAACCTCCTGTGGTTTGCCCTGTATATCGGCAACCTCATTTTCCTTTAATCCCAACATGATGCCGTGGGGCGTCATAAATACTTTGTCGGGTACCTTGGCATAGTAATCTTCGTCCTCGTCGGGCATGCCTTGGCGCACTTCAAAACCAGCCATTTCGTAGGCACCATCGCCTGGGTGATGGATGAGACGAAGGTGGCTGGTGTGGTCGCGGTTGACGAAGATGATGTCCTCCCAGTCCTCGGGATTGTCCTTTGTTCGGTTGCGCTGCTTGTCGATCATGAAGGCATATTTGGCCAAAGAGGCGGCATCGTACAACTTAAACGAGTTGACTTGTGTCTCATAGTTCTTGAGGGGTTGTCCTGTGGAGGGCAGGGCAAGCAGCACAAGGGCAATAATGGAGGTTAAAAGTAATAGTCGTTGCTTCATAGGCATTGGGTTGTCTGATTATTTATTCCGTGGGTTGCCGTTGGGCGGCAGCCTTGCCGGCAGCATAGCCGGTGGAGAAGGCTATCTGCAGATTGTAGCCACCTGTGTCGGCATCGAGATTAAGCACTTCACCAGCAAAGTAGAGCCCGGGAATTAACTTCGACTCCATGGTCTTGGGGTTAATCTCTTTCGTTTCGATGCCACCTTGGGTGACCACAGCGGTGTTGTAGTCGCCTGTGCCGTTGAGGGTGAACTGGACATCCTTGAGAAAGTTGAGGAGTCGTTTGCGCTCGGCTGCATTGATTTGGTGGAGACGTTTGTAATATTCTATATGGCAGCGGTTGAGGGCCAGCTGCACCAGTTCCATGGGAAGCCAAAGGCGGAGGGCATCGTTGAAAAGGCGGGTGCCGTTGCTGTCGAGGTCGGCAATAAGGCGGTGGTCCAGTTTCTCACGGTCGAGAGCGGGCTTGAGGTCGATATGGGCAATCAACTTCTCGCCGTTGTGGAGCAGGCGTGACACTTGGCGGCTGGCGGAAAGCACAATGGGACCGTCTATGCCGTTATGGGTGAAAGTCATCTCGCCAAAATTGTCGTACAGTTTCTTTCCGTCAGGACGGGTGATGGAGAGTGCCACATTCTTAAGGACAAATCCCTCAAGCTCTTGGGATATGGGCTCCTCACAAGAGAGGGAAACCAGCGATGGCACTTGGGGAATGACCTTATGGCCAGCCTCCTCGGCAAGACGGTAACCGATGCCCGTGGAGCCGGTGGTGGGGTAGGAGAGGCCTCCGGTAGCTATGATGAGGGCGTCGCCGCGAACGGTGGTGCCATCCTGAAGACGAACGCCGTGCCGATCTTCGGTAAGACTCTTGACGGCACAGTTCTTTCGTATTTCCACGTTAGGGCGTTCCTCAAGGTCGTTGATAAGGGCAAGGAAGATGTCGAGGGACTTGCCACTCTTGGGATAAATGCGGCTACCGCGCTCCTCAACCAAGGGGACGTTGTGCTGCTCGAAGAAGTCCATTAGCTGTGTGTTGAACATTTGGGCAAAGCAGTTGCGCATCCAGCGGCCATCAGGCCCAATATGGGTGAGGAATTCTTTGAGGGGAGCGGTATTGGTGAGGTTGCAGCGACCTTTGCCGGTAATGCGCAATTTGCGGCCGGGCTGGTCCATCTTTTCCAACAAAACCACTTCTGCCCCCTGCTCGGCTGCAGCTATTGCGGCCATCATGCCGGCGGCACCGGCACCCACTATGACGACCTTGCTCATGACTTAGTAAGGGTGAAAATCTTGTCGTTAGGATGCACGCAAAGCACAGGAAGCTGTGCGTTGTGGACAATCTGCTGTGCGTTGGTGCCCAAGAAAAGCTGAGCCAGCATGCGGTCCTGTTCAGTGTTGATGACCACAAGGTCGGCGTTGATGCTCTCGGCATAGCCGAGAAGGGCATCGCCATAGTTGGAGTATTTGCGCATGGAGGAAGTGAAGCGGACTCCTTGTTTGCCAAGGAGCTCTGCAGCCTGCATGAGGTAGATTTGCAGTTCATTGGTCTGAGCCTCGTCGTCGAAAAGACCCAGGAGGTGTACTTCGGAGTTGAAGAGACGGGCAATCTCGGCAGCAGGGGGTACCTTTTGACGGGAGTTGAGATTGACTCGCAGGGGTACGACGATACGCTCAAGGTCTTTGTGGAAATTGAAGCCCTGACGGATGGTCATAACTGGCACGGTGGCCTCCTGCACGATGCGCACAGCGGTGCTGCCCATCCAATATTTCTCGAAGCCAGAGGCACCGTTGGTGCCGATGACGATGAGGGGAGCATTGGAGTGGATGGCATGGCGTGAGAGAACGTTGCCCACCTTGCCTTCGCAGATTTCCCAACGCATTTTGCCGTATTTCATGTTGGGCTGATATTTGTTGCAAAGAGAGATGAGTTTCTCTTCTGCCAGTTTTGACAGCATGCTCACTTGCTCGTCATCCATCAACCTTTTTTGGCGTTTCACCCAGATGACCTCAATGTCACATTCCATCCGATTGGCTATGTCTATGGCCAATTCTAACGCTACGTACGACCCCTCAGAGAAGTCGGTACCGACAATAATAGATCTCATAGTTTCTACTTTTTTATTTCTTTAATAACGCGTTGCAACCGATTTTATTATTGCTATAAAAATAAAAAAACGGTATATGTCATTTTTTTTGTATTTTTGCACCCTCAAAGAGTACTCGAATGAACAACAACTTAGATGCTACCGGCCACAGCCAGTCGGCACAGGAACGTGAGGTCGAGCGTGCGCTCCGCCCTAAGGGGTTCGACAGCTTTGCTGGGCAGCAGCAGGTGCTGGACAACCTGCGCATTTTCGTGGGTGCTGCTAAACAGCGTCGCGAACCGCTAGACCATGTGCTGCTCTTTGGCCCGCCAGGCTTGGGCAAGACCACCCTTTCCTATATTATTGCCAATGAACTAGGGGTCAACATAAAGATGACTTCGGGACCTGTACTGGACAAACCTGGCGACCTGGCTGGTATGCTTACCTCATTAGAGGCCAACGACGTGCTTTTCATTGACGAAATACACCGACTTTCTCCTGTGGTTGAGGAGTATCTCTATTCAGCCATGGAAGACTATAAAATCGATATCCTCATCGAGTCGGGGCCAGCTGCCCGCAGCGTACAACTCAACCTGAAACCATTCACCCTCATTGGAGCCACCACTCGGTCGGGCATGCTGACGGCCCCTTTGCGGGCCCGTTTTGGCATCAACTGCCGTTTGCAATACTATGATGCCGAGACGTTGGCCAAGATTGTCAATCGCTCGGCGGGATTGCTGCAGGTGAAAATCACTTCCGAGTCGGCCTTTGAGATTGCGCGCCGCAGTCGTGGCACCCCCCGCATTGCCAACCTCTTGCTTCGTCGCGTGCGCGACTTTGCTCAGGTGAAGGGCGACGGCACCATTACCCTCGACATTGCTCGCTATGCTTTGAAAGCATTGAATGTTGACAGCAACGGTTTAGACGAGATGGATCTGCGTATCCTGTCAACCATCATTGAAAAGTTTAAAGGTGGGCCCGTGGGCATTAATAATATCGCCACCGCCGTTGGCGAGGACTCCGGCACCGTTGAGGAGGTTTATGAACCCTACTTGATTCAGGAGGGATACCTCCAGCGCACTCCACGAGGACGAGAGGCCACGGAGCTGGCCTACCAGCACTTGGGTAAAATCAAGACTGGCGGCCAAGGCGAGCTCTTTTAACAGAAAGATAATAGAATAAAGAATATATGAGAACAATTGTTAAGAATATAAAGAGCCTTTTGCAGGTTGAGACTACTCCCCGTGAGAAGGTGTGTGGTGCCGACATGGCCCGAATCGAACATATTGAGAATGCTTATCTGATTGTTGATGACGGTCATTTTGCCGCTTTTGGCCCTATGGCAGAACTCAAGGAGCAGACTTTTGACAAGGAAGTTGATGCTACCGGCCGTATGGTGCTGCCTTCTTTCTGTGACTCCCATACCCATCTGGTCTATGCCGGGAGTCGTGAGATAGAGTATATCGACAAAATACGAGGACTTAGCTATGACCAGATAGCAAAACGTGGCGGTGGCATTCTCAACAGTGCCAAGCGTGTGCAAGAGGCCAGCGAGGAACAACTCTACGACGATGCCATGGCGCGTTTAGAGACCATCATACGCTACGGTACGGGTGCCGTAGAGATTAAGTCTGGCTATGGCATGACTCCTGAGGCAGAGCTGAAGATGCTGCGTGTCATTCGCCGATTGAGAGAGAACAGCCCCCTGACCATCCGCGCCACCCTGCTGGGTGCCCATGGGATTCCAATGGAGTATCGTGGCTGTCAGGAGAAATTTGTCGACCTGGTCATCGACCGCATGATACCCCAAGCTGCCAACGAAGGCCTGGCCGACTTTATCGATGTCTTTTGTGACGAGGGTTTCTTCACGGTGGAAGACACCGACCGCATGCTCGAAGCGGGTGCCCGCTATGGTATGCGTCCCAAGATTCACGCCAACGAACTGGCCTGCTCAGGTGGCATCCAGTGTGCCGTGCGCCATCACGCGCTATCTTGCGACCATCTGGAATTCACAGGCCCAGAGGAAATACAATGTCTGTTAGGTTCCGATACCATGCCCACCGTGTTGCCCGGTGCTGCCTTCTTCTTGAACATGCAGCATGCCCCTGTGCGCCAAATGATGGAGGCTGGACTGCCTGTGGCCATGGCTTCGGACTACAATCCGGGTTCTTCCCCTTCGGGCAATATGCAGCTGGTGCTCTCCTTTGCTTGTGTCAACTATCGCATGCTTCCTGAGGAGGCCATCAACGCTACCACTATCAACAGTGGCTATGCTATGGGTGTAAGTGACCAGTTGGGTTCCATCGCGGTCGGCAAGAAAGCCAATTTTTATCTAACCAAGGAGATTCCAACCTACGAGTACCTGCCCTACGCCTATGGCGAGAATAAAGTCGAACGGGTGTTTCTCAATGGTGTAGAGTGCTGATGTTGCACGGTTTAGAGTGGGGAATAGAATTTGGAGGAATAGGCCTATGATAATAGTAGAACATCTAAATAAGTCATACGGCAACTTGCAGGTGCTGAGGGATATTAACCTGACCATTGCCAAGGCTGAGGTGGTGAGTATTGTGGGGGCATCAGGGGCCGGAAAAACTACCTTGTTGCAGTTGTTGGGGACTTTAGACCGTCCTGACAGCGGCATAATTCGCTATGATCAGACCGATGTGACCCAGCTGAATGAGAAGGCTTTGGCTGCTTTCCGCAACCAGAATATCGGTTTTGTCTTTCAATTCCATAATCTTTTGCCAGAATTCACGGCAATAGAAAATGTGTGCATGCCAGCTTTGATAGCAGGGCGGAAAATGGAAGAGGCGAAAGAAGAGGCCTATACGCTGTTGCGTTTCCTAAATGTTGAGAGTCGTGCTGAGCACAAGCCAGCACAACTTTCGGGTGGAGAACAGCAACGTTTTGCCGTGGCAAGGGCATTGATCAACCACCCTGCCGTGGTGTTGGCTGACGAACCTTCAGGTAATTTGGACACTCGCCATGCAGAGGAGTTGCATGAACTTTTTTTCCGATTGAGGGACCAGTATCAGCAGACGTTTGTGATTGTAACACACAACAATACATTAGCACAGAAGTCGGACAGACAGATAAGGTTGAGAGATGGCGGGATTGTGAATTCGGAAGACTGATTTGGTGGAGGGTAGATTTCCGTTCCTCGTGGAGAATCATGAGCTGCTAAAGGTGCTGATGGCTTGGAATGGACGGCAGAAGTAGATGCAGAAATGGATTATTAACGATAGAAATTATTTGGACAAATGATTATAAAGAAAAATAGTGCTGGTCCGACTGAGAGCCATGGACCTAAAACATCAACTATTATCTATGGATTGAGGCCTGTGATAGAGGCTATTGATGGCGATACGCGAATTGACAGAGTTCTGATACAGAATGGTCTTTCGGGTCCTTTGGCAGGTGAGTTGAAAGGGCGCATTAGAGATAGAAACATCCCCTTCCAGTTTGTTCCTATTGAGAAACTAAATCGGCTGAGCAAGGGGAACCACCAAGGAGTCGTGGCATTGATTTCACCCATTGTATTCCAACAAGCTATAGAACTGATTCCAAGAATGATGGAAGAGGGAAAGACTCCGCTTCTGCTGCTGTTGGATCATGTAACTGATGTCCGTAATTTTGGGGCCATCGTTCGGACGGCTGAATGCACAGGTGTGGATGCCGTCATTATTCCCGACCATGGAACCGCTCAGGTGGGTGATGATGCGGTGAAGACCTCTTCGGGTGCTCTGCTTCGTGTACCTATCTGTAGGGAGTCAAATCTGAAGACGGTGCTCAATCTGGCCCGTCAATGCGGCATGCAGATAGTGGCTGCTACAGAAAAGGGAGCCACTGATTATCTTGAAGTTGACTTTGTCAAACCTACACTTCTTGTGATGGGTGCTGAGGAAACCGGCATCAGCCCTGAATTGTTAAAAATGACTGATGTCCGCGCCAAACTGCCCATCATGGGGCAGGTGCAGTCGCTGAATGTCTCTGTGGCCGCAGCGGTTTTTATGTATGAGGTCTTGCGTCAGAGACGGTAGGGACAACGAATCATCGTATTAACTTGGCAAGGACATGCTATCGTAATTAGTTGTCCAAGGTGTGCTCTCGTGGGAGGTATTACTTTTCCCTCGATTCTTTTCCTTTTTTTTAATACACTCTTCAGTCATGATGAGGACTTTTGGGCGTTTGTAGCCACCTGAATCGAAAAACTTTCTTAAAAAATCATAATTTTTAGGGTCGAAGGGGTGACGAAATCGGCTCCAAAGACTCTTATATACAAAAGAACATCCCGTGGACTCTTTTTTGTAGGGGCAATAGCTCCCTTTTAGATATGGCAAGGGTGAAGAAAAAAGGGTTTGTTCGTTTGTTATAATTGGTTTCAAAGTGCATATATAAATATAAAAATTAAAAAAATGTTGTCAATTCGTTTTTTCTTCGTAAATTTGTAAGTTCAAAAAATGCTGTTTTTGGCTCTCCAAAAATAGTGTTTTGGGTATGCAATAGTTTGGAAATAAATTAAATAATAATAAATAACATGAAAAAAAGATTTTTACTCTTCGGACTGATTTTCGCTCTGATGACGGTTGTGTCGCAGGCGCAAATCTACGAAATGTACTCCCAGGACTTCGAGACAGGCACACCAGTGAACTACACGGTGCAGTGCTCCTCCAGTTCCTCGGCTGGAGCTCCGCAGTCCACGATCTACTCTGGCGGTAGCCGTGCAATGAGGCTGCTGAATGTGCAGAGTGCGGTCAACTACATGTACTTAGACACGATAGACTTCTCGCAGAACGCACTGCTGCGTTTCTACACGCTGGAGTTCCAGCACATAGCCTTTGTGTCGCCCTTGCAGTTGCAGGCGCGTACAGAGGGCTGTATCATTGAAGCGCGTCGTCCTAGTGACCCCGAAGGACAGTGGATACAGCTGAGCAGCACTCACTACAACATGGTAGAGGGCGGTAGCACGGAGTTCATCTCGTTGGGATCTTTCTCGCGTGAGGCATACGGAGAGTGGACCTCGGCCACATCCGCCAACAACCTGTTGTGGAAATCGGAACGCTTTGACTTGGATGCTCTATTGCAAGGTTTGGCGGTGGTGGAGAAGAAACTGATTATCCGTTTCAAGGTGACAGAGCGTGCTGCAGCCACCGGATCTGAGGCATGGTATATCGACGATATTAAGGTGCGAGCATCGCATGACCAGATAGTGGCCCCCATCATCACCATGCGGGCTTTCCCTGACTACATCAACTATCCCAGTAGCCGCGGTGCCAAGCTGATAGCCGACGTGACCACCACAGCCACACAGGGTATTGACGGAGGCCAGGTGTTCTGCGTCTATCAGGTGGGTAACAGAACTACCTATGACACTACTTACTTGAGTCGTGAATCTGCTGGTTCGAACCGCTTTGTTGGACGTATTCCCTTCTATGGCTACGACACCCTGATGCACTACCATATCGTGGCAAAGGACTCCACTACGAATGCCAACACCAGCTACTTCCCCAAGAACTCCAGCCAGTGGAAGACTTACCGCTGCGTGAGGGGCAAGACCAATACCGCCCAACCCGACCAGACGGGGGCCTCTTATAATTCAGGATTTCCTTTTCCGACTTTTGCAGACAACCGTTCGGAATTTATCTATGACAGTGTCATGATGGCCTCGATGGGTTTCGGTCCGGGTTATATCACCAACTTTCGTTTCATTTTGCAGACCTCGCCCCGCAACGTGACTCGCCCGCATTTGCAGTTCCGTATGGCGAATAAGCCCTACGCAGTGAACCGTACTTCAGCTGATCTGAACTTCACCAGCGATGCTATGCAGATACCTTATGATGCCTCCTTCACTATCGAGCAGGCAGCTGCCGGCTCCTATAAGATGGTGACGCTACAGGACACCTTCTTTTATGGTGGTGGTGACTTGGTAATACAGACCTACTATGACGGCAACGTCAACGTGACCGCCCACAGCGTGCGGGACATTCCTGCACCGAACAACAAGCAGTCGCTTTGGATGTTCAGCGCTGACGGGGCTTACGATTTCAACGCCTTTGGGGCCGATGCCGACCAGTTTCAGGTGGGTGAATACTCACCCCGTCGTCCATGGGTGCAGTTCTACGAAACCAAGAACGTCCCTCTGATTTATGATGCTGGTGTCTGCGCCATGGCATACCCCAACTACAACACCCCCTGCAACACGGGTACCGACAGCGTGGTGGTTTGGCTGAAAAACTATGGCGACTCGGTGCTCTATGGCGATACTATTTATTACTCCATTGACAATGGCGCCCCAGTTAGCTATTATTGGACTGGCACACTGAACGGTGGTGACTCTGTACGCGTGGTTGTCAGCACCAACCAGACCTTCACTATCGGCTACCACACCATTTCAGCCTGGACGCGTGGTCTCCTCACCTCAACTCTCCACCTGAAATATTTAGACCATGAACCTTACAATGATTCTACCAGCACCCCATTCACCGCATGCAATGGTCCTTATAGCGGCACGCTGACCATCGGTTCTGGCTCGTCGAATGACTTCACCTCACTCGAGAGATGCTTGTATGTGTTAAGTCGTTGCGGTGTGGACGGTCCTACCACGGTGAAACTCCCTGCAGGCAACTACAATGTCACTTCCTTCCCATTCATCCCCGGCACCTCCGAGTCCAACTATGTGCTGTTTGAACCAGCCACAGCGACTGCTGCTGTACATTTCCGTCGCTACAGGCAGGGCTCTACGACGAATGCCCCTTCGCTGGTAGACCTTTCGCAGGCTCACAGCGTGCGCTTCAAGAACATCAATTTCTACAATGGTCGTTACAGTGACAACAGGTGCAACGTGTTGGTGCAGATGGGTAGCAACAGTTTGAACTGTCAGTTCCTCAATTGTTCCTTCATCGACAGCAATACCACGGCTCAGTCGGCTCAATACTTGCTGCGTGCCAGCAATGCCAACAACACCTTGGTGCAGAATTGTACCTTCTACGGCGGTACCATCGGTGCCGACGTGACAGGTCCTGCTCCTGACACCCGTGCCTTTGGCAATATTCTCCGCTTCAATACCTTCTCCGACCAGACCAATACCGCAATCCGCGTGGTCAACCAGAACGGTGTTTGGGTGGACAGCAACTATTGCAACGACGTGAAGACCAATGCCAGCTATGTGATCTTGGGTCAGTATTGCTACCAAGGCTCGAAGATTACACGTAATAAGGTCTTCTCCTCAAAGGGTGCCTGCTGCATAGGTGTCTCTGACTTCCATGGTAGTGCAACGCAATACAATCTGGTTGCCAACAATATGGTCGTGTCTTCAGACGACAATACTACTAACCTGCTCACCACTCCTTTGAACATCATCAAGGGCTCTTACATGAAGGTTGTTTTCAACTCAGTGCGTATGAATGCACCGGAGCGTATGAACATTGCAGCAGCCACCTTCGGTGGAGATATCATAACCAATAGCTATTTCCAAAATAACGTCATTGCAACCTTCGATACCTCCAACTACGCTTTCTCTTTCATTCCTGGTCCTAATACTGACAACCTGCATGTCGACCACAACTGCTACTACTCTGTTAGCGGTGTGCTCAACAAACTGAGCGGTGTCAACTATACCAACATCAATGCATGGCGTGCTGCCGTACCTTACGACTTAGGTTCAGTGACTGGCAACCCCAGCTTCACCAACTCGGGGCGTGTGGACCTTCGTTCTTTCTCTGCTTTGTTGCGTAACGTAGGTACGCCTATCCCCGAAGTGCCCAATGACCTGTTCGGCTCTGTGCGTAATTCCGTGGCTCCTAGCTTGGGTGCTTACGAGGTGACCCCTCTGAGCGTGGACTTCAAACCCATCGGCTTTGTTACCCCTTATGAGAACTACTGCGGTGCCAACACGCCTATCCCTGTTGAGGTCATCGTGGCCAATACTGGTAACGGCAACTACACTTACTCGGCAGCCTCTCCCATCAATGTATATTATAGCATTGACAATGGTGCTGTCCAGTCCTTTGCGATGAACCAGAACTTTGGTCCTGGGGACACGAATTCCTACCTTTCCACCCGCACGATGAGTCTGCCCAGTGGTACGGGCAACACCGACCGCACTTATAGCATCCGGATGTGGGTACGTTGCAACTTGGACCCCGATGAATTGAACGACACTATTGTATGGACTGTCAACTCTCGCTATGCTGCCCCCGCGCCTACAGTCATCAATCAGAGCGTTAACTACAACACCCCGGCTGTCGTTACCCCCACTGCGGGTGTGAACACATGGCCGGTGAGCTACTATACTTCTGCCAACGGACGTCAACAACGTTCAGGCATCTCTTGGTACTATGACGATAGCGACACCAGTAAGTTCTTCTATGGTCCTACGTTAGTCACCACACCGCTTCATTCCGACACCACTTTCTATATTTCGCAGAAACGTAACCTGCCACTCGTCAAGATTACCGAGGTGCAGGTGAACCGCACCGCCAACGGTCATACCGAGCCTATGCCCTCGTGGATGAACACAGGTAACTTTGCCATCGAGCTGACCAACTGTGGTGATTATCCTGCCGACCTTGAAGGTGATAGCATTATTGTAGTGCAGCCTACTGCTGCTGCTAAGATCTGGGTACTCCCTGCTGTTACAGTGCAACCGGGTGAAAATCTGGTGCTGCAGTTCCGCACCTCTACCACTGCCACTGACTCAACACGTACCATTTGCGCTCCCAGTACTGCTGTAGTCTCGCCTGCCTACACCGCCAATTTCGGTGTTATTTACCGTGACGGTCATGGTGTCGCCGATGCGGTGGCATTCAATAACGTGATAAGCACTCCTTCAACCCAACCCATCAACTGGGGCAACCAAGGCATACCCGCTGCTGTATGGTCGGGTCCTGCCATCGACCTTTCGAAGAATGGAGGTCTCTTCAATACACCCACTGCTGGAGCACGCCGTCTAGCTTGGCCCACCAACTCGCCTTCGGGTGCAGCCACTGCCACCTCCACCCTCTGGCAAGTAGCTACAGTGACCGACCTGATGCAGATGGGTGAGACGGAAGGAAATCTGATACGTTATTTTGACAATGGTTGTGAGGGTGCCCGCTCGGCAGTCAACATTTCGGTCATCAACCGTCCTACTACCGATCTCATCGTGGATGAACCCGTTGTGAACGAAGGTTGTAACCTTTCTAGCGCTGAGCCCATTGAGGTGACAGTTCATAATTATGGTGCTCAGGCCACCACGGACGTCATCCTCAAGTATAGTCTTGACGGAGGCACCACCATCGCTTGCATCGACACCCTCCCCGGACTTGCATCCAGAACCAGTGTCACTCACACTTTCTCCAATACCATCAACATGCATACCAGTAGCGACACCATCTTTAACATTAAGGTTTGGGTGGATGCCGTCACGGGTGATTTTAACCACACCAACGATACTAACCAGATAGCAGTTCTCTCCAATTATTCTCCTGACGTGCCTTATGTGGTTTCACCTCGTTCGGTGGAATATGACGACACCTTGCATCTTTCTGCTATTGGCAATCCTTCCAGCGATTGGCTGATTTGGTATAACTCCGCGCTCAATCCTATTGACACCACTCCTGGTTCTTACATCACTCCCAATATCTACCATCCCGACACCTTTTACTATAGAGCCATTGCATTGAAAGACCTTGCCACTACCCATGTGGGTACTTTGGCATCAGAGGCTAACAATGCCTTCCCCTCACCCTACTCACCCAAGCAGCGTTACGTCAAGGAACAATACCTCTACACTGCCCAGCAAATAGCTGATGCTGGTCACTCGGCAGGTACTATCAGCTCCTTGGCCTTCTACCTCAATTCTGTGAACGTTCCCTCTTTCACCTTTGATTATTACACCATCAAGATGGGCACGACCACAAGTACTACCTTCGCTAACGGCAACTTCGTGACTGGCCTCAATCAGGTCTTTACCGATTCTAACTTCACCCTTACACCCGATAATGTCGGTTGGGTGACTCATCTACTGGATACCCCATTCAACTGGGACGGCACTTCCAACATCGTTATTGAGGTTGTCCGTGGATTGAATGCTGCAGGTATCAATAACGCTTCTTCAACCAGGTATACCAGCCAAGCCAACACGGTTATTACTAAACAACACAACACCACCGACCAGTCTACCGCCACATCGGGCAGCAAGGGCGGCAACCGTCCCGACCTGCTCATTGGCTTCCTTGAGCCTGTGGGTTGTATGAGTGATATAGACACCGTTTTGGTAGAAGTAACAGGCACCCCTGATGTCGATGCCTCTATCACTTGGGATGATGAAGGAGCACCTTGCAGCGGCCCTGGCTCCTTCTGTCCTGCTGTACAATATGGTACCGGCAACACCAGCGGAGTTTTCAACTCTTGCGGCTCCAATTCCATGTTTGTGCGTATCTCCAACAATGGTAACGATACTCTCACCAACTACACCCTCCGCTATAAAGTGGACAATAATCCATGGGTTGAGCATTCGGGTTACTTAAACAATTTAACGTTGGGCTATTCTGCTCGTGTTGAACTGTTAAGTGAACATTTTACCCCCGGCCGTCACACCATTACCGCTGTGGTGAGTTTATCTGGCGACACCATCACCTCCAACGACACAATCAGGCGTACAATCAATGTGCGTTTCTGTGCAGGTGACTACATTGTGGGTACTTGTCCCAATGCCGACTTCCCCACCATCACCACCGCTCTCGACACCCTGCACAATGCAGGTGTCAACGGTGCTGTCGTCTTCCGTCTCTGCGAGGAGACTTTCAACGAGCAGCTGAACCTGACGAGTGTACCGGGTGCCAGTGCCACCAACACCATCACCTTCAAGACTATCCAAGGAGCTACAGACATGGCTCAGATTACCTACACGCCAACCAATGCAGCTAACTATGTGCTTGACATGAATGGTGTCAACTATATTACTTTCGATAGTATTTATTTCTACGCCAACTATACTTCTGGTAGCGGCAATAATGTATATGCCAATGTTGTTTCAGTGTTGGGCTCTTCAAATATTGCTTTCCGTCATTCGGTGTTGCGCTCCAAGAAGACCACGGCTTCTTCCACCAACGCCAATGTTGTTTTGTTGGGTGACGAGAACTACTTTATCACCTTCGACCATTGTATCATCGACAGTGGTTACTATGGCATCCGCACACGTAACAACACCAAAAGTGAGAATATCTTTATCACCAATTCCGAAATCTCTAACTTCTGGTTCCAAGGCATCCACCTGCGCAATATCGACACGGTGTCCATCATGACCAACAACATCCATGCGGGTGTTGCTACTAATGGTAAGCCTCTCACCGGTATCTATTTGACCAACATCACCCGTGCCGGTGTCCAGCGAAACCTCATCAGCCTGATTGATGATGCCACTGGTGGCAAACGTGGTATTGTCCTGAACCGTTGTCGTGGTACCAACATGGATCGTGTTACAGTTTATAATAATATGATTTCATTAAATGGTACTGCCGTAGCCTCGCTTGCCTCTTCAGGCATTTGGATTGACTCACTTTCCAGAAACCTGAGCGTGTTCTACAATACTGCCCGCCTCTATGCAGGTCCCACTCAGGCAACTACTCGAACCTTCAGTTGCCAGAATTCGTCGCAAGTGCAGGTGCTCAATAACATCTTTGATAATGCCAGTAAGGGCTTTGCGTACTATGTGGCCGTTGACACTTGCGTCAGCAGTTCCAACTACAATGTCTACTACTCCAATAGCGACACCAATGCTGCTGGCGTACGTAACTTTGTCCATTGGGGTGTCAGCAACTGCAACTACCTCGACAGTCTCCGTGCAGTGAATGGTAAGGACCAGAACTCCATCGAGTCGCTCATCTACTATGTCAATGAGCCATATGACCTCAAGTGTCGTACCGCTCAGTTCTCTGATAGTGCACAGTACAACCCCGACATCACCTTGGACGTCTTTGGTAATATCCGTCCTCAGATTCCTCAGCCCACCATCGGTGCCCATGAGTTTAATGCTCAGCGTGCGCTGCACGATGTGGCTGTGGCCAAGATCTACCTGCCTTATGTGCCTGCTGTCACTACCGGCAACAACCCCACCGTGTTGAATATTGAGACCGACTCCATTGATGTGTTGGTTACCTTCTTCAACAACGGTAATGCTGAGGAGACCTGCACCTGGTATGCCTACATGGGCAACCTCACGCCAGCACCTATCTCTATCACGCAGACAATAACAATTGGTGTACAAGATTCACTTCAGTGCACAGTGAAGGTTCCTTCACCGCTTGGTATTGTCGACACGCAGGATATCGTCGTGGTCATCACCCCCAATGCACCTGTCGTCGACCTCAATCCCGCTGACAACCGCGACACTGCACAGGTATTCCTCTATCCTGCTTATGACCTGCAGGTTGTTGCCGTGGCTCTCGACTCCACTATCGACCCCAACCACTGCCGCATGTTTGCCGTGCCTATCCGCTACACTATCAAAAATGCAGGTAAGAAAGATTTCCCCACCAACTTCCAGTTCTCCTTGGGCTATGACTATTATTGCCACCAGCCCAATAACCTCACTATGCCCAACTTCCCTGGCAGCAGTACCTGCCCCTACATCAACTGGACTTCAGCTCTGCCTGTCGGCATCACCCGCGACACTGTCATAGCACCTGAATGTCGCCCCAACCTCTATCCTACGGGTTATCTGCAGGACATCACCGTTCGTTTGCGTGGCTGGGTTACACATGAATTTGATGTAAAGCCCCTTAACGATACCACCAACTACGTCAGCTTCACTTCTAATCACACACCGGATATGCCTGTCCCGTCCGATACTTCCATCAACTACGGTTCTTATGGTAACCTCTGGGCCACACAAAGTGAAAACCGTGTGATACGTTGGCATCGAGACGATACCGTGTCTGGCACCTTCTTCTACAACGGAAACAACAACCCCGTCCGTTCTACCCACTGGAACACCACTCCCCAATACTTCCATGACTCCTGCTACTACCTCAGCGCTGTCAGCAGTCGTGGCTGTACCAGCTACTACTCGCAGATTTGCGTATCGGTCAATCCTCCACTGCAACGTGATGTCTCTATCTCCAAAGTTATATCGCCCCGTGCCTCGGGTCGAGTCTATGTTGAGAATGACACCGTCACCCTCCAGGTAATCAACTATGGTAGCACCGACGTTACCACCATTCCTATTCATTTTGAATGGTTGAGTTCCAATGGACGCACTGTGCTCGACTCCATTACCGATACTGTCCGCATCAATATGGCCAACCATGGCTATAATGGTCTGCGTGGCCGTGTTGGTGATGTATGCGACACCTTCAACTTCTCCTTCCCCCATCTCCTATCCATCAACCAGCCGCTCTCCAACACCACCTATAAACTCAATGCCTGGGTGATGTTGCCAGGCGATCAGGAACGAGGCAACGACACCCTGCGTACCCTTCATACCTTCAAGACGCTGGCCGAAACTATCTATGACTCCATTAATCATTTGGCGCCCGATGAAGTTGCTGGCTTCGATATTAAGCGAGTCTCCTTCAATGAACTGGACAATGAAATGCCCGATATGATTGGTTATGACAATCTGTGGTTAGGTGGTTATAACGCTAGTAATGCCGAAATACCCACCTTGGTGGTTCGCAAGGGCACTACTGATACCCTCTCCATCGAAGTAGCCAACAATAACAATGAGATGGACAGCAGCACCGCAGCCAGCCTCTTTGTGATTTTCGACTACAACCGCGACGGTCAGTTCGACTTCAATAACTATGAGAATATTCTCAAGGGTGGTGGCTTGTTCAGCACCGTAGGTGTCAAGGTCAATAGTCGTCAAACCTTCCAGAAGGTCATCACCATACCACCCGAAGCTGCCCAATACGGCTACTTGCGCATGTTGGTTCTTGTCGATGGCGACTCCACCACCTTTGTCAATGGCATCACAGCCAACAAGCTCACCAATGGTCAGCTGCAACAGTACATGGTCTACATAACCGAAGACCAGCATCTCGACACTGTCGATGCGGCACTCACCCGTGTGTCCTCACCGCGTAATCATATCCTACGCGACACTCCCCATTCCTTCACCTTTATGTTGGCCAATAAGGGTCTCACTCCCCTCACTTCTGCCACCATCGATTACTCCTTCAACGATTACTTCCATCCTGCCCAGACCGGTACCATTAACTGGTCTGGCAATCTAGACCCCGGTCTCAGCCAGTTGGTCAGCATCGACGATATCCGCTTATACAAAGGAACAACTGACTTCACTGCTACAGTCAATGTTCTTGGAGACACGTTCCATGTCGGCAATAACACGCTCCAGTACCGCTACCACATCTACGATACTGTCGAGCTGCGTTTTATCGACAGTTTCGACCAGCTCGTTAGTAAGTGGTATATCCCTGCCGGTTACAATAACTATACGCGCAACTACTTTGTCCGTGCCACTCCTACCAAGACTACTATCAGCTCCGCGTACTCTCAACCCAACGCATTTGTTACCAGTGCAACCGAGACTATCGTGACTGGCAAACACGGTAACCGTAGTATCATCTATACTCCCATCATCAGCATCCGTCAAATCCGACCTGATACCATCACCCTCCTACTCAGTAAGAATATGGCTGCGGGTAGCTATCTCACTCTTGAGTATCGCGATTATATGGGCAACTGGGTTAAGGTCGAAGACCCCAATATCCGATGGGTTCCTGATGAGGATCACACCGACTATCACTGGTACGATGAACTGGATGGTTGGACTGGCACTTCCCTCAATGGTGCCTATGTTGGCTGTAGTATTCCTTCCTCACTTATCAGCGGTGACTTCGGTCAGGATCTCCAATTCCGCTTTGTCTACACAACTCCTGTCACCTCTTCACCTGCTTCAGCCTTCGGAGATGGTGTGGCCATCGACAACTTCGTTATTGGCCGTGCTCGTCGTTCGCGCGACATTGGCATCACTCAAATGACCTATCCCACCAATCCTCAGTTTGGTCAGACTATCTACCCGAAAGTGATTGTTCACAACTATGGTCTCGACTCTATCAATGAGTTCCAGATACAGTATAAACCTTATGGTGTCCACCTCTATATCCTCGACACTGCCCGTCTTGAAGAGCCCTTGAGGCCCGATACCTCCATCGAGTATACTTTCACTCACCCCTTCATCATCACCAGTGCTTTCCCCGACACCTTCCAAATCTGTGCCACCACCAGTCTTTCGGGTGATATATACCGCGACAACGACTCCATCTGCGACATCTTCCATCTGACTCCACTGGCCAACGACCTCCAACTGTATGGCATAGCTTCTCCTGGCGATCACGCTGTGGCAGGCGACTCTCTCTACATCACTCTCCGTCTGCGTAACTTCGGACAGACTGGTATAGACAGTTGCAGGGTTACCTATGTCTACAATGGTGGCGAGCCTGTTGTCGAGACCGTCAACTTCCATGATTACCTTGGCCGGCCATTGGCTTCTACTGAAATCTTTAACTACACTTTCCGTCGTCGTGAGCGCGCAACCATGGGTACCATGCAGTTGCAGGCCTGGTGCAATTATGAGTACGACTCTTACCCCTACAATGACACCCTCAGTAAGTCTATTGCTGGTCTCACCATCATTACCGATATCGCTGCAACGGCAGGTATCATCGACCAGCGTGACTTCGAAAATGTCTATATGTCCATTGTGCTCGACAACGTAGGCGGACTGGCAGCCAACAACTTCACCGTGGGCTTCTGGTATGACAACAATCGTGACTCTTGCTTCAGCGAGACCTACTACCGCGAAGGCGGTCTTCCTGCCGGTGGTCATGATGTCTTCACTTTCCACCATCCTCTTAGATTACGTACTGCTGCATGGAACTACCTGACTGTTTGGGTCTCGGTACCTGGCGACATCAATTCCGAGAATGATACCACCGATGTCATTCAGGATTATTACTACGACCTCTCCCTTGATGCTATCGAGATTGAGGAAAACATGTCCGATCGGTGCCGTCTCCGCGCCGTAGTTACCAACCATGGCAACATCAACTACTATGGTGTCATGCGTATCGATGCCCTTATCAATGGTAATCCACGTGTGCGTCGAAATATTGAAGCCTTCTCCTACGACATCGACCCCGGTGAAACTCGTCGCATCCCGCTCATTGGTAGTGATGGTAATTACCTTACCATTCCCAAGTCTCCTACCCGAACCTATATTGGTTCTGCCTTGGTCGACCATGTTTCTGGTGATGCCGATGACTCCAACAACCAAACTACCGTCATGAGGGTTATCAACTATTTCGAGGATGTGCCTGTGGTTCATGAACCCGACTTCGTCCTCGAGCAGAACTATCCCAACCCATACGATGGTTCAACCCGCATCGAGTTCTCACTACCAACGGCTGGCAATACCCATTTCACTGTCACCGATGTGATTGGTCGAGTAGTATATGAGGAGGATGGCTACTACTCCGATGGCCGCCATACTATCAACTTCGACAAAGGCAATTTGCCGTCGGGTGTTTACTACTACAGTCTCGAGTTCAACGGTCAACGCCGTATGCACAAGATGATTATCAAGTAGTGCTACACCGATTCATATCTCACGTTCAGCAGCAGCATCTCTTCCCTACGGGGCAGCAGGTGCTGCTTGCTGTTAGTGGTGGTGTGGACTCTGTGGTGTTGGCACATCTCATGCATTCTGCAGGGTTCCCTTTTGCTGTGGCTCATTGCAATTTTCATCTGCGTCCTATCGATTGCGACCGCGACGAACAATTTGTCCGTCAGTTGGCTCAACGCTATGATGCGCCCATATTTGTGGCCCAGTTCGATACGCTCAACTATGCCCGTCAGCAGCACCTCTGTGTCGAGGATGCTGCCCGTAGGCTACGCTACGAATACTTCGAGCAGGTCCGTTCCCAACAGGATTATGCTGCCATTCTCACCGCCCATCATCGCAACGATGCTGCAGAAACATTCTTCATCAATCTGCTTCGTGGTACTGGACTCTCTGGACTCCATGGCATCTTGCCTATCCAAGGCCATATCGTCAGGCCATTGCTGCCTTTCGGGCGTGAGGAGATAGAAGCCTATGCTCTTAAGCAACAGTTGCAACATGTCGAGGATGTCACCAATGCCTCTCTACAGTACCGTCGCAACCAAGTGCGACATCAAGTGCTGCCTCTATTGCGTCAGCTTCAGCCTTCTGCTGACCAAGCGTTGGACCAGACCATCCAACATCTTCAGTCTGTTGAGCGCCTTTACAACGCCCTTCTTGAGCCCTTGCGTCAGCAGTTGGTCGTGCATCAACCTGACGGTATCGTACTTATCCGGTTGCAACTTCCCTTCCCCAACAGTCAGTCCCAATTGCTTTATGAACTTTGTCGTCCATTTGGTTTCAACTATGCAACAATCGAGGACATACTCTCCGCCTCTCAGTCGGGTCGACATTTCTATTCTTCCACCCACCAAGCCCTCCTCGACCGGCAATGTCTCATCGTGCAGC
Source organism: Bacteroidales bacterium (assembly GCA_016280915.1). Taxonomy (GTDB): domain Bacteria; phylum Bacteroidota; class Bacteroidia; order Bacteroidales; family P3; genus Colimorpha. The sequence continues at coordinate 27,717 of JAEEHQ010000074.1, forward strand.
CTCTTCAGTCCTCTCCTTCGCAACTCCTTCCTCGGCTACACATCCACACCACTCGTAATTTTGACTTCCATGCCCTTGATTGGAGAAGATTACCACCCACCACAGCCTACTTCGATGCCGACCGTCTCAAACTTCCTCTCACCCTACGCCATTGGCATGAAGGAGACCGTTTTCAGCCCTTGGGCATGTCCCATGGAACCCAACTCCTAAGCGATTTCTTTTCCGACCACAAGTATTCCCTTATAGAAAAACAGAACCAGTGGCTCTTGGTTGATGCCAACGATACCATCCACTGGATAGTCGGTCGCCGAACTGCCCATCCAGCTCGTGTCACCCCTTCCACTACCACCTTGCTTAGTGTTTCCCTCATCTCTCCAACTAACGATGAGCCACAGTTTCTCCCCAACAATTCATGAAATTACAATTTTTTTTTCTGTTAATTCAAAAAATAGTTGTATCTTTGCAACCTCAAATCAAGCGTTAGTGAGTGTTGGTTTTTGCTCAAAATGTTGATTGGTTGTTGTTTAACTAACGTGCGAAAAAATGAGAAAGTTTGTCCAATGGTGTAATGGCAGCACTCCAGATTTTGGTTCTGTCAGTCCAGGTTCGAGTCCTGGTTGGACAACAAAATGCGAAAAACGCTAAATAGCGAGAATACAAAGGGAAACCCCCGAAACTCAACAAAAATAACGAGTTTCGGGGGTTTTGCTTTATCATATTTCTCTAATCAAATATATTCAATTTTTCCGTTTCTATTCGACAACGTGACCAAAATGTGACCAAAAAATAGAAACTTTTACTTATCTTTGCAGTCGAGAACATAAAAAACAATGTCATTATGAGTATTAAATTTTCACTTTCGACAAAGAAGAATGCAGTAATAACTGAAATTCGTGTAACGGTACACACACGGCAGACAAGCCGACACACTGGTACTGGCATTATGATTGACCCGAAATATTGGGATGCGGCCAGGCAGTGTGTTATTGAGCCGAGATTTAAACTTGCAAGTGCAGAGCAACGGCAATTGTGTGCGGAGCTGCGAGAAAAGGACAGACGATTGGCCGATATTAAACGGAAAATTGAAGATGCGGTGAATGATGCAAAGTATAGTGGACGTGGCGAGTTGACGGCAGCAGATTTGAATGAGTTGGTACACGGTGAGCAGTGCGGACAGAGTGAGGAAACGACCACAACAACGATTGGACTATATACACGGATGCAGGAGGCTGTTAGGGTTGTTTATAATATGCGTGATGTGTCGGATGGCAGATTGAAACGTGTACAAAATGTTATCAACAAGTTAGAGTTGTATGAGGTGAGCAGAAAGCGACCAATGACTATTGGCAATTGTACCCCCGAAATGTTAGCAGATTTTGAGAAGTATTTGCTTACAGAGTTGAAAAGCGATACAAGGCGAAACCACAGAAACAACAATAGTGTAGGGATTGGGAAAAATACCGTAAATACTGACCTCAAATTGTTGAAATCGGTGTTTAATTACTGCGAGAGAAACGGAATTATAGACAAATCCCCGTTTGTACAATTTGAATTGCCGAAAGCGGTGTATGCTGACCCGATTTTTTTAACACAGAGCGAGTTGGCAGCAATAGAGGGAGCGGATTTTGGCGTGTTTGTGGCCTATATAAAACAGAGCCTCAAAGAACGTATGAAAAAAGGCGAAATTAAAGCAATGCCGAGTGAAAAGCAGATAGAGGGATTTGCAAAGTTGTTAGAAGAAAAGCGAGATATATTTGTTTTCCAATGCCGTGTTGGATGCAGAGTTGGTGACTTGCTGAAACTGACAAAAAGAAACGTCACAGAGGGCAGCGATGGCGCGTATTTGCACTATATTGCCGAGAAAACAGCGAAAACGAGTGCAAGGACAATAAATGTGCCTTTGCATGATGGTGCATTGGCAATAGTAAGAAAGTATGCAGGGCGTGACGGTGTGCGCTTGTTGCCGTTTATATCCGCACAGAAATATAACAACGAAATAAAAAGAGTATTTGAGGCTGTTGGAATAACACGGAGTGTTACAATACTGGATGCAGCAACACAGACCCCGAAACAAGTTAGAATTTGTGATGTAGCATCGAGCCACATGGCGCGAAAGACGTTTTGCGGAACGATGTTTAATGAGGGTGTAGACAGCTCAATTATTTGTGCAATGAGTGGCCACACAGAGGGGAGTAAGGCATTTGCGAGATACCACAATGTAGATATGAGCCTAATGAGAACGGCAATTAACAGAATATAAACCAATTAATAAAACATTAAACTATGGAAACCACACAATGCAATGCCATGATGGCACAGAAACAATTAACGGTTACTTATTCCGTTGAAGAGGCAATAAAGATTGCCGAGGTGTATGATATGATGTTGAGTAATTTGGCGCGTGATGTGACCGAGGGCGAGGCCGACAGAAAGTTGTTAGATGATGCGTTGGTGCTTAACTTGTTTGTGGGGAGATTGCGGCAGGGTGTTTATAATGCCGTATTGGGAGAGTGAGAGGGCGAAACAGATTAGATTTGCAATGCCGTGTCTTATTGGATGCGGCATTGTCTTTTTATAGTGCTGCGGTGTGGTTAGTGCGGTTTTAATCAAAGATTGATAATATACCAATATGTGATGGTATAATAATAGGTGCAAGGATTGTTTTTATACCGAAATAAATGTGTACCGATTTAGGGTGAAAAATACCCAGTTGTGCCGTTGGTTGCCCTGCATCGTGATTACTGGCTGATGGTGGATTGTCCCCGATACCGAGGACTGATTGCCCCTGCATCGTGGTTACTGGCCAACGGTGGGTTGATACCCCGATACCGAGGACGGAATGCCCCCAGTTGTGCCGTTGGTTGCCCTGCATCGTGGTTACTGGCTGATGGTGGGTTGCTCTCCACAGCGAGGGCAGGTTGCCCCCTGCATCGTGATTACTGGCTGATGGTGGATTGTCCCCGATACCGAGGACTGATTGCCCCTGTATCATACTTACTGGCTAATGGTGGGTTGTTCTCTA
>JAEEHQ010000010.1 GCA_016280915.1 Bacteroidales bacterium
GCATCAGATGTTCAAGCAGGTCTGCCAGACGATGATATGCACCTATGGGCCTTCCGAGTTCCCGTTCGGCCTCCTCGACAAACTGGCTGCACAGAATACTTTCGCTTTTGCGCGACACAAAGAAATATACCGCAGGCTTGCCTTCAGAGGTGTGAAGTAGCAACTTCGTTTTGCCGATGCGTCGGCGTCCCACCAGGACGGTCATACGCGAGCCCTCATGAGTAGCAGATTCAATCTCATGCAGCATATGCATCTCGTTTTCGCGGTCGTAGAATTTCATGTTATCTCGTTTTGTATGCGGTCAATAGTAACCGGTGTTACCGTAACGTCCGTTACCATTTCGACTGCAAAGACACTAACTTTTTTTGAATTAGAGCAATAAAAATACATTTAGGACACCGTTTCTGTGATAAAATTCAATTCAACCCCAAATCGGTCATTGGGGTTTATGCCAGATTTGTATTTGTTTCGAGCAGATTGGCCGCATCGCTGGCGACGGCGTAGCGGGCTACGGTCAAGATGCCGAACGTTGCTTAAAATAACGTCGCGACCGAATGGAAGCAACGTTTTTTTAGAGAGCAGAGGAAGCTTGCTTGCTCTGCCGAGCCCAAGTAACGTCATGGAACATAAAAAAATGCTGATATGGCCTAAAGAGACTTAAACATGAGAGTAAAATGATAAGAGTTGGCCTAATGACCGATTTGGGTTCACCCGTTTCACAAAATACTGTTTCCCTTAAAAATGTAAAGAACTTTATCCTAAAAGGCATCACGTATCAAAAAAAATGTGTATATTTGCACCCCGAAATCGACGCGAGAACAGTCGGTTTGGTGCAAGAAAAAAGCATTTGTAAAAGGTCGTCCTTGAAATTGCCCGTTTCAAAATAACTAGTCGACATGATACTGATGCCTTTGCTTGTTTGGTATGTTACGCCTTCGGGTCTCAACATATCTACAGCATGGGATAAAGTTCTATAGTTTCAGACTAGTTAGGTCGGGCAAAACCTCAAGGATTGAAACTAACAACATTGTCTCCATGCTTTTTTATTGAAATGTAACTGCCAATCCGGGAGATAGAACGGCGACTAACAAGTGGGAAGAATGGAAACCAAGAAATGTCCAAAGTGCAATAGCACCAACACAAGAGTTGCATACGAAAATTATGTAGGAAAGGGGTTGATGGTAGCAGCTGGAATAGCAGCATCTATATTTTTACCAAAAACAATATTTGGTAAAGTCGGTCCATCGAATGTAATAAAAGAGCCAATAAAAAATATATGTAATGAGTGTGGACATGAATGGTAGTTCAGACGAATGATATGGAACATATCTCAATAGCAGAACGACAAAAGCTCTACAACCAGGGACTTTGCGAGGCAAGTGAGTTTCATTTGCCGGATGGCGTTCGAGACATTTTTGTCGAGAACATCGCCTCTTCGGACACCCATCCTGTTCGTCGTGAAGCCCTGTCGCTATGGTGTAATGTTGTGGGTCCGTTTCACAGTGTTATCTCCTTTATCATCAACAACAGACTGATACACGAAGGGTTGGCTGAGTACATTCAAGCCGCGGCCAACAACGAACTATCCTCCACGCCTGAAGACATCTACTATAGCCTCTGCGACTTGGAACCCTATGCCGCTGATGAGCTGGTTCGTACCATAGATGCTGATTCCGCAATCCTCAACTCCCTCTCGACCATGTTGGAGAATCGGAACAAGGAGGCGTTTATCTCTACCCTTAACCATAATAGATGTGGTTTGAGAACGGTCAGTTATCTTTGCAGTTTGATATGGAGAGATATGCGCTATATAATAAACGAATCCCCTGAAGAGCTTTTTCTAACCTTGGACGCACTATCCACCACAAACCCTGAAGGGATCAATGATGATGGTATGGATATGATTCGTTCCGCTGAGAAGGTAGTGGAAGAGGGAGAAAAAGCACTGAATAAAGAAGGAGAAATTTGTGAGGATGATTACTACAGAGCCAATTATGAGTATCTTCAGAAATGCTTACTATGGCTACAGGGGCTTTACACCGACAACATATCAGATTTCAAACCGAGGGAAAGGAGGCTGATCGAGTCCATACTTGCCAGACCTGAAGCCGGGGTCAAAGCACATTTCTCCGTTGATGGTGATGGCTTTAAGCTGCCATCAGACTACTTTTCTTTGAAGAATGACTCCCCTTACGCCGATGACTATTTTACTCTGAGATATGAAGTAATCATGGCGGGACCAAATAAGTTTGCCGAACTAATCAACTATCTGTCTGCTAATGGGTATATCGATAATAACCTTCGTGTAAAACAGATGTTCGCCTATCGTTTCTCTGCCAAAATGCGTCCGGAAAGGCTTGTACCATTGGAGTGGCATGGCAAAAACAATAGGAGCTATGAACTAATATACCTTATTCGTACCATAACTGACAGGGGCGACTACCGCAAGATGCGGCGTTTCTTTTTTGGTCCGCATTGGGTTAAGGATCGAGACAGCAGTTATGCAAAGAGTGCCAACTACGAGTTTAAGCTGTTCATTAAAGGTCTGTACCCAAATTTACCTGACCAGCTATAAATTTTTACTATAATTGACTATAATACATTCCGCCCATCATACAAACTTGTATTTTTGCAAAAAAACCAATGAGTTATTTCAGCTATTCGTACTTATCTGATATTATTGATATTCTTGACGAATACGACAAAGAAATCGATGGAGATTCGACTAATTGCTCTGAATTATTATCATATCAGATAGATGAGGTAACAAGAAACAGATACAGGCTTGGCAAAAAGAAAGTATCTCGAAAGATCTTACTCCAAATCGTTACAAGAATTAGATTTCTATGGACAAAGACAATAATTAGAAAATATTCTTCAGAAAAATTGGATTCGCTATTTTTTGAGATATATAAGTCACTTTTGCTTGTATGTTATGGCAAATTGTGAGTAGCAGCCGATAGTAATACACGAAAGAACGACTATACAATCGAATAACCATAAATTCAAAACCTTCATTCGCAAATAAAACATTAATAATATGGCAGATAATATCACACTAAAAGTTCTGTTCGAATCCCATAAGACGGAACTTGAACAGAAATTGGACGGCTTTATTCTACCGCAAGATGCAGCCAAAGTGCAAAATGTTATTGCGGGTTATCTTAACAAAATGTTTGATTCTGAAGGTGAGTTCCGGCAGAGCCTCACTCAATCTGAAGATTACATACTACAGGCGGCAATGTCTCTGCTTAGTGCTCAACAGGAGATTAGCAATACACTCTTGGAACAGACTAAACAAGACTACAAACCTCTTCAGCATCACATTGAAGAAGAGATCAAGTCGTTGAATAACAATGGAAAGAAAGATTTGTTCCATGTGACTCTGACTTCGACACAGTCTATGATAGGCTCAGCGGGTGGTGCATTGGTGGGTAAAATGATTCTTGGTGGTTGGGGTGCCGTGTTTGGTGCTATTGCTGGTACTGCAATCGCTGTTTATATGGCTAGCAAGGCAACGGCATCGAACCAGAACTCTGCAGTTGCAGAAGTGGTTCCTCACAATGAGGATGATGTCACAGAAAAACCTATTGATATTAATAGATTTTATATCATTATTTCAGGGATTTGCGAGAGTGTTGACAACCTAATTCTCATCTTCCGCTCGCAGATAAAGCGTGTAATAATCAAATATGAGAGCCAGGAGAAACCCTCGATTGACCGGGACTATTTGCCACTGCTGGAGAACATACAATCTTTGGTTGGATACAGCAGAGTCCATGGCGATGACGAAAAATTCGGTCATAAAGTGCAGGAACGCATTGAGGATCTGGCCGACTATCTCGACACATACGACCTAACTTTTGTAAATTACTCTGAGGATAAGGAGGGTTGGTTCGAGAAGGTATCTTCGCCCAATACCGAGTCCGTGAAAATGGTCTACCCCGCCATAGTCAAAAGTGATAACGTCGTGGCGAAGGGCAAAATATTCATCCCCGAAAACAAATAAAAACACATAACCATGAAAGAATCTAATAAAAAATACGACTACGTCATTGGTATTGACTTTGGCCATGGCGAAACTTCAGCAGCAATCTGCCCATTACAGTGGGAAGAGAAGAATGTTGACTTGTTAGACCCTGTTAAGGACTTGGAAATGGGTGGCAATAAGAAGGTAATACCGTCTGCTATTACCATCATTGATGAGAACGATGCCAAAATTGGAGAATCGGCTTTCAACACAGATGTCTTAAAAAAGGCCGAAGTTCACGTGTGTTTTAAGCAAGCCCCTAAAGACATAAATGGAGAGGCCGAGAAAATTATGATGCGATTCATGAAGGAGGTATACGGGAGCATACGTTCCAACAACGCGGGCATTCTTAGTGATGGAAATCACCTCGTATATATCGCAACTCCATCAGGCTGGAATAAGACAACTCAGCAGTTGTACTTCAAAATGGCAGAAAAAGCGGGTCTGCCAATCAAAGGTGTGACTAAAGAATCCAGAGCTGCATTCGTCAGGGCTCAGCAGGACACTACGTCGGGAATTGGCCGCAACATATCGAAAGGTGCAATTGTTTTTGATATGGGCTCGTCTACATTAGACTTCACCTATATGTATATGAATGAATCCTTGCCACGTTTAATTGATTATGGCTATGATTGTGGAGCCTCACAGGTTGAAAAACTGATCTTTGCTGACAAGGAAAACGAGAGTGAGGCAGTAAGGCTGTTTGAGAAAAAATATCCAAAACTGGTTGACTTTTTATTGTTTGAATCACGAAAAGTCAAAGAACAGGTGTATTTTGACCCTTCTCTTAAGGTTAAGAAAACGATTAATTTTGAAGACTTTATTGACGATGAAGAGTTTGAAGATGAACGCTTCAAAATGTCATTCCAGCCCGGTGAACTCGACCAGATGCTAGAGGCAAAGGGATATCTCAGTACCATTGAACAGGCTATGATCGACTTCAAGCAAAATCATATACCTGGACAGAGAATATATGGTGTGTTTCTGACTGGCGGTGCTTCCCGTATGGACTTCATTAAAGGGCTCGTCAGCAAGTGTTGGGAAGTTCCTGAAGACAAGATATATCGTGACCAAGATCCATCGTTGACTATTTCACAGGGCGTTGCAGAAGTAGCGAGGATGGATTTAAGAACGGAGGGAATGGATGATGGTCTTGCTGAGAGGATAGATGGAATACTAAGAGACAATGTTATTTACGAGAACTTTGTAGGCCTGTTTGGTTATGAATTATGGGATAAAATCACTGACGTGATGGTAGATGAGTTCAACGATTTCAAGGATTCCAGTACTGACAGAAGCGTAAATAATCTAAAACGGGCAATAAACGAGAAGGTTAACAAGACAATTTCAAGTATTTCAGGACAAGCCCCTGCCTATTTACAACAAGCAGTTGATGAGAGTTTTAAAGATATTCAAGAACAAGTAGAGAACATCATCAAGCACTATTCCCGTCAGGGTGAGAACAATTCCAATCTGCCAGCCGAGAAAATCGAGGTTCCCCAGATTTCAGGTATCAAACTCGATGATGTAATGTCCGATATCAGCAAAACCATCGAAACGTCCAGCTCAGTATGGAGTGGAGCGCTAACAGGTGCTGCTTGGGGTGGACTTGGTGCAGCAGTTCTTTTTGGAGGTCCGCTGGGTTGGATGATTGGGTTGGGTGCTCTGGCTGCAAAATGGCTGTTTGGTAAAACGGACGAAGAAAAGCAACAAGAAGCCATGGCCAAAAAGCTCAGTATGGATGAAAGAATTGCCGTCTACAACAACTTCGCGGATAAATGGGATAGCGTACAGAATGACGTAAAAGACTCCATCCTAAATTCTCTAGATAGTGATAAATCATTGGAAGAATCCATCGAGAAACTATCTGTGCAGGTTGTAGAGTCCTACAAAAATAATTTACGATCCGTTAGAATATTAATCGACTAATCATATGTCAAACAATAACTTATCAATACTGCCGCCTGAGCCTGTGGCAAAAGCCTTAGCAGCAACCGCAATTTCCCAATCACTCTCATTCTGCATGGAACGCAAATACTTGCAGAACATTGAGAAAGGTGAACTATTTCAATTGAATGTAGTTAGCGATAGCATCACCACCGATGCGGCATGGATTGCCATCAGTCAGGTGGGTAGGCCTCTTGACAAAACAACCGAGAGTTGCTTTACCGCAATACAGAAAATACTCTATTCCTGTTTCGTACCCAAGGAAATGCAGCTGCTGTTCCTCGTACTTGGCAACGAGAAGGATAACAGACTCTACCTTGGACTCCGAACACCCGGTAAGGCGATGCCTCCAAAGAGCATGGTTAGGAACCTAAACGAGTTCATTAAGGGCATTTGGCCTGGTCTGCAAACCGAAATAGTTTCGGGAACTGATGAACGCCTTGCCACCTTTCAAAAGGACGTTCAGAGTGAGGCTTTGGAGAACGTATACGCATTGACAGGCATACCTTCCATGGAGAGCCAGTACAAGACCGTATATCCCGCCACTATCGACAAGTTGATGGCGGGTATGAACCGGAGCAAGAATTATGCCTACTTTGTTGTCGCAGACCCCATTGAAAACAATGATACCGAGACCATGCTGCATCAATGCCGTGAAATGAATGGTCAAGCGGAGTCTTTGAAGTCGGTTAACGTCACTGAAGGCATGAGCCAGGGAACAAATCGTTCTCATACCGAGGGCACGAGCCAGAGCCATACTGATTCAACAAGTGAGTCGATTTCCAAGAAAGATTTTACCAAGTTGGGCAAAGCTGCTTTGGCCGTGACGGGTCTTAGTACAGCAGCCTCGTTATTCCCTGCGGCTGGAGCAATATTAGAGGGCTGTGCCAATACCGCTGGCGTGATTTCACAGGCAGCATTGAATATAGTTGGAGGAGCCATGGTTGGTAATTTCATTTCAGGAATGATGCCACAGAAAACCAACACCACTTCTTCGAGCGACACTATCAGCACCACATCATCCGACACAGTAGGCACAAGCGAGACAAAATCTCAAAGTCTGAGCAGAAATGTTGTGAACAAACACATCGAGCGAGTGTCTGAGCACCTATACTACCATTCCCAGCGTCTGGAACAGGGTAAGGCTATAGGTCTGTGGAAAGTGGGTGTTTACCTCATGGCCGAAAAGGGGTCTGACCTACAAGGAGGAGCTCTTCAACTCCGTTCAATACTCAGCGGTCAGGAGTCTGTATTCGAACCAATCCGAATACATAATATCACAGAAATATTGGACGAGAACAGCAAGGGTAAGGCGACCCAAAGGGCACTGACCATTGGCCATTTCTGCTCTCCTGTTATCACTATCAACACACCCAAAGGTGTTGTATTCCAACATCCTCTTGGTGACCAATATAAAGAGCTGAAGACAGTACTCACAACCAAGGAATTATCGTATCTAATCAATTTCCCCCTGCGTTCCGTACCCGGTATCAGCGTTGTTGACAGTTGCCCCGAATTTAGCCTCAACCAGCAAGAGACCTCAGCGGGTTCCGTAAGCTTCGGCAAACTGCTTTACGGTGGCTCCTCGACGGACATGGAATACAGAATTCCAAAAGCCTCGCTCTCACGTCATGTGTTGATGTCTGGAATCAATGGAAGTGGCAAAACCAATTCTGTCAAGGCTTTGTTGAACAATCTTGACAACCTGCCATTCCTTGTTATCGAGCCCGCCAAGACCGAATACGTTGACTGGGCTATAGAGTATAACGCCAAGCATCGAGACAATCCTATCAACATCTATATTCCTGGCTGCAAGAAATACAAAGGTGCGCTTACTCCAAAAGAGTTGAAACTTAATCCATTTGAGGTTGTATGGATGGATAAGAATCAGTATCCGAAAGTACTGACCCATATCGACCGCCTCAAATCTACTTTCGCCTCTGCGTTCCCGATGTACGATATTTTGCCGGTGTTGATGGAGGACGTGATATATGCAATCTACCAGAACAAGTCCACGGATTGGCTTAACGCCACGCCAGAATTTGGGAAGACGATGCCTCCCACGCTTAATAGCATGAAGATGGCCGTAGACAAGGTTATCGAGAACCATCAGTATGAAGAGCGTGTGAGCCGCAACATGAAAGCCTGTCTCAATACCCGTATCGACAGCCTGATGCGTGGATGGAAGGGCGAAATGCTTAACACTCTCCACTCAACGCCATGGCAAGAGTTGTTCGACAAACCCACCATCATCAACCTCTCCTACGTCGGCGATGACGTGGACAAGGGCTTTATGATGTCGCTTATTCTCCAGCAGATCTACGAGTACCGCTCTGCCCAAATGGAGTGTTGCAAGGCTGGCTATGCTGACGATAATTGTAGACACCTCACGGTTATCGAGGAGGCTCACCGGGTTATGTCAAAGTGCGATAACATGGAGCTGCCGCAGTACAAGACAGCTATGATGTTCAGCAATATGCTTTCGGAAATTAGAGCTTATGGGGAAGGGTTCTTACTTGTTGACCAAGTACCCACACGCCTCATCCCCGATGCTATCAAGAATACCAACTTGAAGATAGCACATAGGCTGGTGGCAGAGGATGACTGCAAGGCCATAGGAGAGTCAATGGGTCTGACTAAGGAACAGCGGATGGTGATGCCCAAGCTGCTCACAGGCCAATGCATCGTATCAGGCTCGCTCTCCACCGATACCTACCTTGTCAAAGTAAACAAAACAGAATAAGCATGTTGGAAGATATTGAAGGTGTCATTCGCCCCACTGAACAGGACGAGGGTGCAAAGACTCGACTATCCGATACAGGGAAGCGGTATATTGAGGAGGTTATCCCCCTTCATAACGAACAGACTCTGGTTGATCGGGTGGACGAGGTACAGGGTGGTTTTCCTCCCAAGGCGATAGATTCCGATAAGGATATTGCTGAAACGATAAAACCTGTAATAGAGGAGGTTAATCCGATCTATTTAGAGGCTCCTACCGATACGGTACAGATAGAACAGGCAGCTGAGGCTATGGAGAAGATAGAGGGATTGAGTTTCGACGAGTGGAAGGAACTGTCTTTCGAGGAGCGTGTTGCCATCCTTCAGCTAGTCGAGGGGGTCATTGCCGAGATAGCACACCGTCCGTCCTGTGTTGTTAACGTTAAGAGAATGGATGAGGGAAACTACGGATATTTCGACCCCGACAAAGGCGATATCACCCTTAACAGCCGATATATCAAGTCGGATTCCTTTGAGGACTACAAGGAGTGCGTCGATACAATCGTTCACGAAGGCCGACATGCATACCAGCACTATAACTTAACCCAGCGAGAGGTTCATCCCCGTGAGGGAGATCTGACTAACTGGAAATCCAATGAGTTTAAATATGGCTATCAGGCAGCTCAGGTGTATGGATTCAAGGCATATTGGCTTCAACCCCAAGAGTGCGATGCCAGAGCGTTTGCTGAAGATTTACTGAAAAAATATTTGGAGGATTGAAAATGAAAGAGATTTTGATAACTAAGGGTTTTACGTCAAAACAAGCGGAAAATCTGTCTCACGAACTATCTTTGGTGGATGCAAGGTTGGAGCCTGTTCTCGATATGTGGCTGCAAGACGGAATCGAAACTGATTATTCTGCTGAAGGGTACACCATCATGGGACTGAAGCAGCAATACAGTATGACGTACCCGGCAGCGCTGCTTTCCATCGACTGGCTGCTGAAGGAACCGGAAATTGCAAAAGAATGTATCAATAAAGGGTTACGTTGATATGAGATTTGAGATTACCGCCAAAACCAATATGTTTTTCAATGGTCAGCGAGCCATTGAGAGAGGTGATACGTTCACAATCAATATTCCAAATGGAGCTGTTCGCCCAAGTACCCTTCTCACGTCCACATACCGTGATGAGGCAGCAAAACAACTGAGGAATCAGGGTATACCCATGCCCCCTTCTGGCTATTGGGGCTCCGGATGGTGGGATGTAAAAGTAAAATAGCAACTCATTATTATCATGGGAAATAAATGTCCTAGGTGTGGTTTCACACACTACAAAACCGCGATGGTATCAGAGCACAATGGGCTTGAAAGAGGGCTAATGGCTGCTGCTGCACTTGGAATTACCGCTGCTGGAGCAATGATTGGCGGACCAATAGGTGCTGTTGCTGGAGGAACTGTCGGAAAAATGGTGTCGAATGCTTTAAGCAACCAAGCCACTCATCCAGAAACCGTGCAAGGTTGGAAGTGCGACAGATGTGGGCACGAATGGCATAAATGGAATGATTAATGCCCCAATTCAAAGTACTAAACAGAGAATTAAATGGAAAAGAAAGAAGTTTTATGCATCAATGATATTGGCAGTTTGGGCGAATATCTATCTAAACTTGGGGTAGTAGTACCAACAGATAAAACTCCAGAGTCTGAAACTGCAAAAGTGGTGAAAAGACTGCTGAAAGAACTTGATTCTTGGGACGGTGTCAATCTCTCCGACCGACTTAATGATGAGGTGGGGATGGATGGTATGGATATCGTCGAGTTTATTATGAAGCTCGAAGAAGAACTGGATATTATGGTTAAAGCCGAAAACCTTTTCCTCACAGAGCAAGATGTGGCAAATGACTATTATGGGGTTGAGGAAAACGATGAAAACGATGTTGTTCAAGACGAAGAGTCGGAAGAGGACGACGCAGATAATAACACATACGCAACGGTATCCCCAACTGTCGGTGAGGTAATTGCATACGTTGAATGGCTTGCTGACAATAATAGGGAGCCGTAGTAAATAGAAGGTACTTTTTCTATAATTGTCTACATTATCAGAACGACAGCGAAATAGGGTGTATCTTTGCAGAAATACAATAATAAAGTCTCAGAGGGGTTGACTGGTGCGATTGGCTATTTGTCTGATTTTTAGTTGGTTTCAATGATTTTAGATAAAATGATGATTTTGAGTTATTTATGGAGGTTTTGAAGAAGGACCGAAGAAGGGTCGAAGAGGGACCTCCAAAGGGAAATGAAATTGAGAATTGAAAGGTGATAATTGAAACCTTCAATCAGTTTTGCCCTTTCTTGCCGTCACGCTCTATCATTCATTGCCCCTATAAGAACATCGTCATAAACACAGGAATCAGAAGGGTTTCCCCGTCTTTCTTTAAGTCCTTCGTGTAGATCAGGTATCTCCACAAAATTTCAGACGAGTATTTCTTACAGAATTCGTCAAGCGACACATGGGCTTTGTAA
>JAEEHQ010000075.1 GCA_016280915.1 Bacteroidales bacterium
CAGCCATCAGTCCTTCCTATTCCAACTAAGTTCTCCATCCCATATCGTCACCTCGCAACCTGTGGCATTATACCAATATTTAGACAGCCGCCACAGCAGCGGCACCGGGTCGGACTGGGGCGACGTGGCCATGTTTGCGCCCAACACCATCCATCAGACTACCAAATCCTGCATTTTTCCCTGCTACGACGTTAGGAACCGCAGTTCCTATAGCTCCAAGTACTATGTCAACTTGGTGGTACCCACAGCCGAAACCTCGCTGCTGCGGTTCGACTACAACAGCGTTACAGGCTTTGCCCCCATCCCTGGCACCAACTACAGCTATGTGCGCAAAAGCATCACCAATTCCGCCCACATCCTCACCACCACAGGGTCGGGCTTCTCGGCCTACACCTACGGCCTAGGCGAGAATTGGGAAGCCTACGCCATGTCGCTGGGCGGCACCGACCCCGGCATTCAGCTGCCTTTGAATGGAGAAATTGTCACCGACGTCGACACCGGGTCATGCACAGGAGCGCTCTGGTGGCGCGACACCCTGCTGACCGCCCCCTCCTTCACCCAATGGACCACGCCAAGTCCCGTGGTAGGATGCGACAGCATTTACAATATCCGGCTTACCGTCTATCCCTCCTACTTCGACACCTTGGATACCGCCCTTTGTGGCAATACAATGCTCTGGGGCATCACACCGCTGGACGTTCCCGGGTCATACACATTCAACAACCTGACCTTGAAAGGTTGCGACAGCCTGCTCCACATCAACCTCTCCCAACTTGACCACTACGAGAACACCATCGACTCCTCCGCCTGCTCACAAACCGTGCCATGGGACGACACCCTGCTGACCGCTCCTGGATATTACACTTTCATCTATACGGCCTCCAATGGCTGCGACAGTGTGGTACACCTCAATCTCTCCAGCGGTTATTATTCCGAAGCCCTCGACACATCTTCGTGCCATAGCGTTCTCCTCTGGGGCGACACCCTCCTTTCTGTCCCAGGTTCCCACACACTCACCTATTCCGATGCAAATGGATGCGACAGCCTTCTCCATCTCAACATCACCCTACTGGATAATCCCTTAACCCTCATAGACACCGGAGCGTGCGACGAACAGTTTCCATGGCAAGACAGCCTATATGACGTGCCGGGCGAATATGATATCATCTATGCCGCTGCCAACGGATGCGACAGCACCCTCCGTCTGGTCCTTGAGCAATACCCCAGCCACCATCGCTACGAAACCATCCTGCTCGAAGAAGACGAAGAGCAGGTAGGACCCGATGGGCAAACCTACCACCCAGGCGACAGCTACGACATCATGCTGCAAACAAAGCATGGTTGCGACAGTATCATCCACGTGAGCCTCATCAACTCCGGTTGCACTCCCAAGATATGGGCACCCAACGCATTCACCCCCCTCCAAAGTAACAACAACCAATTCCGAGTTGCCAGCAGCAACGTCACAGAGATGACCGTCAGCATCTATCAGCGTTGGGGCGACTGGGTATGCACTTTCGACGGCCTCACCCAGGGATGGGATGGAACCAAGAACGGCAAACCCTGTCAGGAAAACACCTACGTCTACCTCATCCGATACAAAACCCCCTGTCTGCTCAACCCCAAGCCCATCGTGGGCACCATCACAATTATCCATTAACCTATCCATTAACCGACAGCAGGACATGATCCATAACTCCATCACCACCCAAAGGACACCCCATCGTAGCGCCAGACACCTCCTGCCGTTACTCTTTGTGTGTGTGATGTTTTTCCCCACCATGCTGCCGGCCCAAGTCCTCACCTCCATGGGCACCGACTTCTGGGTGGCAATCATGCCCTGCTGGTTAGACAACGATGTGGACAGCTACTACCTTTCGGCCTCCGGTCCCCGCAGCTGCAATATCACCATAGCGAATCCCAACACAGGTTGGTCCCACACTTTTGCCCTATCCGCTGGAGGCATCACCACCTATCAGCTGCCCAACGCCCATAGCTGGCAGGCTGGGTCGTGCGTAGTGAACAATATGGGGCTGCACGTCACCTCCACCGACAGCGTGCAACTATGGGTAGACATCATCAGCCAGTCACCCGCCTCATGCGACGCTACCCACCTATTGCCCACCACCGTTTTGGGCTCCGACTACATCGTGCAAACCACCGATGTGTCCAACAGTCACACCAGCGAGTCTCGTGCGCAGTTCAGCGTCCTAGCCATCGAGGACAGCACCACGGTCGACATCGTGCTCAGCAGTCCCACTTCAACCGATATACCAGCTGGCACCACCCTCACCCGCACCCTCCATGCCGGCCAAGTGTTTCAAGTGCAAGGGCCGCGCCAAAGTGGCGACTTCAGCGGCACCAGCGTGAGAGCCCGCAACTGTAAGAAAATAGCCGTTTTCTCGGGAGCCTCCTCCACCAACATGCCTTTCAGCAACACCACTTCAGCCGACCTTACCTACCAGCAGAACCTGCCAATAGGAGCCTTGGGCACCGAATGGCTGCTGACCCCCTCGGCCTGGCACGACACCAGCGACTATGTGCGCATCACTTCCCCCTACAACAACTGCCAGATTTATCGCAACAGCACCCTCCTTGCCACTATCGACAGCCATCAATCCTACCAGTTCAAACTGAACGCTCCTGCCCATATTGTCACCTCCCAGCCGGTGGCTTTGTATCAATATCTCGACAGCCGACACAGCAGCGGAACCGGGTCGGACTGGGGCGACGTGGCCATGTTCGCACCCAACACCATCCATCAAACCACCCAATCCTGCACCTTCCCCTGCTTCCAAGTCAGGAATCGTAACCCCTATAGCTCCAAATACTATGTCAACATTCTGGTACCCACAGACGAGATTGCGCTGCTGCGCTTAGACGGCAGCAGCCCAGTGTCCGGTTTCCTCCCCATCCTTGGCACCCCTTACAGCTATGTGCGCAAAAGCATCAACCATGGTGCCCACACCCTCACCACCACAGGGTCGGGCTTCTCGGCCTACACCTACGGCCTGGGCGAGAATTGGGAGGCCTACGCCATGTCTCTAGGCGGCACCGACCCGGGCATCCAGCTCACGGCGACAGGCCGGGTTGACATCACCATCGACACCGGCAACTGCAGCGGATCGCTCTGGTGGCGCGACACCCTTTTGGTGGCACCCTCCACCACCCAATGGCTCTCCACCAACACCTCCAACGGATGCGACAGCCTCTTCACCATCAACCTCTCCACCTACCCCAGCTACTCCGACACCCTCAACTGGGCCGCCTGCCACGACACCATCCTATGGGGCGACACCCTGCTCTCTGTGCCCGGAACCCACACACTCCACTATCAGTCGGCAGCAGGATGCGACAGCATGCTGCATCTAACCCTAACTGCCCTCCCCCATTACAAGCTGTTCGACACGGTCTATATCTGGGCAAACGACACCTATACCGACCACCAAGGGCAACAGCATCTGGTGGGTCAAGAATACGAAGACACCCTGCTAACCACCATGGGATGCGACAGCATCCTCCACGTCACCGTCATGCCCTACCAAGACACCACCTGCATCCACCACCTTTGGATTCCCAATGTCTTCACCCCTTCGCATGAGAGCAACAGCCTCTTTCGCATCCCCCACGAGAACATCACCCAGATGGAAGTGAACATCTACCAACGATGGGGCGAATGGATATGCACCTTCGACGGCCTCACACAAGGATGGGACGGCACCCAGGCGGGCATCCCCTGCAAACAAGGCACCTACGTCTATCTCATCCAATACAAAACCCCCTGTCTGCTCAACCCCAAGCCCATCGTGGGCACCATCACCATCCTTCGTTGAACCCAAAATACCTACCGAAATTAATAAACAATCATATAAAATGAAAAAAAACATCCTCACCCATGCAGGAATCATCCTCATCCTGCTTGCCATCTCGGCAATCTATTTCATGCCCATCCTCCAAGGCAAAGCCCTGCCCCAGGGAGACCTACAGAAGTATGAAGGCATGGCCAAAGCACAAAAAGACTATCACAACGCAACAGGCGACTACTCCACATGGTGCCCCAGCATGTTCAGCGGCATGCCGGGCTACCAAATCACCAACAGCCCTCAGCACTCCATGTTCACCCCTGCCAAGAACCTCCTCACACTTCAAATCTTCAACCGTCAGAACGACATGGGTGTTTTATTCCTATACCTACTTGGATTCTACATCGCCCTGGTGGCATTAGGGGTCAGTCCTTGGCTTGCACTTCTTGGCGGATTGGCTTTCGGATTAGGCAGCTACAACATCATCATTATCGAGGCCGGTCACATCACCAAAGCATGGGCCATGGCCATGATGGCTCCCGTCCTGGCCGGCATGTTGCTCTGCTTCAAAGGAGCTTCTATCTATCGCGAGGACAAACGCCGTGCCACCTCCCGCCTCGTGTGGGGCGGAATCCTCTTCACTTTGGCCTTGGGGCTGCAGATTGCCCTCAACCACATCCAAATCACCTTCTACACCGCCATTGCCGGCGTGGTGATGGGCATCATCTATCTGATTTACTCTTTCAAAGATAAGTACTTCATGCGCTTCCTCCTCTCCGTGGGCATACTGCTGCTTGGAGCCCTTCTGGCCATCGCCTGCAACACGCGCCATCTGATGGTCAATCAGGAGTATATGGCCTACACCATGCGTGGCGGCAGCGAAATCACCGTCACCCCGCAGGACCTCTATGGGCCCGAATATCCCCGCAACAACAACTCTAACGAAAATGGCTTAGACATCAACTACGCTTTCAGCTGGAGCTATGGCATCGGCGAGACCTACACCCTCCTCGTGCCCGGTGCCCGTGGTGGTGGCAGCATCGAGCCCGTCAGCCACAAGAGTGCCAGCTGGAACAACTTCCATCAGGACAAGATGCCGCTCTATTGGGGCGATCAGCCTTTCACCTCCGGCCCTGTCTACTTTGGTGCCATTATTATCTTCCTCTTTGTCTTTGGCATGATCATGGTCAAAGGTCCCGAACGCTGGTGGATTTTCATCGCCACCATCCTGGCCATCCTGCTCAGCTGGGGCAAAAACTTCATGGGTTTCAACGAGTGGATTTTCAACCACCTTCCCCTCTACAACAAATTCCGCACCCCCTCTATGAGCCTGGTGTTAGCCAATGTGCTGACGGTTATCATGGCTGTATTGGGCTTGCGTCAAGTGTTCGGCCAGAACCTCAACACCAAACGTGCCCTCCGCGCCCTTTACATCTCTGCCGGTGCCACCGTCGGCGTGATATTGCTGGGTCTCCTCTTCTCTGGCAACCTCAGCTTTAGCGGCAGTTCCGACACAGAGATGGCCGCACAGTATGGCAACCAATGGCCTACGCTGCAGAACATCTTTATCCAAGACCGTAAGGCACTCTTCTCCAGCGACTCCTGGCGCAGCATCCTTTTCATCCTGCTGGCTGCTGCCACCCTCTTCGTCTACATCAAATTCCTCAGCAACAAGAAAAGAGCTTCTTTGGCCATCACCGCCATCTTGGCCATCCTCATTTTTGTTGACCTTCAGAACGTCAATAGTCGTTACCTCAACAGCGACAACTACGTCCGCAATGCACGTCAACTTGAGATGCAACCGGCACAGTATGACCTCGACATCGATGCCATTGCCGCCCAAACAGGCGACCAAGACTATCGTGTTCTCAACCTTGCCGTCAACACCTTCAACGATTCCAAGCCCTCCGCCTTCCACAACCAGGTGGGTGGTTACAGCGCTGCCAAGCTGCGCCGCTATCAAGACCTCATCGACTTCTATATCTCCTATCGCATCAACCCCAATGTGCTCAACATGCTCAACACCCGTTACATCGTCATCCAGAACGGACAAGTCCAACGCAATCCCGATGCCTTGGGCAACGCATGGTTTGTCCGCGAAGTGAAGCCGGTGAAGGATGCCAATGAGGAGATTTTGGCCCTCAACAACTTCAACCCCGCCACCACAGCCATTGTCGACCAGTCGCAATTCCAGGTGCCGACCCTTACCGCCTTCGACAGTACCGCCACCATCGTCATGCAGCACAGCCAACCCACCAACCTCAACTGCCTCACCTATCATAGCCATAGCGCCACCGACCAGTATGCCGTATTCAGCGAGGTCTACTACCACCCCGACTGGAAGGCTTACATCGACGGTCAACCCGTCTCCTATCAAAGGGCCAACTACATCCTGCGCGCCATGCTCATCCCTGCCGGCGACCACACTATCGAGTTCCGCAACGAGTCGCCCACCATGCACCGCCTCGACACCATCACCCTCCTCTGCTCTATCTTCACGCTCTTAGTCATCGCTGTCACCCTCTTCCTCTACTACCGCCGACGCCCTACTGCCTCCAAAAACGAGGAAAACGATAGGAAAACAAACTAATAAAACCTTACTACCAGCTATATTTTAATAGAACATCGAAAAACACGAAAAACGCAAATGGGAAAGCCTCAGCTTACTTTTAGGTCACCGCTGTTTTCGCTGTTTGCACGGAGTTCGCTGTTTGCACGTTTTATTCTTTAAACTTTAAACAGACTATTTACTATCAACTTTAAACTATCAACTTTAAGATACCATGATATCCGCCATCGTCTGCACCTACAATCGCGACAAATACATCTACAATGTCCTCCAGAGCATCGCACTCAACGACTACCCGCGCAACCTGTACGAGATAGTGCTGGTCAACAACAACAGCACCGACCGCACCCAGGACGAGTGCCAACGGTTCCAAGCCGACTACCCCGACGTGCAGTTCCACTACTATGTCGAGACCAACCAAGGTCTCTCCCATGCCCGCAACTGCGGCATCCGCCACGCCCAAGGCGACTTGTTGGTGTATGTCGACGATGATGCCACCGTCAACACGCAGTACCTGCGCACCTATGCCGACTTCTTCGCCCGCAAGGCTGGGTGCGAACAACACCCCGACGGTACCCCCAGCCACAGCCCTGCCGACCCCCTCGCCGTGGCTGCCGGCGGTCCCATCCTGCCCGTCTACGAAACCCAAGAGCCCGACTGGATGTCCCATTACACGCGCCAACTCATCACCGGCAAACTCTATCTGGGCGACAAAGAGAAAGAATTTCCCCACGGTGCCTTCCCCGGTGGCGGCAACGCCTGCTACCGCAAAAGCGTCTTCGACAGCGTCGGCCTCTTCAACGTCGAGTTAGGTCGCAAAGGCAATAGCCTTATAGGAGCCGAAGAAAAAGACCTCTTCGACAAGATGACCACCCGTGGCATGAAGTTCTACTACCTTCCCAACGCCATCCTCTACCACATCATCCCCGAAAAAAAACTCACCAACGACTACTTTCGTAGGCTCACCTACAGCATAGGAGTCAGCGAGCGCTACCGCACCCGGCAAATCTCCCAAAAGAAATACCTCAACCGCCTGTGGAAAGAATGCATCAAATGGGGTGGCACCCTCGTCCTTTGGCTCTCCTTTGCCCTCAAAGGCCAGTTTGCCAAAGGCAACAAACTCGTCGCCTTCAGGGCCAACGTCACCCGCGGCCTGCTCAAAGGATGAAACAATCAAATGACAAACTTTACCAAAAGTGCTGCCCCAAAAAGGACAGCACTTCTTTTTACTATGGCAACCTCAAAAAATCAAACTTGTCGCTTGGCCGACGACAAGTGTACTAATAGCAACTTCGTTATATCTCATAACAAGCGGGAAGAATATCGGCCAAATGCAAAAAGAATGAATGTAAAAATCACGGATACTATATTTCCTTCACGAAGTCGAGCACTTTTTGGTTTGAATTGAAATGGATGGTTTGACCCCAGAAGCGCTGGATGATTTGGTCACGTTCTTGTTGATTGATTTGGTAGTCGTGGTTGTCGAGGGTTTGAAGCAGCTGACTGAAGGTGTGGACACGCTTGCCGACAACGTTTTCATCGAAGGGGTAGAAGAGGTCGCGTTCGCTGAGGTATTCCTTATAGTCATAGAGATAGAGAATCACGTCTTTATGTTCCATGAGGATGTAGTCGTAAAGCATGGAGGAATAGTCGGTGATAAGGGCGTGAGTGTAAGGCAAGATAGGGTATACATCCAAATGACCGGGGAAGAAAAGGATATGGGAGTAGGTTTGCATGGCCTCTTGAATCACCACGTTGGCATGGGGTTTGAGAATGAGGAGTTCGTTGTGCCGTTGCAGCACTTCGTTTAATGCGGCCAAATCCATGCTTTGGGTGAATAGATGCCGCTGGGAGTCGCGCCAGGTGGGCATGTAGATGAGTACTCGCTGATACTGTTTCAAACGTTCAACCAACTCCAAGGTTTCTTTGGGCTCATAACGACGGATGAAGTCGATTCGTTGGGGCTCATTACAAGTGAGGATTTCGTTACGCGGATAGCCGAACTCAAGACAACGCTCAGCAGGGATGCGAAAGGCGGTGGAGAAAAGATGGGTTTGAAAGGGGGTGGAGGTGACGAGGTAGTCAGGCGCACGGAAAGCCTGCGGGTGATAGTAGACTTCTTTGAAACTGGTTTTCTGGTATCGTTGACCGAGGGGGCCACTAAGGATATTATACTCGATGCGCTTGAGCCCGATGCCGTGCCAAAGATTAATGCATACAGCCCCACCGGAGAAGCTGTAGAAGATATCGGAAGTGTAGGAGTTGAAGAACCAATACTTGGCGGTGAGGGCGTGCCACATGCCCTGAGGGGAGAGGAGGTGATAGGCTTTGAACCCATGGCTCCTGACCAGCCGGACGGTGGCTTTGGAGCTGCTTATCCAGGCAACATTAATGTCAGGACAATGCTGGCAGGTGTAAATGAACAAGTACTTGGCATTGTCGTTAAATGCTCCAGCAAAACTGCCAAAGGCATATTTGCGTTTATTCCTAACGAAGAGGAACGAGAAGGGATAGAGGATATAGCAGAGGGTATAGTATAAGGCTTTCATGGTTGATAGTTTTTAGAATAAAGTTTAGAGTTGATTGTCAGTTTAAAGTTTAGAGCTGTCTTTTAAAGTCTGAATATAATGAATACATTTTATCTTTATATGATTAATAATATATTTTTGGTTGTTGCCATGGCGAGGATGGAAAGCAGTATTGGTCGAACTCTTTTTTTAATCCTCGCTTCAGCACGATTTGTTCGGCAAAGAATTCGCCTTTGTTGCCTTCTACAACTACCCAGCCCTGCGGGGTCAGGGCCATGTCCCATCCCACAAAGGTGAGTTTTGGCAACAGGAGGGCCATGGCTGTGGTTACCTGTATCAGCTCGTCCCAACGGGGTACCTGCTCTCCACGGAAAAGTATGCCGCTGTCGGGATGATGGGTGAAGGCATGACCCATGTCGTCGATGGCATCTGTGACGATGACACCCGTGTCGGAGTCGACAAGCGCCATCACGCCTCCCTGAGCTCCATTGTCGACAAAGGAGCCTGAACGTCCTGTCTTGATGATGGAGGTGAATCGGTGTACGGTGCCTTTATGTTGGAAAGTGTTGATGCGAATGGTGTTAACCGAAGAGGAGTTGTAGCGTGACATAAAAGGGTGTTGCTGGATGCGCTGCTCAACAATAAAAGGTCTTCCATGGGCTAAGAGTTCATTAAAGAGGAGCCCCCAATGCTCGTCATCCTCAGCCGTTAGGAGTCGCACTCCCCTGCCACCGCAATCGCTGACAGGCTTGGCAACCAGCGCACCCTCGTTGAGTCCGAAGGAGACAAAGGCGGCTCGGTCTTGTTCGGCATTCACCTGCATAAATTGTCGGCCGTAATAATCTTTCAACAAGAGGGCCGTGCGATACTTATTCATAATCAAAGCCTGCTCTTTGTCGTTGTTGATGCGCTTGCAGACTTTATTGCGATAATGGTCAGTAATATAGGCGCGCCGCTCGGCATCATCTTTGTGGATAAAATCATAGCGGTCATATTCCTCATAATAGGTTTTGTGGAGCAGGGTCTCTTTGAGTTTATCATGGTTGCCCCCAGCCCGCTGCAAATAATCGCAGTAGCGGGTTGGGAAAAGGGTCTTATATATGAGGAGATACAAATTCATTGACACCTATACTTTCTTATTTTAACCGACACACTTTATGCCAATCAGTTGCCAAACCCAGCCACACCAGCTCTTTTTTCTTGGCTTTTCTCCGACACGGCATGATAAAGCTCACTCTGAATCTGGGTGCGTATATTCATGCTGGCCAGCTTGTTGGTTTTGGGGTTAGGATAGACACGGTTGGAGAGGAATATATAAAACATGTTGTTCTCGGGGTCGACCCACACCATGGTACCGGTGAAACCTGTGTGGCCGTAGCTCTGCTGCGGGGCTTCATCGCAGGCACTTCCTCCGGTGCCTTTCAAAAGCGGTTTGTCGAAGCCGAGTGCCCGCCGACAGCCCTGTTTTTGGTAGTATCTTGTGTTAAAGAGGTCAATGGTCTCAGCCTTGAGATATCGACGGCCATCATAAGTGCCACCGTTGAGCAGCATCTGCAAGATTCTGGCCAGGTCGTCGGCAGTACTGAAAAGTCCAGCATGCCCAGATACACCCCCCATGGCATAAGCATTCTCGTCGTGCACAACACCCTGCACCAGCTTGTTTCGGTAATGGGTGTCGAATTCGGTAGGTGCGATAAGGAGGCTGTCGATTCCGTGCTCTGTGGGGTTAAAGAAGGTGTGACAGAGTCCCATGGGAGAATAGAAATGGGTGTGTACGAAGATGTCTAACCGTTGACCGGATACGTTCTGCACCAGGTCGCCCAAGAGGATGAAACCCAGGTCGCTATAGACATACTCGGAGGTGCTATTTAAAGGCGAAGCCACCACCTGCTGCATGACATGCTCGCGCGGGTCATCGGCATCCTTAGCAGTCTTCCAAAAGAGGTCAAAAGATTTGAGACGGGCCATGTGGCTCATGGTCTGTCGGATGGTAATCTTGGACTTGTCGGTGTGTTTGAGATAAGGGAGGTACTTGCTCAAGGGGTCGTCTAAATGCACCTTGCCCGTCTCCACCAACTTCATCATGGCCAGGGTGGTGGCCATCATTTTGGTTACGGAGGCAAGGTCATAAACGGTATTCATGGTCACTTGAGGCGAATTGGGGTCGTAGGTCAAGTGGCCATAGGCTTTTCTATACAGCATCTTGCCATCCTTCATGGCCAGCACCTGACAGCCGGGGTAGGCACCCTTGACAATGCCGTCATTGGCAATGCTATCAATCACACCCTCTGTGGCAAGTTGCAGCGAACGCACGATGGCCTCACAGCGGGCATTATCCTCATCGTTAGGCACACGCCAACTGTCAGGTTGCAGATTGGCACAGCCATGCTCATATTTCTCTCTCAGCACTCGACGGCAACGCATCTCTATCAGTTGTCGCAAATCAGCGTCGGTCTCCGCCGCCTCGCAGATACGACGAATGGCTTGGGGCACGTCGGGAGGCAGTAGCAGGATGTCGCTGCCTGCCAGCAAAGCGGCCAACTCGCCTTCTCCGTCTTTATAATATTTGGTCACACCTTTCATATCCAAACCATCGGTAATAACCATACCGTTGAACTTCATGCGCTTACGCAGCAGTTCGCTAACCAGATGGATGGAGAGTGAAGAGGGGTGGTTGGGCTCTTTTTCGTAGGCATTCACCTGCAGATGGGCAGTCATCACGCCCTCCACACCAGCATCAATCAGCTGTTGAAAGGGATAGAGGTCTACGGTGTCCATATACTGGCGGGTGTGGTTGATGATGGGCAAATCGAAATGGCTGTCGGTCTTGGTGTCGCCATGGCCGGGGAAATGTTTTGCCACGGCCATCACGCCCACACTTTGCAAGCCTTTCATATACTGGATGCCCAATTGTGCCACCCGTTTGGGGTCGGCACTAAAGGATCGGGGACCTATGACAGGATTGTCGGGATTACTGTTGACATCCACTACGGGGGCAAAATTGACATGGATGCCCATCCTCTTGCATTGCAACCCGATTTCCCTACCCATGTCAAAGAGCAGAGTGTCCATTTCGTGGGGCAGCATGCCAAATTCGATATTCTTGGGGAAAGCATAGCAGTCCTGTAAACGCATGCCCAGTCCCCATTCGGCATCGATGCAGACCAGCAGGGGCACCTTGCTGACATATTGGAATCGTTTAATGAGCGGGAGTGTTTTTGCGGCCGTACCCACGAAAAAGCACACACCGCCCACCTCTGTCTCGCGAATGATTTGTTCGAAGTCGCGCTGTTCCTTGCCACTGAGGTTCAACGGCACGCGTATCACCATCAGCTGGGCCACTTTCTGGCTCAAGGACATGTCCTTCATAACGGAGTCCACCCAGAGGGTACCCAGGCGGGCATGATAGTTTTTCTTTGCCATGGCGGGGGTATTCTTGACCTTGCGCAAGGATTTCTTCATGCCGTGTACCTGTCCCTGGCACAGAGTGCCTAGCAACAACAAAACCATCAATAATAGCGTGGACTTTTTCATCATATTCAATCAAAAAAATAATAACAATTAATAACTCTAAACTATCAACTTTTAACTCTAAACTATCAACTCTAAACTATCAACTCTAAACTATCAACTTTCAACTATCACAAATTTCACTTGAGCCAGTGGCGTGGGTTGAGAGAATCGTGGCCGCACCACACTTGGAAACTAAACTCGGAGGTTTCTTCGCCGCTACTGTAGACCGTGCCAATGGCCTGACGGGTGGTGACCTTTGTGCCCTGACTCACCGAAACGGTGCCCAAGCCAGCATAGACGGTCATGTAGGAACCGTGACGAATAATAACGCCCTTGCTGCCGTTGGGTGCCGTGAAGACGCGGGCCACGGTGCCGTTGAAGACGGCACTCACCGTGGCTCCTGCAGCACAGTTCAAGTCGATGCCATAGTTGCGGTTTTGTCCACCCGAAGAATGTGTGTACAAACCATATTCCCTCGAAACGGAGCGGTAATAGACAGGCCATGCAAGGCGTCCTTTGTTCTGCACGAAATCGGCCGAAGCCGCATCGCTATAGACTTTGCCGCCACTTTTCTCGGTGGTGCTGGTCTTGGTGCTGCCCTTGCCGGATGAGGAGCTGCCTGTGGATGCGCTGGCTGTCTTGGAAACCTCGGCATTGATGAGTTGCTGTATTTGGTTCTGCAACTGCTGTTTTTGTTTTTCTTTTTTGGCAATCTGTTGCTTCAGGCTTTTCTCATCCTGCTGACTCTTCTGGAGTTTTTGCTGTTGTTGGTTCTGCTCGCGCGCGAGGGCATCTTTCTGTTTTTTCTCCTGACTAAGCAACGAGGACTTTTCTTTTCGTTGGCGCTGCAGGTCGAGACTCATGTCCTGGAACTGCACCTCCCTGCGACGAATGGCCGTTGCTTGGTGCTTGCGGTAACGGGAATACTCGTTGAAGTATTTCAACTTTAGGTAACTATAATTATAGGCCTCATTGTCTAATACCAACGTGGTGGAGTTAAGGTTCTGACGCAAGCCATAAAGGGTACGCACCACTTTGGCATATTCATTTTTCATGCTGTCGATCTGACCCCTCACCACACGCAACGAATCCTCCGTTTTAGTAATTTGACGGTCTAACATCCCCATTTGTTTGTTGATGTTATTAATGAGGTTGTTGCGCTCGTTGATGCGCTTTTTAATGAGGTTTATCTGGTTGGCCGAGGCCTTGGTTGACTTCTTGGCATTGTTCAGCTGGGTAGAGAGGCGTGCTATTTCGCGCTCAATTTTTGCCTTGTCACGCTCCAGCTGCTTCTTGGTCTGCGCTTGGGCAGGAGCCGCCATAAGAAACATTATCAAGCAGATAGCGCTCAACCTTGTTAATATGCCATGTCGGAAAGTATTATACATATAGATACATTATTTCGTTCTGCAAAAGTACAACTATTTTCCTCCCCAATCTACCCGTCATCAAAAAAAATATCCAACGATTGGTGTTAATAAGTAAAGAAGGCCTCTATCAACCCAAATAGAAGCAAAAAGAGCGTCCTCATTTTTATCAAGGACGCTCTATAGCAACCAATATAGGGATAACCTATCAGATTCTGAAGCCGAACTTAATTGGGAACAAGTCGGTATAGCCATCCTTCATGACCTTGAAGGTGGAAACCTGCATGAAGATGCCAAAGCCATAGACTCTGAACTCAAGCCGCACGTCGAGCTTGTAGGGCAGCAACTGGTTCTTGAGGTTGGTTTGTTCCAATTCGTTGGGTCCTTTCAGTTTCAACTCGTGCTTGAGGCCGGTATGGTTGTTGGTGTAGCCAATGGCAGGGATGGCAGAAAGAACCACCTCGTAGTTGCCATTCTTCGAGGCCCAACCCAAATGAATGGGGACCTGCACATAACGGGTGACAAAACGAGAGCTCCAGTCGCCCTCGGTGGCAGGTGTAGCCACCTGGAATGTATTATCTAAGAAATTGACATAAGGATTCTTAAACTTATAGATATCCGACTCATATCCCAGTCCGATACCCGCATTGAACTGTTTGACATCAATAATGTTGTAAGAAAAGTTCAGCTGATAGCTTGAGAAAGAAGTGCGGACGCTGTTGCCGGCCAGATCTTCGCCCATCAAACCGCTAAACGGGGTGCTGCCCCAGCTGTTGAATCCCCAATAGAACGACAGGGTTGAACGTTCGACAAAAGAGGGACTGTCGCCATCTTCGTCTTCCAGCAATCTAAAATTGTCGGCCATGGCACCAAAGCCAATTACAGCCATGAGAAGAAGAGTTGCAATCTTTTTCATTTTCATTGATTGTTTTGTTGTTCGTAAGGCTCAAAAATAACTTTTTTTTTCAACGACGTTGCGGAGAGCCCGATTAGCCGCTTGGTCGTTTCTTCGAGACGTTGCTGCGTCTCGGCATAGCTCGAACGAGTTCGGCTCTGCGCTCGACTTTGCAACGTTATTATTTCGGATTGTTTTAGCTCTAGTATAAAGTATGACTGCTTTTTCCAACCTTTCTCATTGTCGCGTCCCTCCGGGACGCTGAGTAGTGGGGTTTTCGTTGACCCCACACTGCGTAGCTTGTGTGGGGTTTCTTCGAGACGTTGCTGCGTCTCGGCATAGCTCGAACGAGTTCGGCTCTGCGCTCGACTTTGCAACGTTAATGTTTCGGCCCATTAGCCTCAACGTGCAGTTTGTAGGGGCTTACTTGAAGTTTATTCTACCTTGTGGCTTGTCGTAGGGAGCCGTCACCACGCCCCCCAATTGCTGGGAGATAAACTGCTCCACCAGTTCCAAGTCGGTCCCATCGGCCCTGCCCAACACCTCTTTGTGGGGGAAATAGATGGCATCGCCACCATTGATTAAGGCATACTCGCTGCCGGCAATGGTGTAGCTGTCTTCGAGCTCCAGCGGCTTGCCGCCCACTCGCACGTTGCTCACGCGGTAGGCTCCCTCCACGCGTAGGAACCGGCCATTCTGGTCCAGCATCACGCCCGAAGGGATAGTGGGGTCGATGTCGAACGAGACACCGCTCACCTGCGCAAAGCAGCCTTCGGCTTTGGGATATTCGCGCACGGCAGTCTCCAACGCATTGAGCAGATCCTGCCCTGTGGTGCGGATGGCCACAATGTGGTTGACGTAGGGACAGACGGCAAAGAGCTGGTTGTGCGTTATCTCGCCCATAGGGATGTTGGCCCTCACGCCGCCGCCGTTGGCCCAGCCGACATCGGTGTTCATGGCATGGCGGAAGGCATCGGCCACCAAGTCGCCCAAGTTGGTCTCGCGCAGACGCACCACACGGATGTCGCCCTCTTCGGCAATCAGGTCGTGACGGGTGCTACCAATCACGCGGCTGCCCAGGGCCTCAAAGCTCTCTTTCACCACACGTAGGGTGTCGGCCACGGCGGCATTGATGCAACCCACCTTAAGCAGACTGTCCACCGGCACCAATCGGGTGCTGATTTCGTCAGAAAGCACCGCCATACCGATATACTGGAACTGGGTTCCTGTCGAGGCCAAGAGCAGCTTGTCGCCATCCTTGTCCACTATTGTGCGCTGCGGGATGACATGATGGTCATGACCGTCCAGCACCAGGTCAACGCCCCGTACCTGCTTCATCACCTCCACCGAGGTGGGCTCACCGTCGCTATCGCCCAGATGAGACAGCAGCACTACCGCTTGGGCACCTGCAGCCCGCACCATGTCGACCGACTGCTGCACGCAGGCTGCCAGATTTGTAGCACAGAAATGGTATAAGTACTGGCCCTTTGCATCCTGGAATGCAGTGGGCAACGAGGTGTAGAGCGTCGTGGGGGTGGTCACGCCCACAAAGGCCACCCGAACGCCATTGTAGTCGCGGATGACAAAGGGAAGGAAATTAAACGCCTCGGGCAGCGCATGCTGTCGTAAATTGCAGCAAAGCATGGGAGCCTTGAGCTGTTTCTCCAGCTCACGCAGCTGCCCCATGCCGTAGTCAAACTCATGGTTGCCCAAGGTGGCGGCATCATAGCCCACGGCGTTCATCATCCGCACCACATATTCGCCCTTCGAGGCGGCTCCGATGGGACCGCCAAAAGAGAAGTCGCCTGCCGAGACAACAGCCACCGCGCAGCCCTTCTTCTGAAGGCTGTCGCGCAGTCCTGCCAAGACGGGGTAACCCTCTATGGCACAATGCACATCGTTTTCAAACAGAATCACCACGTTGCCTGGCTGCTGGGCCCACAAGCCCACCGCCATCAACAAGGCAATGAGTAGAAGAAATGCTCTTTTCATATTCCTATTCATTCAGAGTCAATAAAAAACGTTTTGCCTGCCCTGAACGTCGAAATGCCACCTTCCCTTATCCAAAAGCTGCCACATCGTTGTGCGGCAGCTTGGTTCTTTTTCAGCAAAAACGCAGTCCGACGCAAGCGGGGTGCATCGTCGGTCTTTAATCCCAATTGAGGATTTTCTTGAAGTCGTACTCCTCGGGGTTGGGCAGATACTTGCGAGCGGCCTCGTAGTCGGCGGGCGTGATATAGTCCATGATATCGTTCACATACGACATCACCTTGTTGGAGTTGACGTTCACCAGTCTGGGTGGAATTTTGCCCGTGGCGGGATCTTGCAAGTCTTTCAGATAGAGAGGCGACACATTGCCCTGCTGGTCCACATAGACCATGCAGCCCGTGCAGCCCTGCCCAAAGAGGGTGTGAACGCCCATGCCCATCAGCGAGCAGTAGGTGAGGTCGAAGGCGATAGGCGCATGGCAGCGAATTTCATAACCCACCTCCACAGGACGCGATTTCACTTTCAGTTTTAGTTGGCTCATCTTCCGGTCGAGCATATCGTTGAAGATATGGGCTTTGGAGACTTTGCCCAATTCGGGATGGCCGTGCTCGTCATAGCTGAAATGGACGCCGCTGTTTTTGATTTCCTCATCAGAGAGGCTGTGGAACACCCCTTCGGAAATCATGGCAGCACCATAGTTGATGCCCATTATCTTACGTTTGACAATACAGGAAACCACCATGTTGATGATTTTATCAACGGTAATCTCGGTCTTGTTGAAAAACTCGGGGATGATGACCATTGGATAATGGCAGGCTCCGGCAATGCCCAAAGCCAGATGTCCAGCGCTTCGGCCCATGGCGGAGACCACAAACCAGTTTTCAGAAGTGCGGGCATCTTCCATCACCGCGCTGCATATCACCGAGCCCTGCGACTTGGCACTGTTATAGCCAAAGGTGGGCGAGCTGTTGGGCAACGGCAGGTCGTTGTCGATAGTCTTCGGAACGTGAATGTTGGCGATGGGATAATGCTTGCTCTCCAAGAACTTGGCGATGCGGTTGGCCGTCGAGGCGGTGTCGTCGCCTCCCACTGTCACTAACAGCTTGATGCCGTTGTCGGTGAAAAGGGATAGGTTGAAACGTTTTTCAAAGTCCTCGTCGGTGGGTTTAAAACGGCTCATCTTCAGCAGGCTGCCGCCACGGTTGAAGATTTCGTCAGCCACTATGAAGTCCAAATCCTGCATACGGGGATTCTCGGTAAAAAGCGAACTATAGCCGCCATGCAGACCAATGACGCGATAACCGTCGCGCAAAAAAGTCTTAGCCACAGAGGCTATCACAGTGTTCATTCCAGGAGCGGGACCGCCGCCACAAAGTATTGCGATGCTTTTCATGTTGAATAGTATTTAAAAAATCTTTAATATGTACCTGTATCGACCCTAGTCGAAACATTTTGCAAAGATACACCTTTTTTCAAAATAAACAACATAATTTCCAAAATTTAACACTACGCCACCCTCAACAACATCCTCCTTCCTCTCACGCCCCTCGTTTCTTGCTGATTAGACAGACCTGAAACTCCAAAGACAGCTGACAGCAGATAATCCAATGCGTGGTCAAATATTAAACGTGCTATACTATCCTGACCATTTTTCCGTTATAAGGGCATGAAACGTCGAAGTGCTTTACTGCTAATGCCATTACTGACCGTGAGCTTGTTGCTCTCGGTGAGTACGATGGCCCAGTCGTCCCATCCTCAAACGTCAAAAGGTCAACCCCGACAATCCAAGACCTCCAAGGTCCAAAAGAGTCACACCCAGCCGACGGCCTCACAGACATCCAAAGACCTGTCCTCCCAAGGTCCCACCCATCAAAACGATGAAGAGGCAGCCCTATGGAAGGTACGTGTCGCACCCATTGTTGAGGGCTGCAACACCGACTACCAGAAGGCTCGCGCCATCTACGACTGGGTGTGCCAGAACATTGCCTACGATATGGGGAAAGACATCGGCGATGCCAATACCTGCTGGAGTCAACGACGCGGCATCTGCAGCGGCTACTGTCAGCTCTACATCAAGCTGGCCCAAGGCTGTGGCCTACAGGCAGAAGAAATTAACGGCATGGCCAAGACCCTCAGTTTTGCCAATGGTACAGGTCCGCACGCCTGGGTGAAGGTGAAGACCGAGAAGGGATGGATTCTGCTGGATGCAACCTGGGGCTCAGGTGAGGTAATCACCGGACAGAAAGGCACAAAACAATACAAGCACCAGTACCGGTCGTTTTGGTTTGACATCGACCCGAAATGGAACATCTTCACCCATTTTCCAAAAGAAGCTGACGACCAGCTACTCCCCTCCCCTATCAGCCAGGAGCAATACCAACGGCTTCCCATCTTTTGGCCCTCAATGGGAGAATGGGGACTGAATGCCGACAGCACCCTGGCCTACTGCCTTGCCCACAAAGGTGCCAAGATGCCCAAAAGCTATGACGTGCCCCAGCAGGCGTTGGGCAAGATGAAGCTGTTGGAGTTCCCCCTCAGCCGCACACTACAAATTGGCAAAAGCTACCGCATCGTGGTGGAAACCACCGATGCAAACTACCGTCCTTTCTCCCAGCCCCAGACCGAATGGAAGCAAGAAGGCAACCGATACACCACTACCTTCAAGCCCACAGCCAAACAGAGATTCATTCGATTGGAGATTGGCGAGACCAACGGGAAAGGCGGCTGGAACGTCTTTACGATATTGGAATATACCGTTGAGGGCAAGCGATAGTTTATGGCCCCAAGGACAAAAAGCAATCAACCGCACCCCTGTCAACCAAAACCAGGAAAAAGTCACACCAAGCGCTGCAGTTCCTGTTGTTCCAATCATGCCATACGGCCTGACTTGTCATGCTGACCCTATGGTGAAGTTATTATCACCCACTTTTTTGAACAGAAAGTCCTCCGCTACTCTCCCATGCCCTACATTGAGCATGGAAGATGATTATTATTCCGCCATACACAGCAAGTTGATATTAATTTTATAACCTGAATAACATCAGGTTGCACTATTATTGCAATTTATTATCTGCTATTTCAGATATTATTCGTAACTTTGCAAAATAATCTAAAATAAACAGATTTATGTAAAAAGATAGAATATAAAAATACATATTAAGGCGTATTCGCTTTTCTTTGGTAGTACTGAAA
The DNA here is from genome assembly GCA_016280915.1 of Bacteroidales bacterium. Lineage (GTDB taxonomy): Bacteria > Bacteroidota > Bacteroidia > Bacteroidales > P3 > Colimorpha. The sequence continues at coordinate 19,857 of JAEEHQ010000075.1, forward strand.
TCTCGACAATTTCAACTATTCCTGCACAAGAAGAGAGAAACGCTCACGATACCGTGAGCTTTCTTGTTCGTAGGAATAGGTAGTCGAGAACCTCAGTACTGAACAGAAATAGTTCACGGCTTTTTATTGCCTTTTGAATCTACAAATAACATCAACCACTATGCAGTTACACATAGGTTACATTATTCGCGACGAATTACGTCGTCAAGGACGAACAAATCAATGGCTTGCTGACCAAATGAGCATAGATAGAAGCACTTTGCAACGCCTGTTCAATAAGTCATCCATTGACACGCAGCAACTCTTCCGCATCAGCAAAATACTTGGGAAAGACCTCTTTAGGTACTATTCGGATATGCTCTCTATGTAGCAGACATTGCTACGTAGCACAGTACGCTACTTTTCAATTGGAACAAAAAAACTACTTTTGCATTGAATTATATCAAAAACACTAAATAAATATAAAATGAAAAAGTTTACATTGCTCATTATCGCTTTGTTTTTAGGCTTCTATTCAGCGATGGCTCAATTGAGCCCCAGCGAATTAGCCAAACTAACACCTTTACAAAAATCCATTTATGAACGACAGTCAGCTGAAATCAAAGCTGCTATTAAGGCTGCTCAAGATGAATTATTCAAAGCCGAAGATATTATAAGAATGGGCAAAGAAATGATGGATGATAATGCTAAGGCTGCTGGTGCTGCGCATATTGCCCGAGGAGTTGCTTTACAAGAAAAGGCACAAAAAGTAATAGAAGAAGAGAGAAAAAAACAGGTTCTTCTTGACCAAGCCGCTAGAGAGGCCATCGAGAACAATAAGAAAAAATAGGAGATTAGCAACCGGAATTAACAATGCTAATAACCTTTGCAGAAACTAACAAACTGGAGAAACCGATAAAGTGGGCTTCAAAAAAAATGATAAAAATAAATAATCAACTATAGTAGTATACCTACTGTTCAGAAAATTACTTTAACCATGAAAAGTTTAACAAAAATCATTCTGACAATAGGACTATTATTTGTCACCATTCCCACAATGGGGCAGTATGATAGGCCGACATATCACGACTCCTATAATGACTTCTATATCTTCGGAGGTTATCAACAACTACAACATCCAACAGGAACATACCATGTTGCTTCTATACATGCAGAAATACTGTATAGTTTTTTTGGTTCAAGAATCGGGGTTACTATGGGTTCCGACTACTTTTCATTCAGTCCCTGCGGTATTTTTTTATTTGCTCCCGGTATCTTCATCGAAACCATGCGTGGAGAAGGTGGTAATCCTGCATTGCTTCCTTTCATGCTTATTTCTCTATCAGCAGCACAATGGCACATTCCATTATCCGACCATATCGAAGTTAGTTGTGGATGGGATGCTATGAAATTCACCAAACTAAAAAACTATAGCGACACATACTATATTACAGGAAGTCTCAATGCAGGATTAACATGTTTCTTGGGTAACAACCTCTTTATTAATGGCTACTATGAATTCAATCACACAAACAATTATATGATATCATTTATAAATTGGATGTTTGAATCTCAAGTGTTCTCAAATCAACCCAGTGTTTTAAAAGGGCACTCCTTTGGTGCCCGTATTGGTTGGATGTTTTGAATATTTATTATTCAACAAATAAGCAACAAATAGATGAAAAAACACTAATTGAGAATTTAGCTATGGCACAAATCGATAGTGAGCATGACGCAGTAGATGGATTTGCAAAAAAGGGGTGAGATTTATGTGCATCCTGGCAATTGATAATTGCATATTAAAACTTTTTCAAATTGAAATCAGATCAATTCAAATAATGTAGCCGATAACTATGTCAACTTATTTGCAAAACAAGGCAATGAAAGAAATAATCATAATTGGACACCTACTTCTTATATGCATCTCAACAGCAGTTGCACAAGTTAATATAAATCAATATGATGGAGACTGGTATCATAACTACAATGGAGTGTGCGCACCTCAAGATTACACAACATCTGTGAGTAGAGGTACTGGAAAAGATGTATATAGAATAGAGACAGTAGATGGATATACAAACGTGCGTGTAAAGAAGCAATACCCCTGTGAAAACGAATATAACTATTGGGAATGTACAGTAACTCAATGTGACGAAAATGCTCTTAAGTGGCATTCTGAAATTAATAGATATGAATACGAAGGTATTATAACCGTAATTGAATATTACTGCACACTAGTTTACAACCATGGAGTATTGCAGGCTAGTACTTATTATATTCAAAAGGAATTTAATAAACAAGGAAAGGAACTATACACCCATAGGTATGGTATCGAGAGCTTTACATTATATAAAAATGCCAGCGACTGGTAAAGAGCCATTAAATTCAATAAACAATCTAAATGAAAACAAGTGTACTACTGTATAACTATGATTTCGCTATTATATCACCTTCTGTAAGTCACTTAGAAATCAATTATAATATTATTTCATAATAATAGTTGACAATAAGATTCCATAATCAAACCTTTAAAAAATGAAGAAATTATTAACAACACTAGCAATAACCTTATCATTTTTCTCTATAACACCTAACATCTTTGCCCAAGACAGCGTTACTCTTTATATAGAGTTGCCAGTTGGCCCTGGACGTACAATCACCTTTATGAAAGATTCATTTGAAACATATCCTACAAACATTTCTGACGATTTCTTTAATACACCTATGCGTTCCAATTACAGGGTAAGCGATTTTGAATATGCACTGGTCATAAGATTACCTAAAGAAAACAACTACTTTGTGTTTCGTGTGGATAATGGATATGGTACGAAAGCTATTATTGGATGTTTCTGCACAGGTAAAGACGCTTCTTTTCGATTAAAAAGTTTTGATTATGTAGAAGAACCAGAAGAGAATTCCATGGAGATTTTCCGTAAAGCGAAGGAACTCGAGTTCCAACACAAATATCGAAAAGCAAACAAACTATATCAAAAAGCCGCTGAGATAGGGAACGTATTAGCCATGACAAAACTAGCTGACAACTACCGAGATGGTAAAGGTTGTATCCGAAATCCAAGAAAAGCCTATCATTGGTATGAACAGGCATCATTTTTTGGTGACAAATATTCTGCCGCCATGATAGCACGGGATGGGTATAAACATAAAGTAATAGTTTCTGTCATGTAGCTATTTAACCCCAATCGGTCATTAGGCCAACTTATATATTCTTTCTCGGATTATCTACAGAATTATATTACCAATTGTCATTATACAACATATGGTCTTCATTTGAGTAATCAAAATCGTCCGTACTCCTGTATCTCATATTTCTATCATAATTTACGGAGTGGATACTATAAAAAACATAATGCAATCCCCCATTCTCAATTGTCAGTTTGGAATACTTTGTAATATCGCTGTATTCGTCAATTTCACCATTCACATAGAATGGCTGTTTTGACAAGTATTGCTGCAACCACATGGTGTTATTATCTATTTTGGTAATAGTATATCGAGTATGATAATTCGTATAATTAGGGTCGCTAAGCTTTATTGTTTTCCCCCTAACGCTGTATTGGTCTCCGTTCTTTGTGATACGAATAATAATTCGATAATAAGCTTTAACAACCTCTTCTGTAGCGCGTGAGGCTTCCCAATCAATATCTGAATATGCCTCCGATGTCCACTCTCCTACCCAAGAATCATGTTCCTGTGCAGAGACAAATACTACTGATGCAAAGCAAAAAAACAATGATAGGATAAATCTTTTCATATAAATAACATTATTTTTCAACATATTGGACAAACTCGTTATAATCAACGATGGATTTGTAATGTTCTAAATTGTGTTTCCGGCCCATTAGTTTTGGCATGAAATCGGGGTCGAGTTTGTATAGCGCCACAAACAGTTTGAGTTGATACTCTGCACGGCGGCGCTGCAAGTCGCACTCCGACACCCTCGGGTTCTTCCACTTGCCACCGACAAGTCGAAGAGCTGCGCAATAACTGCACATATTCATTGCCCAGCAGTTTCTGCATTCCTTGCAGTTGGTTGTCTCCCCATAGCTTTTGTAAGCTTCGAACATCTTTTGCATGTCATAACTACCATTACACACGTTTCCGAGAGGAAGTGATCCGTCGGTTTTGTGGCATATGTGCATTCCTCCATCAACATCAATCATGATGTTGTCCACACCCAATGGGCAGGTCAGGTTGACAGATAGCGTTTTTTTCATGAATGGGGTGTCGGACACAACGCCGTCAAGGAAATACAGTGAGGAGAACTCGTCCATTGCATCTTTGTCGTTCTCGGCAAGCCGCCTCTTATAATTAGCCAGCTTCTTATCAATCATCTCAACTTCGTGCTCGTCGTACCAACGTATCTCACCTTCAGGGTCCCGCACCAAGCATCCGTAAGGCTGCTCACTCATATAATCCACAGGACAACCGAAGGAATCAAGCAACCTATGTACAGCCGCAGTATTGTTGCCCTCGGCCTCGACACAAAGCAGAAGAACCTTTTCTTTGAAATAATCGGGGTCAGCATATTTTATCCTGTTGATGTTGGCAAAAACGCGATCAAAGGTTCCTTTGCCGTCGGCAGTCACGCGGTTGCGGTCGTTGTCTTCTTTTGGTCCGTCCAATGATATGAACAACATTGGTCTATATTTCATGATGAACGACATCATCTCGTCATTGAGAATATAAAGATTCGTGTTCACCGAGAACGACAGCAAATCACGACTGATTCCATCGTCAGCCCAATCAAGGGCGAGATAGTAATTCACTGTATCTTCCACTAATTTCCAGTTAAGGGAGGGTTCTCCGCCATAGAAACCGATAAAAGGCTGATAATGTTTGAGCAGCAGTGCCTTTTTATCATCAGGAAGCTTCCTAAAGAATCTTAGATACAGTTTCTTGTAAAAATCAACGGCTGCTTTTGCCACAGGGAAGGTCATCTGTTTCTTCGTGTGATGCCGAAAAAATGGTTCGAGTGTATTGTGGCAATAGTGGCACCTGAAGTTGCACTGTTGGGTGGTTTCAAGAACATATTTACGCATTAGGATGTTCTCCATATAGTAGTCAATGCGATCTTGAACATCTTTCGGCTCAGTGCTTATAAGCCTATCTACAGGACCTGGCAGCAATACGCCTTTGTTCTGTAGACTATCGATACGCTCTATTACTCCGTCAATGTCCGGCAAATTGAGGAACTGACTATGCAGGCATATTTTGTCATGACTTTTCAAATATTCTGCCACAACAGGCAAATCATTGTTATCAACTACAAAAACCATATTGGATCGTGCATCGTAAAATAATTTGCTCTCAGTGTCATAGTCTATTATCTTGACTAAGGGATAGTTTTCTCTGAAAAAAGATAGTATGTTTTGTTCGGTTATCATATTTGATGTATTTGTTTGTTGTTAATTGAATCGCTGGTTGTGTACCAATTCTGAATATTTTCCATTCCTTTTTATAAGTTCATTATGAGTGCCTCTTTCCACAATCCTTCCGTTGTCGAACACTAATATTTGGTCAGCGTTGCTGATGGTACTCAAGCGGTGAGCGGCAACCACCACCGTTTTCCCTCGCAGTTCGGCATGGAGATTGTCGTAAATCCTTCGTTCATTGATAGCATCCAGAGCATTTGTGGCCTCGTCCAAGAAAAACACTACTGGCCGTTTGTAAATGGCTCGTGCCAATAGTATACGTTGCCGCTGACCCGAACTCAAAGACATACCTTCTGCACCGATAATGGTACGCATCCCTAAAGGTAACTTGAATACAAAATCGGCACATGCAACACGCAGAGCGTTTTTTGCGCGTTCAATAGATGGTTTGTCGTCTCCCAAAGCTATATTGTTGATAATTGTGTCTGAAAAAATATATCCGTCCTGCATTACAGAGCCAATTATTTTTCGCCACTCGGACAGATCCAGTTCGGACAATGAGGTCCCATTGATTTGTATATCTCCCGTGTCAGGAGTGTAGAAGCCCAACAATAGTTTGATAAGGGTTGTTTTGCCACTACCGCTCATGCCAACTAAAGCTGTAGTTTTACCCGCAGGAATAATGGCGTTTAGGCCTTGCAAAGCTGGTCGCACTGAATCAAAATCGTATGTGAATGTCACATTGCTAATTTGAATGGCAGGCACTATGTTCTCGGTAGACATTGCCTTACCACCTTCTCGTTCTGGCTCGGCTGATGCAATATAGTTGATGCGGGAAAGTGCAATTCTCATACTCTGTGTTTCTCGTATAAACCCTGTGACAATATGAAGCGGGCTTTCCATACTGCCGATAATGTATTGAACAGCCATCATGGAACCTATAGTGGTGTACCCTTCAATGACGGCTTTTGCCATGAGAAACACTGAGACGGCATCAACAACTTGGAAGATAAAGACGCTGCCCAGTTCTTGTTTTTGCGATAGCATTAGGCTTCTGCGACTTACGTCCAACATGTCATGCCGAACGTTTCGCCATATTCCGAGGCGGGAATCGGTTGCACCTGCCAGTTTCAGCTCTGTCATTCCGCGAAGGAATTGCATCAACTCCTCCTGTAATTTCGAAGCGATATTGAAAAACTCGTAGTCCAATATCTTTCGTCGGCGCATAAAAAGCAGCACATACAGCACATACAGGACGGCTCCACACATAAAGACACCGAAAAGCAATGGGTATAGGTGCAATAAAATTCCTGCATAGATGCAAAACATCACGAACGACAATACACTTTCGGACAAGCTTGAAGAGAAATAATCGCCCACACGAGAAACATCGGAAACACGTTGAATCATATCACCCACTTTATGAGCCGAAAAGAAGCTCATCGACAATGCCGAAAATTTGCGTAACAGGTCATTGGCCAAATCGATGTCGATAAGAGATCCCGCGACAAGCGTAATCTTGGATTGCAGAAAACTGAAAAAAGACCGTCCAACAGCCAAAGACAAAGTGGCACAGAGGATGACAGCCAAAAGGCTGACATTCTTTTCTGCTATACCATTGTCAACTATGGCTTTGGTGAGAAAAGGGGAAACGAGACCAATGCCCGAGAGAAGAGCAAGTATGAATGCTGCATATAGTATTTGTTTCCTTCGGGGATTGAGATACTTCTGCAGGGGTAATTCGTGATTTTTTTCGGTGCAGTCAGGTTGGTATCGATATTCTCCGGCTTCAGCAGCAAAGCAAAGCCGTCGAAGCTGTCAGAAGACAGAAAACCTTCGAAAAATTCATTGTGGGTATAACGAATTTTGCCCATGGCAGGGTCTGCCACATAAATATGATGAGGTGTAGCCTTTCTGACTACAATAAAATGATTTTGTTTCCAGTGTGCAATGATTGGGAATTCTTCAGCCGGAAGTGTCAATAATTCTTCTTCATTCAGCCGTACAGCTTGTGTTGAATAACCGATTCGTTCTGCCGCGCGGTTAAGTCTGTACAAAGACATTCCGTTCTTAGCACTGCCACAATATGCCTTTATGGCTTCCATTGATGTATGGAAGCCATAGAAGCGTGTAATCATAGCAAGACAGGCTGCGCCACAGTCTTCCTGCTCACGCTGATAGATGGCATGGAAGTGGTGCATTTATTTACAACTTTCGCTATCGAAGTACCAGTTCCAACATATCCTCTCTGTACCTTTTTGTCTCATGATACTTCTGCTGATATTTGGATTCGATTATCACTTTGTCAAGATTGATATTCGTGCATCCAGAAGGATTGAGAAGATTGTCACACATACCGGAGCATCCGCCACATGAACAGGACACACTCTCTCAGAGACCACCACTACCACCTTTCAGGCACATCTGCTCCATGGTGGAGAGATTGCGTCAGTGGTAAGACTAAATAAATGATTTCATACGCAAATGAATTACATTTTTTGCATTTCCTGAGCCTGTTTTCTCTGTGATTGTGATTTTGACCCCGAATCTGCACTGCTTTCACCAACAGACTTGCTGGGATTCTGGTTATCACATTTGCAATAGCAGCTGCAAGTTCCACAATTTGCACTACAATTTTCTGGCATTGAGCCCCCTTTCAAGCGCATCTGCTCTTCAGTAGAAAGATTGCGCAGGTTGTTTAATTTAAAACTTTCCATATTACTAATGATTTATTAACTTAAGGATTCAGACAGTTTTTTACCAACAGACTTTGCATTGTCGTTCACTGTTGATTTCGGCGTATCATCCTCACATTTACAAGTAACATTGCAATTACATCCTGTAGAATAGACCCCACCATTCAATTGAAGTTGTTCCTCCGTGGAAAGTTCTCGCAGGTTAGTTAATTTGAAATTTTCCATATCGTTTGTCATTAATGATTATTAAAAATTTTGTGATTGCAAAAATACAACCAAAGAGTCAATAACGATGTAGCAAATGTTGCCACATGGCAATATCTGCTACACAGGAAGCATTTCAAAATAGTATCTAAAAAAATCTATTCCAAGTATTATACTAATACGGAAAGTAGTTGTGTGCAGATGGACGACTTATTGAGCAGACTCCACTAAGTACTTCGGACTTTGCCCAATTAGTCGGCATGCCACAGGTTAGTCTAGTCGAGGAGCACACTGTCCTCCTCGTCAAGCATATCCTCTCCGTCAACAATTTCAATCTTCGCTTTTACCTTATCCCTGATGACAAAGAATGCTCCACTGAGATGTATTCTGAAAAGTCTTGCGAGGTCAAAATACCCCCTGTTGAAGATGCAAGGCATTGGATTCATATTCAATCTAGTCCATAGCCTTGTAGTCGCCGACTTTGGCATTTGTGATTATGTAGAATATAGGTATCTCAGTGATGATGTCAATCTGGGTATGGACTTTGATGCCAGACTTTGTGCTGCAAAAGTGTGTCCAGCGGAAGATGGACATGCAGAGGTCGATAGTAGTGGGATCGACTGCATAGAAATGTCCGTTAAGTTCAAATTTCTTTGTGATTCGCCTTCCCTGTGCAAGAGACTCATTATAGAAGGCAAACTCTTCGAAGACTCGTTGCTCTCGTGGCATATTGGCCTTGGCAAGTGTATTCCTGACAACTGCAGATGCACCGAATCCAAGGTTATAAGATCTTTTTAAATGAGATGTTGCAATATCTGTAAGTTCCCATAGGCTCCCGCATCCTAGAAACTGTCTGAACATAAGCACCAACAGTTGATTCCGATGAATAAAGCTTCATCCAAATGTCCGGTCGTCATATTTATCAAGTATTCTGCAAAACTGTCGCTAGGGCAGAAATAGTATAATCTGTGTGAAAATGTAGTGTCCCATATGTATAACTTGAGAGTGTCTCAAAAGTCAAGGAGACCCTCTTTCAATTAAGCCAGTAAGTTTGGGTGTTGTGTCAAATAAGCGATTCTCGTTGGGGAATAATATGTTTTGAGACACCCTCATAAATATACTCATTTCAAATGTGTGACACAACATTATTAATATAATAATTAAGGGGATTTCTATTTATAGAGAATCAGAGAATTGGAGAATTTGTAAATTGCCTATTTTGAGTATGATTAGAATTTGAAACTTTAACTGCATGCAATTAATAGAAGTGGCCTTAATATAACGAACAACACTAATGTCCCATTATAATTGCATACGATTAAGAAAAGCGTTCGTGAAACTCCTAACTATTTGAAATTATTAGTTGTTTTTCAATCTGTCTAAGATATGAAGTTGTTATTTCATCTCAAATCCGTTCACTATAAATATTAGTATAGTTTATTAGTAATTAATAAGTTGTAGAAAACTCTCCTAACTTTAACGGGACACTAATGAACGAACAATACAAAACCAATTAACAACAATTAAAAGACTCTGGTGTATACACGTTTCAATGTCAGACACAAGTTTTTTTGGACAAATCTATGTGCATGAACAATTTGTAAAATGTTTTTATAATAATTAAGAGACGCTAATGATTCTTTCTCATTTTTTAGGTTTCACCATATCACCAACAAGAATTGGCAGCCAAGAAGAACGACTACTTCCTGCGGGCATGTGCTATCTCGGGAGCGGCGAAGGTAAAAACGACGGGATTGGTGGAGTGTTGTGAACGGTAAACGTAGCTGATGGTGGCTTCGGCAGCGATGAGATTGTCCACTAAGGCTTTCACCTCAGCGTCATCGGATTGGAAATAACGCACTATTCTTTGGCGTAGCATTTCCTTGACACCTGGTTCCTTTTCGATTTGCAGCATGGCCGCATCAGAGATTTCATAGACGTAGGTCATCATACGGGTGACGGAGTCGTAGGTACAATTGACCATACGGGTATCATCGTCGACCTGTATCGGAGCACGACGGTCCATTTCCTGTGCCAGAGCCAGAAGGTAGTCGGAAGGCAAAGCCTGCGCCTCATGATCCACCCTGAGCGATTTGTTATAGACATATTCCAACATCCATGGAGTGACCAAAAAGTCGACCGAATCGGTGTGGGCTCGGTTGCGATAGATGTGGCGGACGGAAGAGCCTGAGACCAAAGCAGAAATGGCAATGGCATTGTTGGTGTCCTCCACCATCGTTTGGGCCCGAGAGACACGGACATCGTCCATATTGTTCAAAAGGAACTGTCTGATGTCGGGCCAAACGGAGTCCTCATATTCGAGGGTCATGGTGAGGAGGCTGTCACTATAGTAGCATTGGACGAACCGCTCTCCTTTGCCCATTCTCATAGGTAGGTGAGGTGTGATGGTTCTGGCATACTTAATCAGATAGTCTCGGCCCATCTGCATCATGTCGGCTTGGCTTGGGGCACTTTGTGGGCCCTCCAAAGCCTTGCGGAGCTCTTGGTTGCTGATGGAGACCATGAGGCCACCATAGCCATTGATGTTGTTGATGGTCTTGTCGGATTGAACCAACATGCAGAGGTCGTAGCCACTCTGAACCAAGAGGGGGATGTCGAGGGGCAGGTTGGGTGTGGCGATGAAGTCGATATAAAAATCTTTCTGAGGCTCGATGAACTGGTCGGCATCGACACGGAGTGTAAGGTTTACTCGGTGCCTATCTTTATACTGGGCAGCGTCGATGATGGTAAAATGATTGGGGGCACTGTAATAAGGGATGATTTGCTTGCTCTTTTTGACGAAGAGGGCCGCGGCGGCATGGGAGTCGGCTGGGGCGGAGACAGGGATGAGGCCGTTTTGCGCCTTGGACGGCAAAGGAAGGAGGAAAAGTCCCATCAGGAGGAGGGTAAGGCCAAGATGGGTGGGAAATGGATGGTTATAACGGGTGTGTATCATGGGGATAAATATCAATAAAGGAGGGTGAAGATGTCGTTGAGGATGGGAAGGTAAGTGGGGTCGAAAGGGGAACTGCTTGGGAGGGCTGGAGGTTGGAGCGTGCTGGCTCCGGTAAGGAGCTGTTGGGCAAAGTCGATGGCATCGGGCTGGAGACAGTCGGAAGCAATACAGATGGAGGTGATGGTGTAGGTGGGCTCATCGACCGTGAGGGAAATTTCCACACCACCCCATGCAAACTGTGCAGACCGTTGGGCTTGGAACTGCTGCCAGCGTCCATATTTCCAATCGGGAGATGCAAAGCCATCGCGGATAGTTTGCACCTCGGGGAGTGCTGCCAGATGGCCGAAATCGAGTTGGGTGACGGGGCTGCCATATTCTTTTTCAAAGGCATTGAGCAGGTGCGGAACGATGTCCTGAGCGGTAATGGCAGGGTTCAGCTCGGAGAGGTTGACGACTCGGGAGGCATGGGATTCGACACCATGACGTTGGAGTTTGGCGGGCTTGACCTTGAGGTATTTTTGAAGCACATCGACATCGGTGCGGATGAGGATGGTGCCATGATGGAGCCGTTGATGCTGACCTTTGGAGAAGGCGTTGCCCGAAAATTTACGGCCGTTGCAGAGGAGGTCGTTGCGGCCAGAAAGTTCGGTCTGCAGACCATAGTCGGCCACAGCTTGCTGGAGCACAGAAAACTGTCGCGTAGTGTCGTAAAGGTCATAAGGAACCACAAAGGAGAAATTGAGATTGCCTAAATCATGGAATACGGCCCCACCACCTGTGCGGCGACGCATGAGGAAGCCACCGTCATCCTCGAGGAGGGAGACGTGGCACTCGGCGTAGGGATTCTGGTGCTGCCCGATGACCACGGTGCGACGGTTTGCCCAGAGGTAGAAGGTGAGGTCGCCATCGGAGGGCTGGGCAAGGAGATACTGCTCAACGGCAATGTTGAGGTAAGGGTTGGTCTGGGTGCTCAAGAGAAAGCGGGGCATAAAGGGGATGGGATTCTGTGTTAACGGAAAAAACGGTCGAGGGATGTGGTAACGGAGATGAAGTTGGGCGCCTGCGTGAGGTGGTAGTTGTTGCGGGAATAGCAGATTTTGATGCCCTTGAGGTTGATGCCGAAGCCAAAGGAGAAGCCGGAGAGGTTGAAAGTCTCGGCAGCACGCATCTCCACCATCTGACGGTAGTTGTAGCCTACTGTGGCAAAGAAAGCCTTGTGGATGTTGAGCTCGATGCCCACACCCAAGTGTCGGAAGGCCTTGTCGGCAAAGGTAGCGAGGGCTGATTTGGCGATAACCTCACCCGTAAAAGGATCTGTTGTGGTGGTGGGATTGAGTTCATCCTCATAGGTAAGGTTCCAGGTTTGCAACTCGTTGAGGGCGAAATGGAGGCGGAAAGGCGCATCCTTGAGTTTATAGGAACCCGCCACAGAGAGCTCGAAGGGGAGCCGCTCGGTGAGACCGTCGAAAGTGAAAACTTGAGCACCGATATTGCGGCCCATTACGGTGAAAGCAAAAGAACGGTCGGAGGAGAAATAGCTGGCAGCCAAGTCGATGCCGAAAGCAAAGGCGGTGTAGCTCTCATAGTGCGAAAGAATGGGCTTGAACGTGGCTCCGATGGCCACATTGTCATCTACCGCACGACCCCAGCCGATAGACATGACATAGTCGGCTGCCGTGAAGGCCCCCATGGGCTGCTCGTATTCGTCATACCCTTGGAATTGGCCATAGCTGTCATACTGCAAGCCAAAAGTGAAAGCTCCCAGATGCTTGAAGGAATGGCTAAAAGCCAAGGAGCCGAAATTGGAGCCTGAAAAAAGGTTGACAAACCCCACAGAGAGCTGATTGCCAACGCGGGGAGAAATGAGGGAAGGATTGTCGAGAGTGAGGGCAACATCGTCGTCGTAGAGCGAGAGGTAGTCGAACCCAAGGCCTGCAACACGGGCGGTTGAGGGCATGTCGAGCACAGAATAGGAGGCAAGTCCGGCAATCTGAGCATGGGTTACCGAGAGGGAGAAGAGGAACAGGAGGAGGACGAAGATTTGCTTCATGGGACTAAAACCATAACGGCGGGCCACAGCCCGCCGTATGACAATATGAAAAGAATCAATTATTCTTCTTGTTACGCTCGTGACGCATGAGGTGGCTGGGCTCAAGAGCCATGCGGTCGGTCTCCAGCAGGGAGGCCACACCCTCATCAACACGACGCTTGGCCTCGCAGGCCTCGCAGTGGCAATCCTCGTGGTACTCGCGAGGCTCGGTGTAGGTGGTGATGACACCCTCAAAGTTGCGGAGGATAACCTTGTTGGGGCTCTGTGAGATGACGTAGGTGGGCATGACGGGGGTCTTGCCACCGCCACCAGGAGCATCCACCACAAAGGTGGGAACGGCATAGCCACTGGTGTGTCCTCGGAGGTTTTCGATAATTTCGATACCCTTGCTGACGGGCGTGCGGAAATGCTCAAGACCCATGGAGAGGTCGCACTGGTAGATGTAGTAAGGACGCACACGGTTGCGCACCAGCTCGTGCATGAGTTTCTTCATCACGTGCACACAGTCGTTCACGCCGCGAAGCAGCACAGTCTGGTTGCCCAGCGGAATACCGGCATTGGCGAGACGGGCAAGAGCGGCCTCGGCCTCAGGAGTGAACTCGTTGGGGTGGTTGAAGTGGGTGTTGAGCCAGATGGGGTGGTACTTCTTGAGCATCTCGCAGAGCTCGGGAGTGATGCGCTGCGGGCACACCACGGGAGTGCGGCTGCCAATACGCACTATCTCCACATGCGGAATGGCACGGAGACGCTGAATGATATACTCAAGTTTTTTGTCGCTCACCATCAGGGCATCGCCACCGCTCAGGAGCACGTCGCGCACCTGGGGGGTCTTCTCGATGTAAGCCAGACACTTCTCAATGCGCTCGCTGGGACTCTCGTCGTCCTTCTGGCCGGCAAAACGACGGCGGGTGCAATGGCGGCAGTACATCGAGCACATGTCGGTGATGAGAAACAGCACGCGGTCGGGATAACGGTGGGTAAGACCGGGA
>JAEEHQ010000076.1 GCA_016280915.1 Bacteroidales bacterium
GTAGGGTAAACCATCCCCCCACCATTTTTTGTTACGGGCCACCCCCTCCTTTTAGCCCCCGCGAAAACCAAAGGGAGGTTTAAAAATTTTTTTTTTTTTTTTTTTTTTTTTTTTTTTTTTCCCAAAATAATTTTTTTTATAAAAAAAAAACCCTTTTTGGTTTAAATTTTTTTCCTTTTTTTTAAAAAAAAATTTTTTTCAAAATTTTTTCGCACCCAAAATAAGGAATACAGATCAGCCGTCTAAAAGGTATGGTCAGAATAAATATATAAAATACAATACGGAAGGAACAGATTTATGAACAAGGCTATCAATCTTCAGGATGTTTTGCGCCTAAAGGCGAATTCGGTAAATACGGAGTAAATTAACGAGTAAATTTGGAGTAAATTTTTTTGCGTGGTGAAGGCAGATGATAAATATGACTAATCATGAGGATTTCCCTGCGGGTAATTAAATAAGGATTATTGCATTACGGATTGCAAATCCTTATAGTATTTTGCGTCAGATTGCAAATCTGCCGCAACTGAGGGGTTTGCCAAAGGGTTGTCATAATCCCAAATCGGTCATTAGGCCGACTTCTTTATTAATTTTATGTTTTTCAAGTCTTTTTGAGCCGTCTCAGCTTTTTTTTCTGGCATCTTGACCACATTCCTTTCTTGCCGTAGCTTTGTTCTCCGCTATCGAAACCATCCGCTGGATGCTTTCTTCACGCCAGCGATGCGGCCAACCCACTTGGAAGAAATACTAATCTGGCAAAAAACCTCATGACCAATTTGGGTTAAAAATTCTCCATGTCATTTTTTCTTTGTATTTTTGCAGCCGATTTGGCCACCGCAAAGGTGTCAAAAGGGAACGCCGTGAAAGTCGGCGACAGTCCCGCTGCTGTAACTCTCAAAAGCGAGGTTCCACCTACATCACACGCCACTGTGCCCCCGCGGCACGGGAAGGCCGGAAGCCCCGCGAGACAAGTCAGAAGACCTGCCAAATCAAAACAAATTAGACGCCCTCGAGGATAGGGTTGACAATTAGAATGAAGCAAAGCAAACCTCTCATCATACTGGCACTACTGCTGTTTGTGCTCACCCACCCGGGTGAGGCACAAGACACCGTTAAGCATGCCCGTCACTCCACAGAGCAGAACTCCAGCAGAATGAAATCCGAAGAGCGGCTCAAGCCCTCTGTCACTCTCCCCGAGATACACATCGTCACCCACAACGTCCCACCCGAGAAACTGCACGTGCAAACCCCCACGCAGGTCATTGCCACCACCGAGCTGGTGCAACTGGGCAACACCCTCCTGAGCGATGCCGCACGCCGCCTCGTGGGTGTGACACTCAAAGACTATGGCGGAGTGGGAGGCATTAAAACCGTATCTTCGCGAGGCCTGGGCAGCCAGTTCACCACCCTCACCATTGACGGCGTGGCCGTCAACGACTGCCAAAACGGTCAGGTGGACCTGGGCCGCTACATGCTGGGCAACAGCAACTATATCTCCTTTGCCAACGGACAAAGCGACAACCTCCTGCAGTCGGCCAGGTCGCTGGCAGCTGGGAGCGTGCTGAACATGGAGACCCGCGAGCCCGAATTTGGCCAGCACCCCTACAACCTCAGCCTCGGCATGGAGGCAGGCTCGTTCGGCTACCTCATGCCCTCACTATCCTACGAGCAGCGGCTGGGACGCAAGCTCTCGTTCTCGTTTTGGGGCAACTACCTGCAGTCGCGCGGCGACTACCCCTTCACACTCTACTACACCCACACCCACACCGACAGCAGCTCACGAGAGTACCGCCAGAATTCCCACATGCGCATGGGCACGGCCGATCTCAACCTCTTCTACCGCATCGACAGCCGACAGATACTACACCTAAAAGCCCACTATATGAAGGGATTCCACGCCCTGCCAGGCCCCGTAATCTACTACACCCAGCACGGCTCGGAACACAGCGAGGAGGATCTCTTCTTCACCCAAGCACGCTACCGCAGGACCGGCCGCCACTGGGACCTACAGCTCTTGGGCAAATACCAGCGCACCACCGACATCTATGAGGACACCGCCGTGAACAACGAAGCGCATCTCCTGCACAACGAGTACCATCAGCAGGAAGGCTATTTCTCACAGGCCCTCCGCTACCATGCCGGCGAGAAGCAGGAGGGCCACGAGCCCCTCTCGGTGAGCCTCTCCCTCGACGAATCCTTGAGCCAGCTGCAGAGCAACCTCAGCCACGACAACAACGTGCAGCGGCTGTCGCTCCTTGGCGTGTTGGCCGCCGAATACCTGCCCAGCCAAGTCGGCCTCCTACGCGGCCTCCGCCTCAACGCCAACCTGTTGGGCACCTTTATTCGCGACCAGCAATCCGGCATAGCCTCCAGCCCTTACGCCAAGCTCTCACCCTACGCAGGCCTCTCCTACCGGCTGGGGTCCTTCACCCTGCGCTATTTCTTCAAGGAGACCTATCGGGTGCCCAATTTCAACGAGTTGTACTACTACACCGTGGGCCGTCCCCTCTATCCCGAGCGGGCCCACCAACACAATGTCGGGGCCAGCTTCAAGAGCAAAGTGATGGAACTCGACGACGACCACATAGCCAATGCCAACGCCACCCTCGACCTCTATGTCAACCATGTTGACGATAAAATCATCGCCATCCCCATCCAGAACATGTACCTGTGGTCGATGACCAATATGGGCAAGGTGGAGGTCTTGGGCATAGACGTTACCGCCAACGCCTCGCTGAGCGGCAAGTTCGACCTCAACGGCATCCGTCGCTACGACCTCATCCTCGACGTGGGCTATTCCTACCAATATGCTGTCGACCGCACTACCCCGGGAGGCAAGAGCTATGGCCACCAAATCCCTTATACCCCCCGCCACAGCGGCAACCTTTCCCTCACCGCCACCACACCGTGGGTAGACCTGGGCTACAGCGTGATGCTGGTGGGCGAGCGCTACCGCCTCTACCAGAACACCCAGGCCAATCTGGTGCAGGGCTATGTGGACCAAGGCATCACCCTCACCCGCACCTTCGACCTCTGGCACGGCACGCTCAAAGCCAAGGCACAGGTGCTCAACCTCTTTGATGTGCAATATGAGGTGGTGCGGGGTTACCCCATGATGGGACGCAACTACCGCATAGGGCTCATCTGGAGTTTTTAAAAGAACAAGTCAATTTACTTAATATTTAACCTATATGAAAAGAAATCTCTTACTCTTAGCTGCCGCCATGATGGTGGCATTGGCGGGATGCGAAAAAGATCCCACAACCGATAATCCCGACACTCCAGCAGGCAACGATGTGCGCGCCTATGTGCTGAACGAAGGCCTGTGGGGTGGCAACGACGCTTCCCTGTCCCTCATCACCAAAGAGGGCATCACCAACGACTGGTTTGCTCAAAACAACGGCCGCGGCCTGGGCGACCTCGGACAGGACATGGTGCACTATGGTTCGCTGCTCTATGTGGTGGTTCATTCCTCAAGCACACTCGAATGCGTCGACCCCACCACAGGTATCAGCCGCAAACAGATTGACCTGAGCAACCGCAAGCCACGCTACGCGGTTGGACATGAGGGTAAGCTCTATGTCTCCTGCTACGACAAGACCGTGGTGCGCATCGACACCGCCACGCTGGCCGTGGACGGTGTTTGCCAGCTGAGCGGCATGCAACCCGAGCAGCTCTGCGTTGTGGGTAACAACCTCTACGTTTGCAACGCCTGGCAGTATGGCGAAGGCAATCAGGCCGTCTACGACAGCACCATCAGCGTGGTTTCTTTGGCAAGTTTTACCGAGACCGACAAGATTACCGTGGGCATGAACCCCGGTAGGATTAAAGCCCTGGACGGCAGCCGCTTGATAGTGGCTTGCGGAGGCGACTACGCCAGCCATCCCGCTTGCACCAAGGTGGTGAATGTCAGCACCGGCAGCCAGACCCAGCTGGACGTTGCCGCCACCAATTTCGACATCTGCAACGGTGCTATCTACCTCTACTGCACCACCTATGATGCCAGCTGGAACACCACGGTCAACTTCTACAAAGTCGATGCCAACACCTTGAGCCATGAGGAAATCCTGGCCGACCACAAGAATGAGTTGAAGAACGCTTACGCCATTAATGTCGACCCCAAGACCAAGAATATATACATCTGCAACAGCGTCTACGGCGTCAACAGCGATGTCTACGTCTTCTCTCCTGCAGGTGCCCAACTGAACAAATATGAGGCCGGCACCTTTGCCAACAAGGTGGTCTTTTAGGTCATCCTCCGGCTCAAATCTCAGTCACAGTTGAGATAAATACCCTGAAGGGGGAGCGGCCTTGCACCGATTTTGATCTTACCAAAAATAAAAATTTGAGCTTACCAAAAATAAAAAATAGAACTTAAAATACTTTCTTTGTAATTAAAAAAAAAGTTGTATTTTTGCATACCCAAACTATTGTCCAAAACATGGTTTGGGTATGTGTATTTTTTACAAACTTGATAACAATAACATATTATAAATGAAAAAGATAGTCCTTACTCTCATTCTGGCCGCCTTTGCATTTGCAGCTAACGCACAGCTAGTCATTAGTGCCAATATCGGTGGCATGATGACCTCCGGAAACACTCACACATTCACCCACACCACCATTGTGACCGACTCGACAGCTTCCCTCGATGTCCCCATGGAGACGGCAACGAGCTACACCGCAGGTCTCAAATTCGGTTATAAATTCGCCCAGAAATTTCAGGTGGGCGTTGCAGGTGTCTTCACTTCCACCATTACCAAGGACCAGCCCCTCGACCCCACTTTCATTCCCATGATTAGTAACTCGGTGCCCTCTTTCATCACCGTCGGCACGATGAGCACCAAGAACATGTCCTTCTCTGTGTGCCCCTATTTCCGCTACGACTTCCTGCAGGCTGGTGATGTATCGCTTTTTGTGGAGTTGAACGGCTTCTACACCAAAACGATGAATCCCATTGTCAATGCCGAGGTCCACAACCTTAGCCTCACCGGTTTCACTCTTGACACCGTTTTCACCGACATTCCCCGTCCCATCACCACGACCGGTTATGGTGTTTTCGTGGTTCCGGGCCTGAGCTGGCAGCTGAGCAAACACTGCGGCATTGACCTCTACATGGATTTCTTGGCAATGGCCTATTCAGTTTATACCACCGTCGACACCCAAATCAAATACACTTTCAAGTTCACTAACTTGCAGCTGAGCTACGAGACGGACATTACCACCTACACCACCACCCAAACCGAGATGGGAGCCACCATCACAGGCACTCCGCTGCTGACCACTCAGGGCGTAAACAACTGGGTTCGCGCAGGTTTTAACTTCACTTTCTAAGTATCTGTAGACCATGAAAAAGATATTACTCACCTTTGCACTCATAACGCTGATAGCGACAGCCAACGCGCAGTTCGTTGTCAGCGCACACCTTGGCGGGAACTACGCCAAGGGCACTTTAATGCAAACCAACACCGAACACAGAGGACCCAACCCTTTCACGGGTAACGACACAATCGTTTTTCGGGACACCGAAGACACTATCACGACGCCCACGCCCCTGAGCCTTACGGCAGGCCTGAAGTTGGGATACCAGATTCACCGTTTTCAGTTCGGCATTAGCGCCAGCTACACAATGGCACACGTGAAGGGAGAGATGGAACCCGACCAATACTACTCCTACCTCCGCGAGTCAAGCGAGTCGCCATTCTTTGTCGTCAACCCAGCAAGAATACCCAAAATCATCAACTGGACGGGTTTTTACACCATCCAGCAGAGCAGTTTTACCATCGCCCCCTATCTGCGCTACGAACTCATCGAGATGGGCGACCTGGCCTTCTTCATGGAACTGAACGCCTACTATACCCGCACCTTTGAGGGCAAAAGACACGACTATGTAGACTTTGAATGGCTGGAGATGCGCAACACGGTCGACTCCTCCTATATCGTCCCCCAGTCGGGCAACTCATTAGGCATAAAGCTGGTACCCGGCATGAGCTGGCAGCTGAATCCCCATTGCTTTATCGAGTTCTACTTTGATGTGTTGGCTTTCTCCTATGACAAAACCACCGAAATTTCAAAACACACCTACGACAGCTGGGACGTGATTACTGTGCCCAACGTCCTTTCGCGCCGAGAGGAAACCACCATTACCAAAACCACCACTACGTTGGGATTTGACTTCAACGGCACCCAAAACCGCTTCTTGGCGCCTAACCGCAACTGGGTGAGAGTGGGTATCAATTACACTTTCTAAGTTAGCAGAGAAAACTGTGGTTAGAGTGGCATACGCGGCTAAGAGACGACTGCTGTTGCTAACCTTATGGATGGGTGCCTTGGGTGCCCTTCCTTTTTCTATGATGGCCCAACGGCCCGTGGTGGAACGGTTGGGCGACTGGCTGCCAGAAGGGACTGCGTTGCATAGCACGATGCAGGGCATGGCCCTGTATGGGCGTTATGCCATCGCCTTGCGCGACAGCGGACAATGTCTGATTTTAGACCTGAGGAAGCAACGCTGCGTAGGCAATTATTTCTTAGACCAGAACACCACCCATTGCAACAATGCCTGTTTTGCATCGACGAAACGTTACGGGGACTCACCCTTCCCCTTGCTGTATGTATCTAGCTGCTACGGCGACAAGGCCTGTTTGGTGACGAAGATTGGGTTTGACACATCGGAAGTGGTGCAGCGGATTTTCTTCGACAGCGACCGTTTCCGTATCGCGCAAGACTGGTGTGCCGATGCCGACAGCGGATACCTCTATGCCTTTGGCGGAAAACGGGGAGGAACGATGTACCTCTTGAAATTCAAACTGCCCGAGGTGGACCGCTGCGAAGTACACCTGACCGAGGCAGACATCCTGCAAACAACCCCCATCAACTGCGTAGATGTGGCGCAAGGCAGCAAAATCAAAGGAGGTTATGCCTACCTGCCCGACGGAAACAAGCCGGGCGGATACTTTCTGCATGTGGTGGAGCTTGGCACCGGTCGAGAGGTGAAGAAGATAGACCTCAACCCACTGGGGATGGAGCCCGAAGGGGTGGACATCAAAAGGGGGCGACTGTATGTGAGCTTCCATACGGAGAAAGGCGAGGACAACTGCATATACAAGTTTCCCCTCCCACGCTAATGGACATTGAAATACCCAAAAATTGATCATTATATTATTATAGAATACATTATTATGAAAAGAAACTTGATTTTTTTAGTAGCAGGGCTGATGGCCCTGGCGCTTACCTCCTGCCGGAATGAGGGGAAAGAAACTACTGTAGAGATAGCATGGGACACCCTCTCTTACAATCACTTGATTGCCGACCAGTATGAGGCGGGCATTTCATACGATATCAATATAGTGCTGCCCAAAGAGGGCCTCAACGAAGCCTATACCGCCATCCGCCACCAACTGCTGACACACCTTTTTGCCATGCCCATGTCCTATGGGGAGTGCGACAGCATCAAGTTGGACCTCAATGATGCCCAAGCCTGCCTGAAAGCTTATCTTGATGCCAACCAGAAGTGTCTGGACGACATCCTAGCCAGTTTCAAAGAGGATGGATTGGAAGCGCCACCCTATGATATCCACTGGGAGTGCAACAACACCCTGAAGCCCGTGATGGTCAACGACACGCTGATTACCTTCCTGCTGAACTATGCCAACTATGCCGGCGGAGCCCACGGCATACATGGTGCCGTCTATATGACCTTTGACACGCAAACTGGCGAGCAGCTGCACGACAAAGACATCTTTCTGAAAGGTACTGACGAACAGCTGAACCACCTGCTGCAGAACTCGCTGATGCACTACTGCGAGAAATTTGAGGAGCAGGCTCTCACCACCGCCGACTTTGAGATTGATATGCTGCACATCAACGACAACTTCTACCTCACGCCCGACAGCATATACTACACCTACAACGTCTATGAGATAGCCCCTTATGCCTATGGCAGCCACACCTTCGGCTTCTCGGCCAAGGAAGCCCTCCCCTACCTCAATAAAGAAAGCCTTGCATACAAATATTGGAATTTGAAATAGCCCATACTATGACAAACGAAGTAATCAAAAACATCATGCAGCGGCGGAGCTGCCGCACTTTTGACCCCAACCGAGTACCCTCTGACGAGATTCTACAGCAGATTGCCGAGGCAGGCACCTGGGCACCCACCAGCATGGGGATGCAGAACCCCATCATTGTGGTGGTGACCAACAAGGCTTTGCGCGACAAGATAGCCCGCGCCAATGCCAAAATCATGGGCAAGGGTGAAGATTTCGACCCTTTCTACGGGGCACCCTGCCTGTGCATCGTCCTGGTGAAAGAGAGTGTGAATGCCGCCTACGACGGCCCCATCGTGATGCAGAACCTGATGCTGGCAGCCGAATCGCTCGGAGTCAACAGCTGCTGGATCCATCGCGCCAAAGAAGAATTCGAGACCGAAGAGTTTAAACAAATCCTCCGCGACCTGGGCGTTGAAGGCAACTATATCGGCATCGGACACGTGGCCCTGGGCTACACCACTGCCCCCATCCCAGCCCCCAAACCAAGAAAAGAGGACTATATCTATTGGGTGAAAGGCTGAATGAACACATCCTTCATGACCTATATCGCTGACATTGAAGCTTCATTTTTGAACTATAAAGAAGAAGTTGCTGATTCGTTGAACGAGGCGAAAAACTATCTTTCAGGATTCAATTGGTGCTTGAAGATAGAACGGCGGAAATCCTTTTTGCTTTGCAACAAAAAAAATGAAGAATGTGAAACAAGAACCTATTCTAAACGAGCATAATAAGCAGGAGTACCCGCCGATGCACACGGGAGGAACTGGCACGCCCTTAACATATTGGGGTGTTCTATGTTTTTTGACGGCATTGATAATATTCGCAGGATGTGCCTCGCGGAGCAAAGCAGCAAAAAACAATGGCTTTTGTCCGACATTCCTCTATGAAGGTCAACTTGTTGATTCTAATGGGACATCCCCGAATATTAGCATCTCGTTAATGACATTGTTGGACTCCA
>JAEEHQ010000077.1 GCA_016280915.1 Bacteroidales bacterium
CGAGGTGAACCGCAGCCTTAACAATGTGGAGATACACTATACCGTCCAGGGTCACGACTACTATCATCCCGTTGTCAAGGTCGGTGTCAGCGACGCCGGCGGTGCCAACCCCCTCTGGCTCGACTCCTCCGTCGTCCTTGGTGGCTCCCATGAATTGAGCCTTTATCTCAATGGTTTCACCGGCTCGCAGCGTCACATCATCTTCAATGGCGATTTTCAATCTTATCTGATTGAGGTGCGTATCGAGGAAATCAACGCCTGTGTCCCCGTCGCTCATGTCGGGGTGCACCAGCTCACCGACACCACAGCCCTCCTTCAGTGGGAGCCCGCAGCCGAAGAGAACGCGTGGGCCGTCTATCTGGATGGCACCCTGCAAGGCATCACTACGACTCCCTCCTTCGCCCTCAATGGTCTCACTGCTTCTACAAGCTATACCGCCGCTGTGCGTGCTATATGTGCCGCCGCCGATACTTCGGTGGCTACCACCGCGACATTCACCACCGCCTGCTCGCAAGCCTCCCTGCCTTGGAATGAAGATTTCACTGCCTATGATTACACGGTGTCTTCTTTTACCGCCACCTGCTGGCGTCTGTATCTCCGTGCTTCCGACACCTATGCCCGAGCCACCATTAATCGCACGGGCATCGCCGACAACTACATGCATCTTGAGGACTACGGTTTGTTCTACGACAACCCTGCCGGAATAGAATACAACTATGTTGTCTCGCCCCTTATCGACCCGCAGGGACACCACCTCCACATTTCGTTCCAAGGGGTGATGACTTTCTATCAGAACACACCTGGCAACTCTACCCTCGGCATTGTCACCGACATAACCGACACATCCACCTTCATCCCACTTCTCGACTTCGAAGAAGCCCTCAACCTCAACACCTACTCCAACTATCAGGTCAACACCGACACGCTCGTCCCTGTGGCAGTGTTCAACCAGCCGGTTGCATTAGCCTTCCGCTGGCGTGGAGTACAGGTGGAGTGCAACATCGATAATATCAATGTCACCGTCAGCACCCTGCCACTGATACCCGACACCGTCTGGCGTACTGTCGAGGTAGCTAGTAGTGATACAAGTCTGGGTATCGTCACGGGTGGTGGCGTGTATGCCGATAGTAGTCTTGTCACCATCACTGCCCTGCCCAACAGTGCTCCCATGCCTGATGTCCATTACGAATTTGACCACTGGAACGACGGCAATACTATCAACCCGCGTCAGTTGATGGTGGTCAGCGACACCGCCTTCGTGGCCTATTTCCGTGTCGTCAACGACACCACCATCGAACCTCCCGACACCGTTTGGCGTACCGTCATAGTCAGTAGCAATGATGAGAGTCTTGGTATCGTCACCGGTGGCGGTGTCTATTTGGATAGCAGTATCGTCACTCTTGTCGCGCAGCCCCTCACACCTCCGACGACGGAGTTCCATGTGGTGTTTGACCGTTGGGACAATGGCGACACCACCAATCCGCGCCAACTGATGGTCGTCAGCGACACTGCTTTCGTTGCCTATTTCCGTGTCATCGACGACACTGTAGGCATTGCTCAAGCTCAATCTGCCGACCTCCTTCTTGTGCCCAACCCTGCCAGACAGCGTGTAGAGGTGGCTGTATCAGGAATGACGCTCCCCGTGGAGCTACAGCTTTTCGGTGTCGACGGTCGTTGCGTGCTGGAACGTACCCTCACGTTTGAGCGCACGATGGTTGACCTTTCACACCTAAGTTCAGGCACCTACTATGCTAGGGTGACCCATCCTGCCGTAACTGTGGTTAGAAAACTGCTAATAGCTCACTAACGTCGGGCGATTAGTCCATCTTGCGCTTGGGAAGGTCTGGGGTTAGCATATCGGGCTTTTCCACGTTGCCGTAGCTTTCGGAGGCTTGGGCCAACGCCTCGTCGGTGGTGTATTGCTCATATAGACGGCAAGTGGTGAGCACCTTCTGTGTCGAAGCACTCTGCTCCTTTTCACCGAACAGCACCACTGCCCAGCCCGTGTTCTCATCGTCGGCACCGCCTATCGCCAGCCGCCCGTCGTGCGAGTAGAACTGCCAGCTCTGCAACGCGGGATTCTGCCGCGGGTCGTTGTCCAACGCCAACTCACAGCAGTTCACCATCACCTTTGGGCAGTCGTCCTGCATCCGTTGCTCAAAGTGGTAGAAGCGCACCTTGTCGCCAGGCATCAGCTGCGGGTTACGGCTTCTGCTGCAGAGCAGTTGGCGCAAATCGTCGTTGCAGCCGATGCTCAGCCCCCGCGTTTCTCGCTCATCAATGCCGGTCAGCAGGTTGGTCAGCACCACCCGCTCACCACTTCCCAGCACCGCAAAGTCGTATTCCACCTCCGGCAGCCGCCCCTCCGACACCACCATCCTCGGCATCAGCAACGCCGCCCCCTGTTGCGCCTGCTGCTTAGAAAGGTAAACCGTCGGCAAAGCCGAGTTCGCCCGCAGGAAGGCGTTGTAGGCTATCGCTCCATCCGACGCTGTCATCAATGGTTTGTAAGTGGAGCAAAAACTCTTCCACAAAGCGATGCTGTGCCGCATCTTTTCCCGTGTCTTAAACTGACCCAATGACTGCTTGTCCGACACAGCACGTGTACTAGTGCGTGCAATAATCTTCCCACGACGACGATAGAAGGTTATTCCCTGCCCAGCAATGCGTCCAATGAAAACAAGTGTTGTATTCTGTGCTTTACTCATATTATAATAATTGATTTAATGTATGTTTATTCTTAATTAGAAACAATCATGAAAAGATATAGAAAATACATAGAAAATATATAGCATATAAATAATTCAGGAACAATTAATTGTAAGTAATGGCTATTCGTTCTTTCAAAACGCAAATATACAACTGATTTTCAACATACAAAGAAAAAACTTTCAAAATTCATGAAAACAAGAATGATGCCTTATTGGTCCTTGTGCGATATGTCCGGTTATACCCCGAAAAACAAGGGTAATAATGCAACTTTTTCGGTTATATCCGAAAATATTCGTATATTTGCATCGTCAAACAAAAATAGAAAGATATGGCATAAATTAAAGAGAATAGTAGAAAAAAAGACATATTGAAGCGTATTCACTTTTCTTTGCAAGTGGAAATCTGGTAAATTTCTTCAAACTTACAGCAATAGAAAGGAGAAACGCTCACGATACCGTGAGCTTTCTTGTTGCTGTAAGGGTTTTACCAGAGCCTCCACTTGAACAAATGAAGTTCACGGCTTTTTATTGTCACCATCAAATGGCATATTAACAATATAAAATCACATTATATTGAATCGGATAATTGTAAAAATGCTTGAAAAAGCAAAAGAAAAAGGCTATATCACAGAATGTGACAAAAGCCGTATCCTTACTATGGCAGAACGATACAACATCAAAGCTACTGACATTGAAAAACTATTGGATAGTATCAGTATCAAACCAAGCCATAATGCTGAATTCAACAGAGATTTGTTGCCAGAACTTGTATCTTTTGAAGAAGCAAAAAAATGGGTTGAGAAACATAAACAACCTATTAAAATATACCCCTATGGTGGGAGGGCGCAATACCCATTCCATGTGCAAATAAAGGGCGATGACCTTCTTCTGACAGGTGACGAGCAAAATGGTAATCCCAGTAGATACCTCCTTACAGAGGCAAGGTGGAGAAGTTTTTATGATTACGTAGAGAAACATCCCAACATGTGCCGTGGTGAGTTAGGCGAAAAATACAAGAATTATGATTGTGACGATAGACGATATTGGCCGTCAATCATATCTATCTGTAAGAGTATGTAAACTAAAAAAATATAATTATGCATCAAGATGTCGAAAAGCTGCTCAATGCAGCAAAAGAGAAAGGTTACATTACGGAGCGTCAACGGGAGATTATTATCTCTAAAGCACAACAATTAGGAGAGGATATGAGCGAGGTTGAATTTCTGTTGGATGATATTCCAATAAAACAGCAAGAATCACTATCATCAAGTGTAAATAATGACCCTCGTCCATCCTCAAATAAGCAAGGCAGTGTGCGGAAATGTCCAGTGTGTGGAGCCATTGTGCAAAGTTATATGGTATCCTGTCCTGAATGCAAGTATGTATTTGAAAATGTATCTGCAAATAGTTCAATGGAGAGACTTTTGGAATTATTGCAGGTAGTTGATAACACAACAAATGATTCCAGTGTGTTTGATGACAACGTGTTTAGGAAGAAGAAATCAATTATTCAGAACTTTCCTGTTCCTAATACGAAAACAGACATAATCGACTTTATCATTGCTCTACAGCCCAAAGCATTAAATATAAATGACAGACTTGCTAAATCTTATTTTGTCAAATATGAAGAGTGTATTAACAAGGCAAAGTTATTATTTCCTGATGATAAAGAAATAGCTCTATTGTTACTGGAATATGAGAAAGTTCGAAGAAAGGCAAAATTTTCATCAGAAGGAAAATATTCAGGTGCTACTCGATTCGCCGTAAAAGGCTGTCTTTGGTATCTTATAATTACGATTGCATTTACTATTATTTGTTTTATTTTAGCGGCTATTGCAGGGGAGTTTTAATCCAAACAAGAAAAATGAAGAAGTACAACAAAGATATTCAATTGACATCCTATAAAGATGTATTCAACTGGCTTGTGTCTTGCGATGCCACGAAGCAGAACCCTATTTCTATTGAGAAATATGGAGGTCAAAGTCCTCGCCCATTTAGGACACATATTGAAGGGGGAGATATTATTCTGCGAAGCAACCCACTAGATTCAATCCAACGTAGATATATATTGACAAGGGAAAAATGGGATTCTTTCTGCCATTATGTGACAGCGCATCCAGACATGTGCCGTGGCGAATTGGCCAACAATTACAGGCAATATGAATGTACTAACAAGTATTTCTGGCCATCCATTATTTCCATCTGTAAACGATACCATAATAATTAACAATATGGGACTATTCAATAAAAAAGAAGGTGGCGTGATGGATGTTATCCGTTGCGACGAAAAAGATTATTTAGTGTGGAAGTGGCGTCCTGCAGGGCAAGGCTTGAATTCCACACATAAAGAGAATGCTATTCGTTATGGCAGTACCCTGCATGTAAAAGATGGCGAAATGGCAGTGTTTGTCTATAAGCAGAACGATGGTACTCAGCAGGACTACATTACGGGACCCTACAATGACACTATCAGGACGGCTAATTTCCCCGTGCTGACACGCATTGTGGGGTTGGCTTTCGGTGGTGAGTCACCATTCCCTGCAGAGGTCTATTTCTTCAATCTGCAAGGAAACAACCAAGTACGCTTCGCTGTGCCTTATTTCCCTGTAGCAGACCCACGCTTTCTGGATTTTACAGTACCTGTTGCTGTCCGTGGACAGTTAACGTTTAACCTTACAGACGTACCGACATTCATCAAACTGAACCGCTTGGTGGACTTCTCTTTGGATCAATTCATGGAACAAATAAAGGGTATGGTCGTCAAGTTTACTAAGAATTATGTGGCAAACTATCCTATTGATAACGGTATTTCTGTGCTGCAGATAGAACGCAAGGTGGTGGATATTTGCGACATGATGCAGGCTCGGCTCGCTCCTCAAATGGCAGAAGACTTTGGTGTGAACCTGAAGCGTCTGGATATCTCGGCCATAGAAATAGACCAAGAGAGCGAAGACTACATAGAGTTTGTGCATGTCACCAAAGAGCAGCAAAAGATAATCGCTGAGCAGGTTGGACGTCGTGCTGCCATTGAGACCGATATCTATGAACAGCAAGGTCAATTGGCGACAAAAAGCCAATACATACAGGCTCATGCCATCAATCAGCAGGCCGAGGTATTAAAGGCTGCTGCAAACAACCTTGGCCAGATAGGGCAGATGGATATTGGCAATGGAATTGCAGCAGGGATGAACCCGGCAGGTATGATGATGGGCATGGCTATGGGCGGTGCTATGGGTGGTCAGATGGCCAATATGATGACCGGCATGGGTCAAATGCAGCAACAGGCTATGCAAACACCGCCACCAATGATGCAGTATTATGTTAATGTTAACGGACAGAACCTTGGACCATGCAATATGCAGCAACTGCAACAAATGGCTCAAAGTGGACAACTCACACAGCAAACTTATGTTTGGAAACAGGGTATGGCCAATTGGGATTTTGCTAGTAATATTCAAGAATTATCATTATTGTTCGGTGCCGTACCTCCTCCGTTGCCCCCAGCCCCTCCTGTTCAGTCTCAAAATAATTAAAATATGAAAGTAAAAGTTATACCTACTATTATTGCTTGTGGCATCAGCTCACTGCTTGCGTATGCATTTTACAACATCTGCCATACGGAAGGTAAGGAATTGTTGCTTGCTATTGGTGGTGGATTATGTATATTTGTGACTTTAGCTACAAGTCTTGGTCTCCGTTTCGAACAACCAAGAACTTCAGCAAATGTAGCTTTTGTCGGAGTTGTGTTCTTCTTGTTGATGCTTGTGAGCAACGCCATTTTTGCCTATTCGCACTTCGTGACGCATTCATATGTCATTGTTAATGGGTTATTACTGTTGTCTTTTTTATTGATTTCTTATTATGTGACAAAAGCGAAACAGTAAGACAAGTATTATTGTCTAAAGGATGCTCGTGTTGAAGCTCTTTGCTTTCTGCAACGTCTAATACAAGTTAGGCAGAATTGAGGCAAAAAAGAATTGGAGACACAAAAAAAATTTCTGTCATTTGTGTTACTTAATTAGAATTTATAACAATTCAACAATAATGAAGACAAATGGGGCTGCATTACACCAAAATGGTTTTACATTATGATGCGTAATCGGAAAAGACATCAGACACCGAGGAGGTGGGTTGTAACTCTGGGGTCGTTGCGGTTTGAGGCGCGGGGAGTGCGATATGGGGCAAAGAAACGGGCAGAGGTAGCGGCGGAGAATCTGTTTTATCAGGCTTATTGGGATGATGAGCATCCGGAACGACAGGTGGAGCTTTTCTGCGAGTCGTTGGCGTTGAATCCGCGGGACGGCATCGTTTATTTGAATCGCGGCATTGCCTACGATGCGTTGGGTGATATGGAGCGGGCGATGGCCGACTTTGAGCAGGCGATTCGGCTGTGCCCCAAACGGGCGGAGGCATATAACAATCGCGGCTATTTGCGCTATAAGCAGGGGCAGTATGAGCAGGCGATAGCCGACTTCACGAAGGCAATAGAGCTGAATCCCGACTACGCGCAGGCTTTTTGCAGTCGGGGCAGTGCCTACGGTATGTTGGGACGCCATGAGCAGGCGATGGCTGATATAGAGAAGGCCATCGAGATAGACCCCGACTTCTTGTTGGCATACGTCAATCGCGCTGCTTACTATCTTAATTTCAACCGAGTAGGTGAGGCTGAAAAGGAACTGAAGTATGTGCTTGACCACGAGCCCGACGATTCGACCCGCGAGCTAGCAGCAGTATTTGGCCATGTGCCAAGAGAGAAATGAGAAGTAATAGCGTGCCCGTTGCTCAACGCATGCTGCCTTCCGCATTGGAACTCACTTTTTGCGATATGAGGGGTAAATCCTCTTGGACTGTTGAAAAACAGTCGCATACCAATTAAAACCAACCTCAAAAGGTGTGGTTTTACGAAAGTCTCACCTTTCCATTCTTACTCGTGGGTAGCAAAGCGCTGGTGAGCCAGCTGCTCGTATTGGGTGCCTTTGCGACCGTAGTTGGCGTAGGGGTAGATGCTGATGCCGCCACGGGGCACGAAGAAGCCGGTAACCTCGATATATTTGGGATCCATGAGGTTGATGAGGTCTTTGAGGATGATGTTAATGCAGTCCTCGTGGAAGTCGCCATGGTTGCGGAAACTATGGAGATAGAGTTTGAGGCTCTTGCTTTCAACCATGCGCTGGTCGGGAATGTAACTGATGCGGAGCTCGGCGAAGTCGGGCTGTCCTGTAATAGGACAAAGGGTTGTGAACTCGGGACAGTTGAAACGCACCCAATAGTCGTGGTCGGGGTGCTGGTTCTCGAAAGTTTCGAGGACACGGGGGTTGTAGTTGTCTTGGTATTGGGTTGGGTTACCCAACTGCTGGAGACCCTCTTGATTGCGGTTACTCATGATTAAAGGTCACGGATTTTAAATGGATTGTAAGAAATATTGATGTCGTAGGTGTCGATGCCTTCGTGGCGTTTGACACGGGCGACGACCATCTTGGTAACAGGGAGGATGAGGATTTCGTAGAGCACCTTGGCGGAAACCTGACAAACCATCATGGTAAGGACGGCCTTGAGGCCCATGGCCCAAAACATAATGGGAATGAAAATGAGGGAGTCGGCACATTCACCCACAAGGGAGGAAACGATGGCACGGAGCCAGAAGTTTTTGCCCTGTTGGAGCACTTTCATGCGACTGAGGACCCATGCGTTGAGGGTTGAGCCAGCCAAGAACGCCATGAGGGAGGCGATGGTGGCACGGGGAGCGGCTCCGAAGATGGTACGGAAAGCATCGTCATTGGGCCAAAATGGGGCACCTGGCAGCAGAATGGCCAACTGGGTGATAAGCACCACGAAGAAATTCATGAGGAATCCCATCCAAATGACCAGGCGGGCACGGCGGTAGCCGTATACCTCGCTGAGGCAGTCGTTGATGATGTAGGAGATGGGGAAAACGATGACGGCAGCCGGCAGGGTGATGCCCAGGACAATGAAGACCTTAGAGGCAATGAGGTTGGAGATAATCAGGCAGGTGCAGAAGAGCACGGCCATGAAAACGAAAGTGGGGGAGAACGTTGGACGCTGTTCTCGAGCGAGATTGTTTTTTGTCATTAATTCTTGTTTTTAAAGTGGTTATCAAGTACACTAGTGCAGGAAAGCTCCCGCAAAAACAGTTGCAAAATTACTACTTTTTATTGAAATGGTAAAAAAAAGTTCGTAATATGGCGAAAAAGGTGTATTTTTGCATGATGGCTTGCAGCCAACAACAATACAAATGTAGAACTTTATGATTTTTTATTTTTCAGGATTGGGCAACAGTCACCATGTGGCGAAAGGCCTCGTCGAAGAGGGCGAGCGACTGTTTTTTATACCCGAAGTGGAGCGGGCAGGATGCCTCGACTACACCATTGAGAAGGATGAACGGTTAGGGTTTGTCTTCCCTGTGTACTCTTGGCGGGCACCCCGGCTGGTATCGGACTTTGTGCAGCGGATGCGGCTAAAAGGGACTCCGGGTTATACCTTTATGGTGTGTACCTGCGGCGATGACTGTGCCAAGACTGAAAGCTATTTCCGCAGAGACCTTGGGCGAGCAGGGCTGACATTAGATGCTGCCATAGCCATACAGATGCCCAACACCTACGTCAACCTGCCTGGCATGAACGTGGACCCTACCGAGTTGGCCAACGACAAGCTAACGAAGGCCGAAAGACGCATTGCGGATGTGAGGGCACTGTTGCAGCGACGGGAGCGGGTATCGCAGATGATTGTTACCGGTGCGGCGGGCTTGAAGTCGGATATCATACAGCCGTTGTTTTATCGTTTTCTCGTGAAGGACAAGCCATTCCATAGTACCGATGCCTGCGTGTCGTGCGGCTTATGCGCCAAGAGTTGCCCGCTGCAGAATATCAAGATGGTGGAAGGCCGTCCACAATGGATGGGCAACTGCACCACCTGTTTGTCGTGCTATCACCATTGTCCGCAGCACGCGGTGCAGTTTGGCAAAGCCACCGCAAACAAGGGGCAATACTACTATGATGAAAACAAGAAAGCATGAGAATCATTAGAAGCGAATAATACAATGCTTTGACATAACTAATCAACTTATTTGATTCTATCGGGGAAATCAGTCTTATAACAAACAAGAACCTTTTAGAAAAATAAAATATATGAATAGTAAGAATCAAGAGGGTAGCAAGCTCTACCTCTTTTCGATTGTTATAGTGGCCGTTATCGGAGGTCTGCTCTTCGGTTATGACACCGCGGTAATCAACGGTGCTGAGAAGGGGCTACAGGCCTTTTTTATGCAAGGCGACTTCAACTACACCAACTTCATGCATGGCATCACCTGCTCGTCGGCCCTGATTGGGTGTGTGATAGGCAGTGCCATTTCGGGCCTCTTAGCCAGCCGACTGGGACGCAAGCGGTCGCTCTTTGTGGCAGGACTTTGCTTCTTCTTCTCAGCAGCAGGGTCGTTCTATCCGGAGTTTCTATTCTTTTCCAAAGGAGAAGCATCGGTAGGACTGTTGGTAGCCTTTAACCTCTACCGAGTGCTGGGGGGCATCGGAGTGGGCATGGCATCGGCCTTATGTCCCATGTACATTGCCGAGGTGGCTCCAAGCAACCTGCGCGGCACCTTAGTGTCGTGGAACCAATTTGCCATCATTTTCGGCCAACTGGTGGTGTATTTTGTCAGTTTTGTCATTGTGGGCAACCACGTGATACCTGCCATAGAAAGGATGGCGGACGGAATGAACATGGTGACCAATGCCGCAGAGGCCCAATGGAGCATCGAGGAGGGGTGGCGACTGATGTTTGTGAGCGAATGCGTGCCGGCAGGATTGTTTGCGCTGCTGATTCTTTTGGTGCCTGAAACACCTCGCTACTTAGCCATGAACGGTAAGGACGACAAAGCCCTGAAGGTTCTCAGCCGCATCAATGGTGCCCAGAGAGCAGCAGAAATACTGGCAGAAATCAAGTCCACCACAATGGAAAAGAAAGAAAAACTGTTCACTTATGGCTACATGGTGGTGTTCATAGGCATCATGCTGAGTGTCTTCCAGCAGGTGGTGGGCATCAACGCGGTGCTATACTACTCCACCACCATCTTTGCCTCCATGGGCATGGAGAACCCAATGGTGAACACCGTTATCATGGGGGTAGTGAACATCCTGTTTACCCTTATCGCCATCTTTACGGTGGAAAAGGTGGGACGGAAACCACTGCTGATTACCGGATCGCTGGGCATGGCCGTGGGAGCATTTGGTGTGGCATTGTGCAGCATCTTCCCTACCCTGCCACCCATTCTCAACGTCATCAGCATCATCTTTTATAGCGCCTGCTTTATGTTCAGCTGGGGGCCCATCTGTTGGGTGCTCATCAGCGAGATATTTCCCAACACCATCCGCGGTGCTGCTGTGGCCATTGCCGTGGCATTTCAGTGGGTGTTCAACTTCATCGTCAGCAGTACCTTTGTGCCGATGTACAATCTGGAGCTGGGGCCGATGGGGGCCAATTTCGGACATTTGCTGGCTTACGGATTGTATGGAGTGATGTGTGTGGTGGCGGCCATCTTTGTGTGGCGGCTGGTACCTGAAACCAAGGGCAAGACATTGGAAGAAATGAATGAGTTGTGGAGGAAGCGCTCTTAGGTTTATTGAAAAGTTATTCGTTTATAATCCATCATTCAATTATCAAGAATAAGAAATAAGACAATATAGTTATGAAAGAGTTTTTCCCAAACATTGACAAAATTAAGTACGAAGGACCTGCGTCCAAAAATCCTATGGCTTTTCGTTATTATGACGCAGAGCGCATAGTAAATGGCAAGAAGATGAAAGACTGGATGAAGTTTGCCATGGCATGGTGGCATACCCTATGCGCAGAAGGCACTGACCAGTTTGGCGGCAATGCCAAGTCATTTCCTTGGAATGCTAAGCTGACAGAGGATCCCATTGCAGCCTCTAAGGAAAAGATGGATGCCGGATTTGAGTTCATGACCAAGATGGGTATCGAATATTTCTGCTTCCACGACGTGGACCTGGTACCGGAAGCTGACACGGTGGAGGAATATGAGAAGAACTATCAGATTATGCTCGATTATGCAGAGCAAAAGATGAAGGAGACGGGTATCAAACTGCTATGGTCAACCGCCAATGTTTTCGGTCATCGTCGCTATATGAATGGAGCTGCCACCAACCCCGATTTTGACGTGGTGAGCCGTGCCATCGTTCAAATAAAGAACAGTATCGACGCAGCCATCCGCTTGGGTGCCACCAACTATGTTTTTTGGGGCGGACGAGAGGGCTATTGCAGCCTGCTGAACACCGACATGAAGCGCGAAAAAGACCATCTGGCCATGATGCTGAAGATGGCTCGCGACTATGGCCGCAAGAATGGTTTCAAAGGCACCTTCCTCATTGAGCCCAAACCCATGGAGCCCACAAAGCACCAATATGACACCGACACGGAGACCGTGATTGGATTTTTGCGCCACTACGGATTGGACAAAGACTTTAAGGTGAACATCGAAGTAAACCACGCCACCTTGGCAGGACATACTTTTGAGCACGAACTGGCATGCGCAGTGGATGCAGGAATGCTGGGTTCCATCGATGCCAACCGAGGCGACTATCAGAACGGCTGGGACACCGACCAATTCCCCATCGACCATTTTGAACTAACGCAGGCATGGATGCAGATTCTGCGTAACGGCGGCTTCCAAGACGGTGGCACCAATTTCGATGCCAAGACCCGACGCAACAGTACCGACCTTCAAGATATTTTCATCGCCCATATTTCTGGCATGGATGCCATGGCACATGCTTTCCTTAGTGCCGTAGAAATCATGGAACAGTCACCTCTACCTAAAATGCTAAAGGAACGTTATGCCAGTTTCGACAGCGGCATAGGCAAACAGTTTGAAGATGGCAAACTGACGCTGGAGGATGTCTACAACTACGGCAAGAAAGTTGGCGAGCCAAAGCAGATGAGCGGACAGCAAGAACTGTATGAGGCCATCGTAAACATGTACTAATTTACTGCTTAACGCAAGATGCAGAACTACCTTTTAGGCTATGACGTGGGAAGCAGCTCTGTTAAGGCCGCAATCGTGGATGTTGGGAGTGGCAAATGCATCGCTACCGACTTTTACCCAAAACAAGAGGCTCCCATTAAAGCACACAGAGCAGGATGGGCAGAACAGAATCCTGACGACTGGTGGGAGTTTCTCAAACATGCCACCAAGTCGGTGATTGCTACCGCCAAAAAACAAGGGGCATTCTCCCCTAAGGAGATTTCAGCCATCGGCATTTCATGGCAGATGCATGGACTGGTGTGCGTAGACAAAATGCTGAAGCCAATGCGCGATGCCATCATTTGGTGCGACAGCAGGGCAGTATCCTATGGGCAGAAGGCTTTTAACTCACTTGGCGAGGAATACTGCTTGGGACATTTGCTCAATAGTCCCGGCAATTTCACCGCTGCCAAGTTGGCTTGGGTTAAAGAGAATGAACCAGCACTATTTGAACGCATCCACCGTATCATGCTCCCCGGCGACTATATAGCCATGAAACTATCGGGCGAATGCACCACAACTATCGAAGGCCTTTCTGAAGGAATGATGTGGGATTTTGCCGAAAAACGCGTTGCCACAGAGTTGCTCGACTATTATGGATTCAGCCATGATTTAATCCCACCCATCGTGCCTAATTTCGGATTACAGCAGCATTTGAGCCGAGCTGCAGCAGAGAAATTGGGACTATGGGAAGGCACACCCATTACCTACCGTGCTGGTGACCAGCCCAACAATGCCCTTTCGCTCAATGTACTCAATCCTGGCGAAATAGCAGCAACAGCAGGCACATCGGGAGTGGTTTATGGTGTCAGCGATGCGTTGACTCATGACCCAAAAAGCCGCGTAAACACCTTTGCACATGTAAACTATACCCCTGACCTCACCCGACTGGGGGTATTGCTGTGCATCAATGGAACCGGCATCTTAAACTCATGGCTCAAACACAACGTGGTTCCAAAGGGAATGTCCTACGACGAAATGAACCGTGTGGCCTCCCAAGCTCCCATTGGGTGCGATGGACTCAGCATCCTACCTTTCGGCAACGGCAGCGAGCGTATGCTTGGCAACAACGACATCGGCTGCAGTTTTCACGGACTCTCATTCAACCGCCACGGCCTGTCCCACCTGCTACGAGCTGCACTAGAGGGCATCGCCTTCTCGTTCCGCTACGGGGTCGACATCATGCGTTATTTAGGCATTGACCTAACCACCATCAGGGCTGGACACAGCAACATGTTCCTTAGCCCGCTCTTTGTCCAAACCCTGTCCACCGTCTGCAATGCCGACATCGAACTGATGAACACCGACGGGGCCACCGGTGCCGCCCGTGGAGCCGGACTCGGAGCGCAAATATATGCATCTCCCACCGAAGCTTTCAACTCACTAAAGCAACTTTCTGTTGTCCACCCAGAGATTACCCAACGTGCCGAACTAGTAGATATTTATGGCCAATGGCTGGAACACCTGAACAAACTGGTGCCAACAACCTGACGTTTGGTGACCCCACCTAACATAGTGGCCAATTTACATCCCTTTGTCAATCGTGATGTAAGTTGGCCACCCCTTTATGTTCAGCACATTTGCTTCGGGTAGATACTGCCACGATTACCAATCTATTCCAAAATGGTACCAAGTGATGATGGGATTTTGGGCTGGAATGAAGGTGGTCGGTAGTGTCCGTTTGGTACAAGATGCCAATAGACATAATACGACTTGCAATAAGAATCTGTTTTGAGAGATTGTCAAATCCTGTTAAATAACCGGTAATATATCTGCTAATAAAACATAAAACTCCCAGCCTCTTGTGGTTGGGAGTTTCATTTATTACAAATTTAATGTCAATGAATGGGCATACTAGTACTCCGGCACATCTGTCAGTCGGGTGATATCGGAGAAAAACGAGGTGGCGGTGAGTTGAGGATAACGCAAAAGGGAGGAAATCATATTGGGGTGGGCAGCACGAATGGCAACCATTTCCTTCTCAATCTCTTCGGCTATGGGCAACTGCTCCTCTAGGCGGACCCTCATGGCCTTCTCGACCGCAGTTCGCTGGATGGGTGCGATCTCCTGATAATACTTGAGTGTTAGCTGAATCTGTTCCTTTTCGCTGGCGCCGGACTTCTGCGGCCCATATTTCTTGTATATCTCCTTGCATTGGGCATCGGCCTCAGACAGGTATTGGTCGGCCTTCTTCCCCGCTGCCTCCCACTTGTCAATCATAGGTTGCAATGGCTCCAGATATTCACCGGCCTCGACCGCCTGCTCCATCAGAGCCGCCTCGGCCTGGCCCTGTTGATAATGAGCCGCCAAATAAGCCTCTTGCTCATCTTCGGGCAAGGTGGCTAAGTAGTCTATCTGCTCCTGAGTCAAACCTGTGTACTTCTGGGCCAAAGAATAGGCATTTTCAACCACTTGCGCTGAGTCTGCTCCCTCCATTGGGACGGACAAAACCTTCATGGACAAACTCGTCACCTGAGCGCTAAACTTGGTGACCGGACTTGACAACAACCTCAATGTCTGGCCGTTCAACTCATATTCCTTGTGACTGACCAACTGCTGCACCGTAGGCAACTCAGGCACCTGGCTCATTAGTCCCACGTAGGTGAGCTGGTCGGCCGTTGAAGCAGTCGACTGTCGACTGTCGGTAGGTTTCTGCGGCTGATTCTGATTCATTTTCTCCTCCAAGGCTTTAGAGGCAGCCTCGGCAGCTTGATCGGCTAGTTTCTCAGTAACTTTCTCGGTGGTTTTCTTGGCAGCCTTCTGCAAAAGTCCCCCCAACTGTGCTTGAACGGGAACGCAAAAGAGTGAAAAGCACAATGTAATAATAACAATTTTTTTCATAGTTTTAATATTAATAGTTTCTTTCATAACGTCAACTGGTCTAATTTATTGCCTGCGAATATAAAATTACAGACCACACCTCCCCTACCCGAGTTTCGGTTCAAACCACAAAAAGATGTTTCTTTTTACATTTCGAACCAAAATAATAATCAGATTTTAATAGTTGTCTAATAAACACTCCAGTATATAATATGACTGAATCCACCAACCTATCCCATTGTTGCCTCCCTTCAGGAAACTGGCCGTAGTGAGTCTGTTTAGCCAACATAGCGTACCTAATGTGGGGTTATTAAGATTCAGCCTCTTTGAGGTTGTTAAATAAACAGTCATATATACGATAGCAAATATTAATTGAATATTACAATGACAGCAAGCTACTGTCCCCCCTCGATGGTCTGACTATTTTCGCTGGAAAAGTGACCAGATACAGTCCAACGCTAAAAGGCGAGTGCAATCAATCGTTTTCGCTAGGCCAAGGGCAGTATGCAAGTAGCACAGTGTATGCCCTCGGACGAGGAAAGAAAGCATCTACTTCAAAACAATCAGCCGGACAGTCCCAGTTGAGGGTTTGCTGAAGGTACGTTGAAGATTCGCTCAGTCCAACGGATAAACAACGGATTCCCAATAGAATAACCATTTGTCATTCGAGCAAAAGGGGCTAAAAGGAGAAGAAATCAATCGGTTAGGATTGGCCCACTGTGAGTTTCCCCCTACACTACGTGTAGGGGCGGACAGGACAAGAGAGAAAGAAAAAGAGAGTAGACGGAAATGAAAAAGGCAGGAGGGTTACTCCTGCCTTGGGGTTGTGCGGATAGGGGGACTCGAACCCCCACGGCTTGCACCATTAGATCCTAAGTCTAACGCGGCTACCAATTACGCCATATCCGCAGGATGGTTGTGTTTTGGCTGAAACAAGAGATGATGGCGAGTCAACCCAAAACACAACTGTTTATTACTATCTTACTGGATGTCGTTTTTGTCGATGGGCTGAGCCAAGAGATTGGTGAAGTTGCCTGATGCATCAAACTCCATGCGGGTGTACTGAAGTTTGTTGCCAAGGCCTTTGACCTTTTGGCTGATAACCACATAGGTGTAGGGCTTGGGTTTCTTGCCATCGATACGCCATTTGGAATCGTAAGTATAGACAATCATACGTTCAATCTTATATTTCTCGCCTTTATATTTCTGATTGAGATACTTAACGATAGCAGCAGTATAATGGTCTTTGTCAAGCACCTTGCCAGTCATCATATGAGCCTCACTGGCCACATCGTAGACCTCTTCCATCTCAACGCCCTGACGGTTGTAGTAGTAAGCCACTACGCGTCCACCTACACGATTGACCCATTCGGGAATAGTGGTGAGCTTGGATTCAGGACAAATCTTTCTGAAATGAGCCATGATGGCAGCAGTAGTGTCGACATTCACCACCTCGGGAGTATCCTCCACAGGGGCGGGGCGCTTGCCTCCCTTGTTGCTCTTGAGGTTGCGAAGACGCTCGTCCTGTCCCTCATCGTTGTCGTCGGGGTTGTTGAGGGTGTAGTATTCACGTTTTACGGCATCAGGGTCAGGAGCGTTGCTTTTCTGAAGACGGCCACGGGGATCGAAGATAAGCTCATTGTCGCTAAAGCCCACACCTGTCTTCACAATCATCATGCGGTAGTAGACATCGCCATCCATCTGCTCCACATATTCGATAGAACGGATACGGTAGCCAGGATAATTGTCCAAGAAATAGCTATTCATAGCCGTGGGGCAATCAGCCTGCTTGGTGGGGAAGGTAGTGTACTGCCAATCGCCATTATGGGTAAAATAGGCACGACCATTCTGACCGTCGGTAGAGAACTCGGCAATGTACTGTCCGGGCGACTTATACCAAGTCTTAACCTTATATGAATCATATTTCTTATCCAGAGAAATAAGAACCGACTTGGGTACCTGGGTTTCCTTAATCTTGTTCTGCGCAATGGTGACCAAAGGCAGGGTAAGAAGGAGGAGAAGAACTACTTTTTTCATCGTCTGTTCAATATTGTTTAGCCCTTAAAACGAGGTTATTGTTAAAATATTGTGTACGAAGTGTTATTTTTTCTTATTTGAAAAGAACATCCTTACGGTCTGGACTAATTGATACGGCCTTGACATTCACACCAGTAACCTTTTCGATTGCCACAATATAGTCGCGGAGATTCTGTGGCAGGTCCTCATACTTGGTAATTCCAGCGAGGTCCTGTTTCCAGCCTTTATACGTGACAAACTGAGGTTTGATTTCAACAGCATTGAACTCAAAGGGAAGCTCATCAGTCACCTTACCGTTTATTTCATAGCCGGTGCACATCTTGATTTCATCGAAATCGTTCATCACGTCGGATTTGGTGACAAAGAAGTCGGTAACACCATCAAGCATGCAGGCATAACGAAGTGCGGGAATGTCTATCCAACCACAACGACGGGGACGGCCCGTAGTAGCTCCGTATTCATGACCCAATTCGCAGAGACGACGCCCTGTCTCGTCAAAGAGCTCTGTGGGGAAAGGACCTGCGCCCACACGAGTGCAGTAAGCCTTGATAATACCCATCACACGGCCAATGCGGGAAGGAGCCACACCAAGGCCGGAGCAGACACCGGCGGTGACTGTGTTGGAAGAGGTTACAAAAGGATAGGATCCGAAATCGATGTCGAGCATAGAGCCCTGGGCACCTTCGGCCAAAACCTTCTTACCCTCATCAAGGCATTTATTGATAAAGTACTCGCTATTAATTAATTGAAACTCCTTAAGAGTCTCGAGAGAGGCAAGCCACTGCTTCTCATACTCATCAAGAGTCATGTTGTCGATACGGAAACTATCGAGGTCGAATTTAAGCGTATGGGCAGTCTGCAGATGTTGGAACTTGAGCAGCTCGTAACGCTCACGGAAATCGGATTCCAGAATATCGCCAATACGGAGACCTGAGCGGGCAATCTTGTCAGTATAGGCAGGACCGATACCCTTAAGGGTTGAGCCAATCTTGGCGCTGCCCTTGGCATGCTCATTGGCAGCATCAAGCATGCGGTGAGAAGGAAGAATGAGATGTGCCTTCTTGGAGAGATAGAGGTTCTTGGTGGCATCGACACCTTTGGCGGCCAGCGACAGCACCTCCTGACGGAAAATGTTGGGCTCGACCAGAACGCCATTGCCAATGACATTCATCTTGTGTTCGTGGAAGATACCCGAGGGGATGATATGAAGCACATGCTTAATGCCACCAAATTCGATGGTGTGGCCGGCATTAGGACCGCCCTGGAAACGAGCGATAACATCATACTCAGGAGTTAGGACATCGACAATCTTTCCCTTGCCCTCGT
The DNA here is from genome assembly GCA_016280915.1 of Bacteroidales bacterium. Lineage (GTDB taxonomy): Bacteria > Bacteroidota > Bacteroidia > Bacteroidales > P3 > Colimorpha. The sequence continues at coordinate 18,946 of JAEEHQ010000077.1, forward strand.
CTCCCCACTGGAGACCCAACAGAACGTCTACTTTACTCATTATATTATTATTAGTAAGAATTCTTTAAATCAAAATCGATTGCAAAGATACGATTTTTTTTAGATATATAGAAAAAATATACAATCCGATAGAGGTAGGTAAGCAGGGAGGGGGCTATTTCTCGCGTGAGCGCTTGAACCAGTCGACAAACTCGGGAAGGTCGTCGAGGGGACGGAAACCCTCCTTAAAAGGCTCCTTAGGCATAGGGCAGACTTCAAGATAGCCAACCAAGGTAGTGCAGTCAAACTCGCCAAGAAGGGCCTCAAGGGTAACATAAACTCCCACCAGCAAGTCATCATCATCGGGATTGTTCTCGACAGGTTTATAATTAGCCGGAAGGTTGGGCAATGCCACACGAAGGCCAATGATGTCGGGTTCCTCTTCGCTCTCCAACTGCATGAAAGCCATCTTGGTAGTGTCGAACCGATACTTATCAAAAGTAACTTTAAGCGACTTGCCCTTGGGTTGTTTGAATGGAACGAACTCCCACCAATCGACATCGGGAGCGTTGTCCACCAACTCCACCACATAGCGGAAGAGGTCGAAATCGCCTTCGGCGCTGAAGGTGACGGTGCGGCCTTGGGCCGTTTGTTCGCTGACCTCGAAGGTGAGTCCCTCACAGTAAGCGTCTAGATGCTGTTGCATCTGTTCAAGCAGTTGCTTACCCTCAGATTCGGGAATATCATTTAACATGGTGAGCTGTTCGGCATTAGAGACGAACCAATTCCAGAAAATTTCAGGGGATTTTTGCATATATTTTTCGTATTGCTATGTTATCAGATTGATGATTATGTGTTTTGTAATTAATTGATAAACTGAAAAGTGTATATCTTTCAAATGATGATGGCCTCTTTTTCAAGAATGACACCAAATAACTTTTGGACGTCATCGGTGACAGCATCAGCAAGTGCCAATACCTCCGACCCAGAGCATCCTCCACGATTGACCAAGACAAGGGCTTGCTTCTCATAAACTCCGCAACGTCCCATGTCGCGACCTTTCCAACCAGCCTTCTCGATAAGCCAGCCTGCGGCCAGTTTATAGCCATCAGAAACAGAATATGCCACTATATCGGGATAAAGAGATTTAAGTCGTTCATAATGTTCGACAGAAACAACCGGATTTTTGAAGAAACTGCCAGCACTCCCCATCTGTTCTGGTCGTGGCAATTTTCTCCAACGAACCTCGGTGATGATATCGGCCAACTGCTGAGGAGTGGGGTTCTTTATGCATGCCGATTGAAGCGCATCGGAGAGTGCCTTATATTGAAGGTCTGGCGCAAAGACTTTGTGCAGACGGAATACCACAGACCAAATGATAAAGTGATTGCGGAGTGTTCCTTTAAAGATGCTGTTACGATAGGCAAACTGACACTCCGCATTGGTGAAAATACGTTCTTGACCGGTGAATATATCAAAAGCACGGACACTATAGATGACATTCTTTGCCTCTACCCCGTAGGCTCCCACATTCTGAACAGGAGCAGCCCCAACAGTACCCGGAATGGCGACAAGATTTTCAGCACCATACCAACCGTGGGCGATACAGTAATGCACAAAATCATCCCACACCTCACCAGCCGCAGCCTCGACAAGGACATCATCCTGTGATGGCGACTCCTCAAGCAGACAGATGCCTTTGTTTTCAAGGTGGATGATGGTGCCAGGGAAATGCTTTGTAAATACCATATTGCTGCCACCACCTAAGATTAGATAAGGATGGTTTATCTGGTTGGTGCTGAGTAACGTCCTGAGCTGACTCTCGTCACGGACGACAAGATAGCGGTCGGCTGTGGCTGGGAGACCGAAAGTATTGTATATTTCCATGTTAGAAGACATAGCCAATATTGAGATACGCACCAACGCGATGAGTGAGACTATTCCAGTAAAGGTCGGCAGCTATGGGGCCAATAACCGACTTGTAAGCCACCCTCACACCAAGACCTAAAACACTCCTAAGGTCATGCTCCAGAAATTCGAATTCCTCCACATCAGCCATATAATTCAACATCAGATAAGTATAAAAGTTACCATAGATGTTATAGCGGGTGTCGAGACGCAGAATGGCAGCATAGTTGCTAATATACATAGGATTGGAGAAACCAATGAAAGGCATCTGATGGTCGAGATAACGACCCGGAAGGGCACCGCCTACAAAGTTGTCATACCAGGGAGAGTTTTTACCCATGACAAAACGCACAAACCCCTGAGGAATGAAGGTGAGCCGTGGACTTGGCGACACGTATGTTTGGAACGATGCTGTGGCAACAGCAAAACCAGAGTCGACAGAGGTGTTGAAGATATACCTGTTCTCTTTTCGCCAACTGAGATTAAATGTTCCATACAGGCCCTTAGTGGCAAAATAGGCATCGTCAAGATTATCGTACCGACCCTTTAGGTAAACACCGAAGAAATTCTTGGTGCGGTCAAGATGGAAGAGACCATCGCTGAGCATATGGTCTAGAGAGAATCCACTTCGGTCGGCATAGAAATCCTCATCAAAGCCTGTAGCAAAACTAAAGTCACGGAAATTGAACTCTGAGATGTACAAGCTAATATTGTGGTGGTCGACAAATCCGGCAAAGGCCATCGAGTCATTGTTGCTTACATTGACTGAGCTATTGTGGTAGCGATAGGCAAAATTAACATCCCCGAGACCCAGACCGACGTAGGAGACCTTAGCATCCCAACGGAAATTGTAATTGAGATTGACATTAAGGGAGGCTTTAATTCCTGCCAAACGCTGCTCGTTCCATCCAAAATGGAATAACAAAGAGGCACTTTCTTCCGAATCATAACGGAAACCGATAGCGAAGTTGTGAGGCTCTGCCGGCATGAGGTTGATAATGAGGCGGTAGCTCTCACGTCCAAGAGCATCAGAGAAAACCATGTGGGTGAGCCAGTACTCCTCATCGGTTTCATGCAGTTTGTATGTGATGCTGGCAAAGGAGCCCGTGCCTGTTAGGATATTAATAGCATGTTCAATATCGTCAACCGTCATGGGCATACCCGTTTCCAAACCATCCTGCTTTTTCAGCCATTCGACCTCCTCGTCAGAAACGCCATTGTAAATAATATTGGCCAACACAAAAGTATCGGTTGCAGTAAGATACTTGGCGCGAGGAGCTTGATAGACTTGTCGAGAATCGCCATAACGGTCTATGGAATCCTTGATTTTCATCAACTCTGCATGGTGCGACTTGGCACATTCATACCCACGCCGAACCAAGGTATCGATAGCATCATGAGTAAAACTGAGCATGTTGTAACCTGAAACATTGGGATGGATTAGAAGGTAGCACGAATCTCGGTTGTTACTACGGTTGCTCGACACGGCAATGCTGAGATACTGAGAAAGTTGCTGTGGTAATGATTTCAATTCTTCGGGAGTGGCAGCCATCTTGTCGGCCAGATCAACGCCGATGACGATATCAGCTCCCATGCCAAGACATACGTCCACAGGAAAATTATCAACCAATCCTCCATCTGCAAGGAGGTAGCTGTCCCATTGAACAGGTGCAAACACGCCTGGTATGGCCATACTTGAGCGGATGGCCTTGGCAAAATTGCCACTATGAAGGACTACAGAATCGCCAGTAAGGATGTCTGTTGCCACACAGGCAAAAGGGATGGGAAGCTTATTGAAATCGACAGAATCGTTGTAGCCGATGCTGAGACGATTGAAGAGATTGATGAGGCTGGCACCATTGATGACACCACTGGGCAAAGTGGAAAGAATGTCCAAAGAACGCCGTTCGAAATCGCCAGTTCCAAAGGGAACAGACAGCAGAAACTGGCTGTTCTGTTCACGACTGATGGAAGACTGGTAGGAACGCCCCACACCATTGCTCATATAAAAGGACCAATCCATATTGGCAATTAGATATGCCATCTCTTCTGGAGTATAGCCCAAGGCATAAAGTCCCCCGATAATGGAGCCAATGCTGGTACCTGCTATATAATCAACAGGTATGCCAATCTCTTGCATATATTTGAGCACCCCGATATGGGCAGCACCCTTGGCCCCCCCGCCACTAAGGGCAACACCAATTTTAGGACGGTGAGGTTGAAGAGTATCACCTTTATACTCGTTCGTTGCCTTTCCCATGACTGGAACCAGGGAGAAAAGAAGCAGAAAGACAACAATAATTTTTTTCATGTATCGGTATGGATTCTTAAGTTTCACAGTAAGAGAAGTTTAGGGAGTAGATAGTATTTATTCTGGATGATTAGGGCCGCGTTCTTTCTTCGGCTTACGAATAGGTGCCTGATAGCCAGGCTTGAAGACCTTGAGTTGCGTCAGTAAGAGTGAACCGGAAAGAAGTGCGCCACAAACATCGCTGATGGTCATGCTACACCAAACACCCATCAAACCATCACCACCAGCCTTAATGAAAACCATGGGAACGATAAACATCAGCGGTATTAGGAAGATGACCTGTCGAGAGAGACTGGTGACTATTGCAATCCAGGGTTTGTCGATGGATTGGAAAAACTGAGAATTGGTGACTGTGAATCCTATCAAAGGACACATCACCATTAGGAAGCGGGTGGCAGGGATGGCTGTGGCAATGAGACTATCGTCTTCGCTGAACATTTCCACAAGTAGTTGTGGGAAAATCATGGCAATAATAGTGCCAACAACACCAGTGCCGACATTCCATTTCAGCGTTAGCAAATAGGTCTCCTTCAAACGGGAATGAAGGCCGGCTCCATAGTTGTAGCCGGCAATAGGCTGCATGCCCTGACAGATACCCATCATGAACATGAAGACCAGCATGGCAATACGGTTGACCACACCGTAAGAACTGACGGCTATGTCGCTACCGTAGTTAATCAGTTGCGTGTTGAGTAACGCAACTACCAAGCAGGCAGCCACGTTCATGGAAAACGGGCTGATGCCGATGGCAAGGATATTCTTAACAATATACATACGGGGCCTCCATGCATGACGACGGAACCGTATAAAAGACTTGGGCGAAACGAAGTGGAGAAGGGCCAACATAGCCGAGAACGCCATGGAGATGGTGGTTGCCCAGGCTGCGCCACCAATGCCCTTGTCAAGCAGAATGATGAAGATATAGTCAAGCAGGATATTGAGCAAGGCACCACTTATCTGAATCCACATCGACCGAGTGGCATATCCTGTGGCACGAATCAAACCCGAGAGGTTGAAACTAAGGGTGGTGAGGAACATGCCCGGCAAAACAATGACCATGTACTCGTGAGCCAATCGTATGGTCAAGTCCGACGCTCCGAACATGGACAGAATAGAATCCATGAACAGGTAGCCGGCCGAAAGAAACAACGCTCCAAAGAAAAAAGTAAGGAACATGCTGGTGCCAAGGATATTCTCAGCCCATTTGAAATCCTTCCTGCCCAACACTATACTCATGCGTGCACCGGCACCAGCACCCACTAAAGAGCCGAAAGCATGGATGATGTTCATGATAGGCAGCACGATGGCCAATGCGGCAAGGACGAGTGCTCCATTAGTTGCATGGCCTAGGAAAATACTATCCACAAGATTGTAAACCGTGGCAATAATCTGCGTTACAACTGAGGGCAACGCATATTTCCACAATAGATGGGGAATCTTCTTTTCACCCAATTCTGCTGTCGTATCTATTACATCCACCTTCTTGTCCGACATCTCTTTTACTTTTTTACTCGATCCAACAAACACTTGTAAGCATTATAAGCCTCAAAGCCGCTGGCCACTTCCATCGAACGTTCGTCCACCAAAAGATTGGGGCGGTGGAGATTGCATACGGGTGTTCCGGGCACATGGATGCCCACGCGGAAGTAACAGGCAGGGATTTTCTGTGCAAAGAAAGCAAAATCCTCTGCTGTCATGCGAAGGTCGAGCCAGTCGACATTCGCCTCACCCAAGAAAGCCACCCCATTGTCATGCACCTGCTGGGTGCAGATATCGTCGTTGATGACAGGTGGATACCCATAGTCAATAAAGAGGTCGCACTCGCCACCCATGCTTTCGGCTATGCCGCAACTTATTTTTCTAATCTTCTCATGGCATTCCAGACGCCAGTCGGCATCAAAGGTACGAATGATTCCCTCCATCTTCACCTCATCGGGGATGATATTGGTACGTCCCTCTCCTATGAAACGACCGAAGCTGAGCACCGTGGGCATCATGGGCGCCGCATTGCGGCTGACAATCTGCTGCAAGGCAACCACGATATGCGAGGCAATCAGGATGGGGTCGACACTCAGGTGCGGGGTGGCTCCGTGGCCTCCCTTTCCCTTGATGGTCCAATAGAGCTCATCGGTGGAGGCCATATAGCGGCCTTTGCGCATACCGATGCGGCCCACCTCCATCTCCGGAAGGCAATGGAAACCATAAATCTCGTTGGGCATTACCTCATCAAAGAGGCCATCCTCCATCATCATGCGGGCTCCACCAGGGTACATCTCTTCCGAAGGCTCGAAAATCAACATCACGCTGCCGTTGAGTTCTTCGCGGATATCGCAGAGAATCTTGGCGGCACCCAATAGCGAACTGGTGTGCATGTCGTGACCACAAGCATGCATCACCCCAGGGTTCTCAGAGGCGAAAGGCAAACCAGTGGCTTCTGTGAGTGGAAGAGCATCGTAGTCGGCTCGAATTGCCACACAATAGCCGTCGGGGTCTTTGCCTCCACGAATCATGGCCATCACACCCGTTTTGCCGATGCCGACCTTGGGGTCCAGCCCCATCTCGCGCAACCTTTCGGCCACAAAATTCATGGTGTTGAACTCTTGCTGGCTCAGCTCAGGATGACGGTGAAGCCAACGCCGCCATTCAATAACGGTGGCGGCATTGGCTTTGGCCAAAGATTTGATTCTTTCAATCATTTTTTCTAAGATACTTGAACTACAGTCTTATTTTCTGACCCAAATGGTGGTTGGTTGGCCTTCAATAATCTCTATCGTCTGCTTGGCAGGGTCGTTAATAGTATCCACCAAGTTCAACTGGGTGCAGAGCACCTCGCTGCAGATGTAGTCAAGATGGGTCTTCACAGCCTCATCCCATTCGCCATGGAGCAGGTCGACACGGATGCGGTCGGTCACCTCAAAGCCCTCCTTACGGATACCCTGGATACGGTTGACCAGCTCGCGAGCAATACCTTCGGCCTTGAGCTCGGGACTGACAGTAATGTCGAGTGCCACCGTGAGGCTGCCCTCATTGGCAACCACCCAACCAGGAATGTCCTGAGTGGCGATTTCCACGTCAGAAATCAGTATCTCAACAGGCTGGCCTTCAACCGTAAGGTTGCACTTGCCGTCAGATTCAAGCGCAATGATCTGTTGCTGTGAGAAAGCCTGAATTTGCGCACTAATAGCCTTCATGATCTTGCCGTAGCGAGGACCCAAAGTTTTGAAGTTGGGTTTGATACGCTTGACCAGAATATCGTTATCGGGAGCCAAGAACTCTATGCCCTTGATGTTCAACTCTGAGCAGATAAGGTCCTGAACGAGTTCTACTTGTTGACGGAAAGTCTCATTCTGCACAGGCAGCATAATCTTTGCAAGCGGCTGACGCACACGGATGTTGCTCTTCTTGCGAAGAGAAAGTCCCATTGAACAAATCTTCTGCGCCAATTCCATTCGCTCCTCCAAAGCCTTGTCTATCATACCCTCATGAATCTCGGGGAAAGGCACATGGTGGACCGATTGGGCATTGAAACGATGGGTGACCTCATTGAGGTCGAGGAACATACGCTCGCTGAAGAAAGGAGCGATGGGTGACATTAATCGAGTCAATGTCTCCAAACAGGTGTAGAGCGTTTGGTAAGCAGACACCTTATCGGCGGTCATTTCGCCCTTCCAGAAACGGCGGCGGCACAGACGCACATACCAGTTGCTGAGATTGGCATCAATAAACTCCTGGATGGCTCGTCCAGCGCGGGTGGGTTCATAATCAGCAAAGGCTTCGTCGACGGTCTTCACCAAGGTGTTGAGCTCGCTGAGAATCCAGCGGTCAATCTCGGGGCGCTCGTTGATGGGCAGGTCAGCTTCTTTGTACTCAAAGCCATCAATATTGGCATAAAGTGCAAAGAAACTATAGGTGTTATAAAGGGTGCCAAAGAGTTTCCGACGGACTTCGTCAACACCCAACATGTCGAACTTAAGGTTATCCCAAGGCTGACTGTTGGTAATCATATACCAACGGGTTGCATCAGGACCCTCCTTTTTGAGGGTATCGAAGGGATCAACGCCATTGCCTAAACGTTTAGACATCTTATTGCCATTCTTGTCGAGTACCAAACCGTTGCTGATAACATTCTTGAAGGCCACGCTGTCGAAACACATCGTGGCGATAGCATGGAGGGTATAGAACCAACCGCGGGTTTGGTCAACACCTTCGGCAATGAAGTCTGCAGGGAATTGATCGGCCGTGAGTTCTTCACCCATATAATGAATCTGTGCATAAGGCATGGCACCGCTGTCGAACCATACGTCAATCAAATCAGGTTCACGCATCATCTTGCGGCCAGTGGGCGAAACCAGCACCACACCATCTATGTATGGACGGTGAAGGTCGAAAGTGGTGAAGTCGGAACTCTTATAGGGGTTTTCTGTCATGAAACCTGCGGCAACTGCCTTGTCAATCTCATTGCTCAGTTCTTCTACGCTACCGATGCAGACCTCCTCTTTGCCATCCTCGGTGCGCCAGATAGGTAGCGGGGTGCCCCAATAACGACTACGGCTGAGGTTCCAGTCGACAATATTTTCCAACCAGTTTCCGAAACGACCAGTACCTGTGGCTTCGGGTTTCCAGTTAATGGTTTTGTTGAGTTCAATCATCCGGTCACGCAAAGCTGTCGTGCGGATAAACCAGCTGTCTAAAGGATAGTAAAGCACGGGCTTGTCGGTACGCCAGCAATGGGGATAGCTGTGAGTATGTTTTTCGCTCTTGAAAAGTTTGCCCTGTTCTTTGAGCATGACCACCAACTCCACGTCGAGGCTAATATCCTTATCGGTCTTATTGGGGTCATAGGCATTCTTTACAAACTTGCCAGCATACTGTTTATAGAGAGCCACGTCGACATTATCCTTCACCCAATCGGAATCCAAATCCTCTATCTTCCAGAACTTACCAGTTCGGTCAACCATGGGTGCTTGCTTGCCGTCATGATCGTAGAGCAGCAGGTCGGCTATACCGGCTTTCTTGGCCACGCGGGCATCGTCTGCACCAAAAGTGGGAGCAATATGAACAATACCTGTACCATCCTCTGTGGTGACATAGTCGCCAAGAATAACACGGAAGGCCTCCCCTTCCTTAGCGGTACGATGGGTCTGGTTGGCCATGTCAACCACAGTAGGCTTTACCCAAGGTATCAGCTGATCGTAGGCAATACCCTCGAGAGCGGTACCCTTACACTCGCCCAAAATAGTGGCATGAATAAGCTTGGATTTCTCTTCGGGTTCTCCCTCGGTGAAGAAACTATCCACAAGAGCTTTGGCCATCACAATGCGACAAGGCTCTTGGGTGTAGGGATGGGTGGTGTCAAGCAGCACATAATCGATAGTGGGGCCCACACATAGTGCGGTGTTCGAGGGAAGAGTCCAAGGAGTAGTAGTCCATGCGATGGCATAAGTGGGCACATCGGCTGCTGGCACATCGAAACCTTTGAGTTCTTTCAGTTTAAAGAGTGCCACACAAGTGGTATCCTTCACATCACGGTAGCATCCTGGAAGGTTCAACTCGTGACTGGAGAGGCCTGTGCCAGCTGCAGGACTGAAAGGTTGGATAGTGTAGCCTTTATACAGCAGACCTTTATCATAAAGTTTCTTCAGGAGGAACCAGAGTGTTTCGATATACTCATTTTCGAAGGTGATATAGGGGTGCTTCAGGTCAACCCAATAACCCATCTGACGAGTGAGTTCGTCCCAGAGGTCCTTGTACTTCAACACTTCGGTGCGACAGGCATGATTGTAATCGTCCACGCTAATCTTCTTGCCAATGTCTTCTTTGGTGATGCCAAGGGTCTTTTCCACACCCAATTCAACGGGCAGGCCATGAGTGTCCCATCCAGCCTTACGGTCGACATGGTAACCTTTCTGCGCCTTGTAGCGGCAGAAAACATCCTTGATGGTACGAGCCATGACATGGTGGATGCCGGGCTTGCCATTAGCCGACGGAGGGCCATCGTAGAACACGAAAGAGGGGTGCCCTTCAGACAATTCCTGTCCTTTCTCAAAAGTCTCATTCTCTTCCCAATATTTGCGGATTTCTTCGCCAATCTGGGTCATGTTAAGCTGTTTGTACTCCTTATAACTCATTTATATATAAATATTATTTAGTAACACACATATATGCAAACACTTGCACCCCTATAGGCGCAAAGTATACAAAATGCAAATATACAAAAAAAAAATGACTTTTGGGGAATTCTAATTCTTGGAATTTGTTAACGGGAACCTTATTAAATCGTCATGGACGGCCAAACTCATAGACAACTACGAACTTCGTTTACAATTTAGCAACCTCTATAGTGGTACACGAGCCGAATATACCGTAAGTATCAATACTTTGGCTACCACCTCATAGTCTGCTATTGATAGTGTATGAATCAGAGCGGCATACCGCCACTTGTAGCAGGAGACCACAGCCCATCACCATGCCGAATCCAAAAGTCGCCACAGTAAATACTAGCTGCCCCAGGTGAAGACATAAAATCTACTCACGTGAGCCATCTTCTGCCTTCCTGTTCTCCAAATAGCCCAAAGAAAGTCAAGGGAAAGGAAACAAATAAAGCACTTATAATCATAATATTACTCAAAACACAATTAATACCCTGTCTGCATTTTCTCTTGGCAAAGTAACGAAAAAAATCTTTAAAAAAAGAACAAAAAACCCCCGTTTCACAACGGAGGCTAAAACAAAAGCGTATGAAAAAAAATATTATTACTATTACTTTTGCAGTACTATTTTTTCTTGAGGAATTCCTGAACCTGATCAGAGAGGATGATATTCTCTTCGAAGGTATAAGCATTGGTCTTGGGAGAGCGAACCATACGAATCACTTTTGCGTAGCTCTTACCGGTGCTGGTTTTCAGGGTTGCAACAACTTTTTTTGCCATAGTTCTCTATCTCCTATATTATTTGATTTCTTTGTGAACAGTCATTTTCTTTAAGTACGGATTGTACTTCTTGAGCTCCAAACGCTCGGGAGTGTTCTTTTTATTCTTGGTGGTGATGTAACGGCTCATGCCAGGAACACCGCTGTTTTTCTGCTCGGTGCACTCGAGGATAACCTGCACTCTAGCGTCTTTATTCTTTTTTGCCATGTCTTAAATCTATTTTTATCGTTCCTAATCGCTTTCTTATCCGCAAGGGAAAGAGCATCAACAATCCTCATTACGACCCTCGAAAGCGGTTGCAAAAGTACTACTATTTTTTGAATTATCAAGCATTTTTCGCAAAAAAATCTTCACACTTAACACAATCAACTGTATATTAATACTATATGGATACTGTATTTAAAGACCCCATATGGAAAATAACATCTCAAACGCTTGATTATATTGAGTCATTTTGCAAAAATCAACCTTTTCTTCATCATCATTTCTCACGTTTTTGCAACGCCTACTCATTGGCATAAGTGCCAGCATAGGGGTCGTCCTCATAACTGTGGAAAATAGTATCATGAGAAGGTGGCTGGGGAACGGTGTCCTTCTTCACGTACTCCCAGCCTCTGGGCGGCCGCTTGCAGTTGCTGACACTACCTTGGATATAGGCGATTTCTTCATCAGTCAGTTCTTTGTCTCCGGGGATAAACCGATGACGCCAGAAAGGAAATTCTTCTGCCAGTTCGCCCGAGAAGTAAAAGTCGAAACCTATGGCTCCGAAGGTATAGACTCTGTCGCGCACTTTGATATGGCTACCGCCACAAACGGGGTTGGGCTTAGGCTCTGACTGAGCAAAGCCTACATTAAACAAGGTAAAGAGGATATCGGGTCGGTTGCTGATATCATATCCGGCGCGTTCCCATTGCATCTTGGTTTGGTGCAAAATACATGCCGTATAGAGATAAGAATAGAGGTGGTTGCGGTAATCCACCAAGCGGTTGTAACGCTCATCCTCCTGGGCCTTTCCTTCTACCGTATAGTCGAGCAGATGCTCATAGCGCTTGCCCATGTAGAAGGGTGAGGTGGGGTCTTTAAGATGGTCCTCGATGGTCTTGGCCGTGGACATTTTGATGCCATTCACTCCATAAGAGAACTGCGACTGAACGCTCAACACCTTCACAGGACCCAAATATTGCTTGATGGTCTCGCGCTTGGTATTGAACAGACGAATCTGCTCGCCAATCAAGCAACCCACTATTAGGCGGGGTTCCACACCAGTCAGCCGCCCGACCTCGTCAATCAGGGCCTTATCTCGGACAATGGCCTCCTTCAGGGCTGCCCACTCAACACCCTGCATCCAAGGAATCACATTGGGGGTCTCCTGTTGAGGATAATTGTCCAACAGTTTGTTTATCTGTTGTAACAGCTTATTGTATTCCGACTGGTCTTCAATATACATACTGCAAGCCCTAATCATGCGGTCGACATGCATGGGGTCATGACTGAACTGGGCAGCTTGGGTGATAAGCTGGGCATTGGTAGGATAGAACTTACTGAACGCAACCAATTTGGCATATTGTCGCATCCAGCTTTCTTGGTATTCCTGCTCGGTGAAGGTGGAGTCCTGCAAGGCCTTCATCTCATCAACAGAAAGCATATAGCGGTAGTTTTTGTCAACAGCACCGCGGTTTTTTGTGAAGCCGAGCTGGTAGAATGCCCAGGCTCCAATGATGGCAAACCCAGCCAGGGCGAAAAGTCCTACGACGATGTCGAAGATTTTGCGCCCTGCGCTGCGTCTACGCCAGCTTTGTATTGCTGAACTAAGTTTCTTTGCCATTTATTATTTAAAGGAAACGTTACTTTATCAAGCGAGCGGAACCACGGCAGGTGCCACCAAAGCGGCAGCATTTGCAGCCTCGGCAGGCTCGAACAAAAAGATATACATTAAGATGTAAGATACAACACCGGCCAGATAGCCAACCAGAGCTAACCAGGAAATCTTCTTGAGATACCAGATGAAGTCGATTTTCTCAATACCCATCACGGCAACACCAGCAGCAGATCCGATGATGAGGAGGCTTCCGCCAGTACCAGCACAGTATGCCAAGCACTCCCAGAAAGCGTGGTCGGTGGCAAACATGACATTCTCACCAACAATTGGGTACATCTTCATGGTAGCAGCCACCAGCGGCACATTGTCGATGATGGAGGAGAGGATACCAATGATAATGTCAATCAGGAAGAAACCGCTCACGCCCGCAACACTCTTGCCCAAGAAGGCATCGCTGAGACCGTTGGAGAGCATGCCAAGGATGCCGGCAGCATTCAGGGCGCTAACAGCCATCAAGATACCCAGGAAGAAAAGTACGGTGGGGGTGTCAACATGCTCCAAGGTGCTCATGACCGTAGGCATGGGTTTGCCTTCGCCTTCTTCTTTGAGGTGACGTCTGTGGCTGGCCACTTCGGTGATAACCCACAGAACCGACAAGCTGAAGAGCATGCCCAGATAGGGAGGCAGATGGGTAATGGTCTTGAAGATAGGAACGAAAATCAGACCGCAGATACCAATGATGAGGATGCGCATACGCCATTCGCGAGGAATATAGCTCTCATCTTCAGCAACAACATCAGGACGTTCAATCTCACCCTTCATGACAGGCATGAGTGAAAGAATGAATACGGGAACTGCAATGCTCACGAGAGATGCCACAATGGTCTTGACCATGATGTTGACCGTGGTGACCTGGCCGCCAATCCACAGCATAATGGTGGTAACGTCGCCAATGGGGCTCCATGCTCCACCGGCATTGGCAGCAAGGATGACCATACCGGCAAACAGCCAGCGTTCTTTCTCATCCTTTATCAGTTTGCGGAGCAGGGCACACATGACGATAGCGGTGGTCATGTTGTCCAGCAGGGCAGACAGGAAGAAGGTGAGAATGCTGAGAATCCACAGGAGTTTCTTACGGTTAGTGGTCTTGATGCGGTCGGTGATGATACTGAAACCCTGATAATTGTCAATCAGGGAGACAATCGTCATGGCACCCAGCAGGAAAAACACCGTCTCAGCGGTCTCACCCAAATTCTCTATGAGGAGCGATTTGAGGAAAACATGCCAGGATTCGGGGTCGCTAATGTTGAAGCCAGCACCGAATATGTTCATCGAGAGGGCAAACATAACCCAAAGAACCACTCCTAAGAGCAGAGCAGAAGCGGTCTTGTTGACTTTCAGTGGGTGCTCCAGCGCGATGCAGGCATAACCCACGATAAAGGTGATAATAATTGCTACTATCATAATCTTTTGGTTTTAGTTAATATTTTGGATTCTGTTCCTATAACGATAGGTGCGAAGGTGGGAGCAAGTCCCATCCTTCGCACTCAATCAATCTTATTTTCTCTTTTGTTGCTGACGCTGAGCCTCTTCAGCCATCTTTTGAGCCTGTTCCAAACGCTTCTGGAAATTGCTCTTCTTGGCGGGCTTGTTGCCGTGTTTCTGGTCGTAGGCGGCCATTCGGGCACGTACTTTCTTCTCGTTGGTGAACTTACGAATTAGTATCATCTGCAGCATGGTGAGCGACAGGGAGACAAAGTAGTAGAGGTTCAAGGCTGCGGCCATGCTGTTGAACATAAAGAGCATCATGAAAGGCATAAAATACATCACGAATTTCATGCCGGGCATGGAGGCCTGACCCTGATTGGAACGCATGGTGTACCACGTATAGAAGAACTGCATACCAAACATCAGCAGGCAGAAAAGCGAGACATGGTCGCCATAGAGCGGGATGTTGAAACCTAAGTCAAGGATACTGTCATAGGTGGAAAGGTCGTCACACCAAAGGAAACTCTTCTGACGCAACTCAACCGACTGAGGATAGAACATGAACATAGCCGTGAGGATAGGCATCTGCAACAACACAGGCAGGCAGCCCGCCAAGGGACTATAGCCCGCTTTCTTTTGCAGACGTTGCATCTCCTGACTCTTCTTCAGGGCATCCTCTTGGTTGGGATATTTCTTGTTGAGGGCATCCATCTCAGGCTTAAGAATGCGCATGATGGCAGTACCCTGGTAGGATTTAAAGGTGAGGGGGAAGAGTAACAGACGCAACAGGATGGTGAAGACGATGATGATGATACCATAGTTCCAATTGAAAGTCTCCAAATAGTTGAACGTGGGAATGATGAAGATGCGACTGACAAACTTGGAGAAAATCCACCAACCCAGGGGCAGCATCTTCTCAAAGCCTTGATGTTGAGCATGAAGATCGCGATACTTGGTGGGGCCGAAATAGAATTCCATGGGCATCACCAGATTCTCTTTGGCCTCATAGGCCAAACCAATGGTACCCCTCATATCGCACAGATACCTGTCATCTTCCACTCCTTTTTCAGTCACCTGAGCTAAATCGGCATTCTCAAACGAACTGTCTGCCACCAAGATGGCGCAGAAGAACTGTTGCTTGAAAGCCACCCAGTCGAGATTGGTCTTCACCTGTTTGTCGCCGTCACGGCCACGCCCCACTTCCACTACGTCACCTGCTGACCTATAGTAGACGCTGGAATAGAATTTCTCGGGGTCCTTATTGCGGTTGCGACTACCCTTAGAACTGGCATCCACCTTCTCCTGACGGTTCATACGGTTGTGCCACTCAAAGTCCATGTAGGGGTCTTGGCGGATTATCTTGTTAAGACCGTGGAAAGAGATGTCAAAATCAACGCTGTAGCTACTGCCGCCGAATGCATAGTAGAACTCTACATATCTATCCTTGTTCAAGCCGTTGCTGTCGCCCACATAGGCTCGCAAACGAAGTTTCACCTCCTCATCGGCTGCAATCTCATATTCTGTATCTTCAGTAATCTGAACCAACTGCTTGTTCTGCTCAATGTAGGGCACGAACACCAAATCGCGTGTGTTGATGACACGGCTCTCCTCTGTGGAGAAAATCAGGTTCATATTGTCGTCGGCAGGGGTAATCAGCTGCAATGGCATACTGTCGTAAGTGGTGTAGTCTTTGAGAACTACCTCACGCACCTGGGCACCCATGTTGGAAATGTCAACACTCATCTTTTCGTTCTTCACAACGATATTGATGGTGTCGCCAAAGGCACTTGCATTAAAAGCACCCATGTCGCCACGCTGATTCATCTGCATCTGACGCTGGGCGGTAGTGTCGCCGGCCTTGGCAAGGCTGTCCAGCTCTGCCTGAATCTTTGCCATGCTATCGGCATAGGCCACGCTGTCTTCAAAGGCTGCCATGATGGAGTCTCTCACACGCTGACGCTCCGCCAATTCCTCTTTCGAGGGGGCCACCCAAAACATATAACCGACAAAGATTCCAAAAATTAGAATAAGTCCGATAATGGATTTTTTGTTCATATCTTCTTGTTAATCTGTATTATCAATTTTATAGTCACACAATACGTGAGTCTGCAAAATTACCAAATTAGAATGATATAACAAAAAATATTTTCTCCAATCAACATATTTCCCCACAAGCAATCCAACCCTCCTACCCCAATCTGGTCCTTTTCCGACCTCCATCACCACCCCATTCCCACACCCCACTCCTACCCTTTCACACCATTCACCCGTTCATTCCCACCCATTTCCCATCCTACACACTCCTCCCAAACCTCTCCACCTCCCTTTTTCCTACCCACTACTTACACTACTAGGCCGCTATTTAAATAAGAATTATCTTAGATTTAGATTTTATTTTGTCTATATTTTATTTAATTCAGATAATCAAAATATAATCTAATACTAATCTAAATAGAGCTACGAAGGCGGACTTAGGGCGGACATACGGTGGAGGAAAGGACACCGCAAGCAAATGAGATTGGGTGGAAAGGCAGTTGAAGTGGTGGCAGAAGAGTTGATTTATAGCAGACAATATGGCGGTTTGGAGGGGACGACGGAGCCGATTAGGAGCGGAAATTGAAGGCAGCTATCATTGTGTTAATAAATATTTTTTCTATTTTAAAAAGAATTGTGTATCTTTGTACTTTCAAAATATCAGCAATTATGATTAACAAGAAAGGTAGTTTATTACTCATTTTATTGGCCATTACGCCACTTCTGTTCCTCGGCTGCAAGAACTCGCAACCCGATGAGGAGCCCATTTTCGACACCGTTGTGCTCAGCGAACCCGAGCCCGAACCCGAGCCTGAACCCGAAATTGTAGAAGAGCCTGTCAACCCCGCACCCGTCGCTCGCAAAGTGACGCGCAAGGAACCCGCCAAGGAGGAGGTACTCTATATTTCAGGTCATGGCGCCAACGGCCGAGTTTGGGGTCACATCACCATGAAAGGCGACAAGGGAACCGGCAGCGTCACCGACGAGCATGAGAACGCCCTAGCTGTCACCTGCACCCGTCAAGGCGAAGAGCTCATCTGCTATGACCAGAACAGCCGCCAGTATATTTTCAGACTTTAATAACCGCAAAATTAGCTTAATTACAACATAATGAAATCAACAAAAGAACTTCAGACCATCGCCACGCAAGTGCGTCGCGACATCCTTCGTATGACCACAGCCGCCAAATCGGGACATCCCGGCGGATCACTCGGCACCGCCGACTGGATGACTGCCATGCAGTTTGAAATCATGCAGCACGACCCCGAACATTTCACTATGGACGGCAAGGATCAGGACATGCTTTTCATTTCGCAAGGTCACATCACCCCCGTGATATACAGCACGATGGCCCGCCGCGGTTATTTCCCAGTCAGCGAGCTCAGTACCTTCCGCAAATTTGGAACCCGCCTGCAAGGCCACCCTTCCACCGAGCATGGCCTGCCCGGCATCCGTATGGCCAGCGGCTCTCTGGGTCAGGGGCTTAGCGTTGGCATCGGCGCAGCTCTTGGCAAGAAGATGACTGGCGACACCCATCTCGTCTACACCCTCCATGGCGACGGCGAACTGCAGGAAGGTCAGATTTGGGAAGGCGTGATGTTTGCCGGTGCCAAACATGTGGACAACCTCATTTCCACCATCGACTATAACCATCAGCAGATTGATGGCACCACCCAGCAGGTGATGGACCTCGGCGACCTCAAGGCCAAGCTGGAATCCTTCATGTGGACCGTGGTAGTCATTGAGAATGGCAACGACATGCAGCAGGTGCTGGACGGCATGGCCAAGGCCAAGTCGCTTACTGGCAAAGGCAGCCCCGTGGCCGTCATTCTCACTACAGAAATGGGTTATGGCGTTGACTTTATGCAAGGCACCAACAAGTACCACGGCTCAGTTCTCTCGGCCGACGACCTGCCCAAGGCGCTGGCACAGCTGGAAGAGACCCTTGGCGACTACTAACCATTTGCCACGTCCATTGAGAAGAATACTCTCCATAGCAATTTTACTGGTCGGCCTCGGCCTGATGGCTGAAGCACAGAAACCCTCTGCAGCACCCGAGCGAACGCGGGTGCTGCTCATTCTTGACTGTTCCCAAAGCATGTGGGACAAGTGGCAGAGCGATGCCAAGATAAAAGTGACGCAGAAGGTGCTGCTTCGCCTATTGGACAGCATAGGAAACCTGCCGGACATGGAAGTGGCCCTGCGGGTATACGGCCATTTGAACAAGGAGTCCTATAGCACTACGCTTGAGGTGCCTTTCGCCCCACAGAACATATACCGTTTGCAAAGTAAAATCAAGACCTTGGTGCCGCAAGGCGAGTGCGCCGCCGCCTCGGCGCTTAACAACTCCCTCAACGACTTTCCCCGCGACGGCAATGCCCGCAACATCATCCTTATCATCACCGACGGTTTGGACGACTGCACGGGGAGCATTTGCGACGTGGCCCAACAGGTGCAAAGGAGCGGCACCGTAGTGCAGACCTTCATAGTTGGCATCGGCAACCACGACGATTTCAAACACAAGCCCGACTGCGTCGGGCAGTTCACCTTTATGGAGGACGAAGAGCAATTCGATGCCGTAATGCACAAGCTTTTATACCTCTCCGACCAAAAGGTGCAGGTGTTCTTCCGGTTGACCGACTCGGACCACAAACCCTATGAGGTCGAAGTGCCGATAGTCTTTTACGACCATTTCACTCATGTGGTGCGTTATTCTACTATTTATCACTATGACACCGAGCATTCGCCCGACACCCTTTGCCTCGACCCCCTGACCACCTACGACATCACTTTCTTCACCCAACCGCCCATCAGGCTAAAAAATTACCATTTCTCTCAGTTTCAACACATCGAGGTTCCCGCCGCTATGGGCAGCCTTCGCCTCCATCAAGATGCCAAACGGACCACAGCACAGCTCTCCAGATACGAGGTGCTGGTGCGACAGCACGACAGCACTCACCTGTTGGCGACTCAACCCTTGGATGCCCGCAGAAATTATCTGGTTGGACGGTACGACATCGACGTGCTTTCCCGCCCTCCAATCCACCTTTCCAACGTGGCCATTCGCGACGGAGCCGCCACAGAGCTGTTGATTCCACTTCCCGGACAATTGGCCTTGAACAAACCCAAGGTTAATTCCTCAGGCAGCATTTTCGTCTCTCGCAACGGAACCATGCAATGGGTCTGCGACTTAGATCCCAATGCGCCCTCCGAACGTATTGAGTTGATGCCTGGAGAGTATCAGGTGGTGCTGAAACCGCAGAAAGCCACCGACTATAATTCTGCCCGCGCGGCACGCTTTACTATCACCTCCGGCAAACAAACCTCGGTGGACCTAGAGAAAGGAAGCCGCTGACATTTGCCTTAATTACATTATTCTTAAGATAATCTATTTCAGACAAACAAAAAAAAGATACAATTCTAGGCACATGACTTACGAGGAAGCCATAGAAATCTGCAAAAACAGCAAACGTCTGACCGAGCAGCAATCAAAGAAGATAAACCGCTTGGCAGACAATCTTATCTACGGAAAGAGGTGTACCGATGAAGACAAGGAGAGAGGGGTTAGATTGTATCTGGCAGCAGCCGAGGCCAATGATGCTCATGCAGAATACAATCTTGGCTACTACTATGGCAATGGCAACCAAAAAGACTATGAGCGTTCCATAGAGTGGTACTTGCGCGCTGCAAAACATGGAGATGCATGGGCAATGAACAACTTGTCGTATGCCTATCATCATGGTAAAGGGGTGGAAGTTAATGAAGTGACGGCTATTTTTTGGCTGAAGAAAGCCGCCCAAAAGGGTGACAGTTTGGCACAATATACTTTATACAACAGATACTATGAAGGGGATTGCGTACGCAAGAACCGCCCATTGGCAATGCGTTGGCTAAAGAAAGCCGCCGAAGGAGGAGAGGCAAAAGCCCAATACGACCTTTCGTGGCACTATCGTAAAGGCGATTGTGTGGAGCAAAGCGATGAACTGGAGATTTTCTGGTTGCGAAAAGCGGTCGCAGGCGGTGACGATTATGCTATAAACGCGCTCGGATATAATTACTGGAAAGGCATAGGCGTTGAGCAGGATGTGGAAAAGGCCGTGACTCTTTACAGGAAAGCCGCCCGCAAAAAGAACGAACACGCCGCCTTAAACTTGGCCTTATGCTACCGCGACGGCGTAGGCGTGGAGAAAAATTTAAAGGAAAGCATCCGCTGGTTCCGCCTTGCCCAACGCTGGTGCATCGACCTTGACCCTTTGGAAATACAGGATGAGATTGATGCATTAAAGAAAGAACTCAAAGAACAACAATAAAACAATATAACAATGACCCACTACGAAAAACAATCAAGCAAAGAGTTGCGCGCCGGCATGGGCGAAGGTGGTGGTAAATTTGATAAACAATAAAAACCTGTAGTGCTACAATGAAAGATTTAAAACAAATACTATTTGTCATTCTGGAACTTACTGTTTTTATAGGGATAGTGGTTGGCTGCTGTTATTCAAGTGTATTCAGATGGATAACGCTTATTTTGGTTATAGTTCTTGTGATAGTGTTTGTTTGGCTTTATTTAAATCGAGATAAATATAGCAATCCACATTCCCCTGAAAATATATGGGGTACTGATTGGAAGAAATTGGTTGATGAAGGTAAATTAAGTACCACCAAGCCATACAAATGCAAGGAAAATTGGTACTGCTCAAATAAGAAGGAGATAGAAAAACTTTCAGGGGTTAATATACCAACATTTACAGTATTGAACTGCGAGGAAACATTGCCAACTCCGATTGGAGACTATCGCGGGTTTATGGATATAGAGTTTAAGAAAGATATATCCGAGTTGTCTATACAAAAGATAAAATCCATAC
>JAEEHQ010000078.1 GCA_016280915.1 Bacteroidales bacterium
ACAGTTTTTCGGGATTACTATGATATCTACTGCCTGCTCGAAGGAGGATGCAAACTTGAAGAAGCCATCAGTTACGCCAGCTACCTATCCCGTCATAAGATTCGCTCCAAGGTAATGTACTCGCGTCTCCTTTCACCGCAACTGTTCCAGAGAGTGAAGGACTTTGATAGGATGTTTCCTAAATACGATGTTTCTGCCGAGGAGATTCGTGACAGGATTAAAGTTGCTATCGAGACCGAGAATCTTAAGAGCAAATCTAGAATATAGGCAAAAACAAATAGTAAAACTAATGCTTTTCAGATATTATAATTGCTGATAATAAAAATGAAGTGATGACTCTTTTTAAACAGTAAGCATTTTTAAATCTCTTTTTGTACCTTTACCAAAAGACTTTTTGAGCCGTGTTAGAAAGCCAAATAGAAAAGAGTTTCATAGAGAAACTGTCATCAGAACTCAAATATGTATATCGTGAGGACATTCATGATAGGGCATCGCTTGAAGAAAACTTTCGTGAAAAATTCCAGCAATTAAACCGGGTACATCTTACCGATAACGAGTTTTCCCGCCTATTGGAAGATATTACGGAATCAGACGTTTTTACAACGTCCAAAAGGCTCCGTGAACGGAATACATTCTTTCGGGAAGACGGTACCCCACTTCAATACACGTTGGTCAACATCAAAGACTGGTGTAAGAATGATTTTGAAGTAATTCATCAGTTTCGTTCCAACACGCGAAACAGTTTCCAGCGCTATGATGTTATTTTGCTAATCAACGGTTTGCCAGTTGTTCAGATAGAGCTGAAGAATTTTGATGTCAGCCCTCGCAGGGCGATGCAGCAAATCGTTGACTATAAAAATGACGTTGGAAACGGATATACCAATTCCCTCCTTTGCTTCATGCAGATTTTCATCGTCAGCAATCAAAAGAATACCTATTACTTCGCCAATAATAACAATGAGCATTTTAACTTCAACGCCGACGAAAAATATCTTCCGGTTTATCGATGGGCCGATGAAAAGAACAATAAAATAACAGAGTTAGATGCTTTCTCGGAAGTCTTTCTGCAGAAATGCAAATTAGGCGAGATGATTAGCCGCTATATGGTACTTGTCGCAAGCGAAAGACGGATACTAATGATGCGGCCGTATCAAATTTACGCTGTGAAGGCAATTACCAAATGCGTTGAGGAAAATCGCGGCAACGGGTATATCTGGCATACTACCGGTAGCGGAAAGACGCTGACCTCCTTTAAGGCATCCACGCTATTGAAAGACAATCCTGATATCCACAAATGTCTTTTTGTAGTTGACCGGAAAGACTTGGATAAGCAGACGCGAGAGGAGTTCAACCGATTTCAGGAAGGGTGCGTAGAGGAAAACACCAATACAGATGCATTGGTAAGGAGAATGCTCTCGGATGACTATTCTGATAAGGTAATTGTAACAACCATCCAGAAACTAGGGATAGCGTTAGACCCACAGAATCGACGCAACTATCAGGAACGTCTTCTTCCTTTGAGAGACCAGAGGATTGTTTTTATCTTTGACGAATGCCATCGTTCTCAGTTTGGAGAGAATCATAAAGCTATAAAGGAGTTCTTTCCTAAGGCTCAACTTTTCGGTTTTACAGGCACGCCCATTTTTGAGAAAAATGCGAGCTATACGCAAATAACCGGAGAAGAGGCGCAGTACAAGACAACGGAGGATGTTTTCCAGAAGGAATTGCACGCCTATACCATTACACATGCAATCGATGACGGAAATGTTCTGCGCTTTCACGTAGATTACTTCAAGCCGGAAGAAACCGATATGGTTGGTGAGAGTGTAAAGAAATCGGCCATAGTAAGGACAATCTTAGGTAAACACACGGCCGCGACCAACCACGGACGATTTAATGCTTTGTTTGCAACCAGTTCTATTAACGATGCAATCGAGTATTATCATCTGTTCAAAAAGGCGCAGCTTCAGTTGTCGGGTCATCAGGATTATGAGCCACTAAATATTGCTTGTGTATTCACTCCACCGGCAGAGGGGAACAAAGATATCGCCCAATTCCAGGAAGATTTACTTCAGGAGAAATTGGACAACCAGCAGGCTCCGGAGGAAAAGAAAGTCGCCCTGACGGAAATCATCAAGGACTACAATAAACAATTTGGAACAAATCATTCCATTTACGACTTCGATGCCTACTATCAGGACATTCAGCAGCGTATCAAGAATCAGCAGTACAGTAATAAGGACTATGCTCATAAAAACAAAATCGACATCACCATTGTCGTTGATATGTTGCTCACGGGTTTCGATTCCAAGTATTTGAATACGCTGTATGTCGATAAGAACCTGAAATATCATAATCTGGTACAGGCCTTCTCTCGCACAAACCGTATTATCAATGATACGAAGCCTTATGGCAACATCCTTGATTTCCGCGGGCAAAAGGACGCTGTGGATACTGCCATTGCCCTTTTTTCAGGCGAGCAGGAGGAAGAGCTCGCCCGACAGATTTGGCTAGTAGAGCCTGTTTCTG
This sequence comes from Bacteroidales bacterium, assembly GCA_016280915.1. Lineage (GTDB taxonomy): Bacteria > Bacteroidota > Bacteroidia > Bacteroidales > P3 > Colimorpha. The sequence continues at coordinate 2,530 of JAEEHQ010000078.1, forward strand.
TCATCCAGCAGAAGTTTAAAGATGCCGTTAAACAGCTTCGAGACTTTATGTACTCCCATAACTTGCCTTTTAAGGCAGAAGAAGTTCACAATCTGAAAGGAGATGAAGCCAGAGCCAGTTTCATTCAGTGTTTCAAGAGTTTGCAGAGGCTAAAAACCCAGTTGGACCAATATACCGACATAGTTCCTGTCGAGGCTCCGGCCGCTGGATTATTGTGTGAGCCAGCGGTATCTTACGGAGTTTCTTTCTCCGATGACGAACTCAAGGCATTCCGGGGTGCCTATCTGGATCTGGCTCAAGATATGAAATCACGTCGGGAGAAACGAGATAAGAGCGTTTCAGAGGAAGTCGAGGACTTGGATTTTGAGTTTGTTCTGTTCGCATCGGCGTTGATTGACTATGACTACATCATGGACTTGGTCGCCAAGCACGTGGGAGATCCGATGACTTGGAAAATGACCAAGGAAGACTTGATTAATCTCATTCGTTCCAGTGCTAATCTTTTGGAAGAGCGGGAGGATATCATTGACTACATCAACAGTCTGGATGGTGTTAATGGCAAAACCGAACAGGAGATAAAAGACGGGTATGAGGTCTTCAAGACAGAAAAATATGCGCAGGTAATGATAGCCATCGCCGACAAGCATCAAATAAGCGTTTCTGCCTTACGATCTTTTGTGAATGACATTGTGGAGCGGAAGATTTTCGATGGAGAGAAATTGAATGAGCTGCTTGAGCCTCTTAATCTTGGCTGGCGAGACCGCACGCGTAAAGAGACAGAAGTTATGACAGACCTTGCTCCACTTATCAGACGTATGCTTCCCGGGCAGGAGATTTCCGGCTTGTCCGCTTATGAAGAATAGTTTATTGTGACAATTATGGCCGATAAACAATTAGACAAATACCTTCCCAAACTCCGTTTCCCTGAATTCAAGAATGATGGGGAATGGAAGGTGAAAAATCTTTGTGACATAGCAGAAAAGAGAGTGGAGCGAAATCAAGGGAATCTTCCACTTCCTGTTCTAACTAATTCTGCGACTGAAGGCGTCTTAAATCAGGCGTATTATTTTGAGAGAGATATTGTCAGTAAAGATAATCTTGGTAATTACTATATAGTTGATAAGGATGACTTTGTTTATAATCCAAGAATATCATCTAATGCGCCTGTTGGCCCTATTTCTAGGAATAAAGTCGGTCGCGGGATAATGTCTCCTCTATATACTGTTTTTCGATTCAGAAAAGGCAATCTAGACTTCTTCGAACAGTTTTTTAAGACTATTTGTTGGCACCAATACATAAGGAAGAAAGCAAATTTTGGTGCTAGATTCGATAGGATTAATATAACCGCTGAAGATTTTTTCAATTTACCGGTTCCATTCCCCTCTGATTCGGAACAGACGCAGATTGCCACCGCACTTTGTTCTCTAGATAGTCTTATTCAAGCTTGCCAAGAGAAACTGGAGCAACTCAAAGCCCACAAGAAAGGTCTGATGCAAAAGCTTTTCCCCGCTCCAGGCAAAACTTTCCCGGAGATGCGCTTCAAAGAGTTTGTACAAAACGGAGAGTGGAAGATTAAGAAGTTGGGGGAAATAGCGGAGGTCTTCCAAGGTTATGGCTTCCCAGAAAAGATGCAAGGGAAAACTCAGGGGAAATATCCTTTTATTAAAGTAAGTGACATTTCTACCGCCGCGATTGGTTTTGGTGTAAGTTATATTGAATATGCCAAAAATTATGTTGACGAAAGTGATTTGGATGCTTTAAGTGCCACTCCCTTCCCTGTGGGATCAGTCGTTTTTGCCAAAATAGGTGAAGCTCTCAGATTGAATCGCCGAGCAATTCTTTTGCGTCCCAGCCTTATTGATAATAATGTCGGAGGAATAAAGGCTAAGAATAGATTAGCGATTGATAGCTTTGTGTACTATACGATGTCTAATATAAATCTGGCCAATTATTCGGGCGGCGTAGTGCCTGCAGTAAAAAAATCAACAATAGAGAATATAGACGTATTAATACCTCCAAGACTTGAAGAACAACAAAAAATAGCTGATTCTTTATTATCAATTGATAAGACCATTGGATTTGAAGTCAATAGAATAGCGTTGCTTGAGACTCATAGAAAAGGATTAAAGCAGCAATTATTTTTGTCAGTAAAACGATAGTTATATGGAATTAATAGAAATAGCGAATCAGATTAAAGAAGCAAAGGAGAATATTGTTGTCATTTATGCTTTTAATGGCACGGGCAAAACTAGACTATCAAAAGAATATAAAGATCTGACTAAAACCGCAAATGGGGATCACACCGGGGTGTATTATAATGCTTTTAGTGAAGACTTATTTAGGTGGAATAACGATGAAGAGAATTCTAACAATAAGATTCGATTAGAAGTAGTTAATAGCTCATTATCTCCTTTACATCAGTATTTAGGAGGAGAAGATGCTGTTAGAGAGAAACTGAAAATCTATCAACCATCTTTTGACTTCCGCTTCAAGTATTTTAACGATAATCAGGAGGAAGGAATTGAATATGTTTGGTTTTTTAAAGAGGACGATAAAGAGAATTGGATTAAGATTTCTAGAGGTGAAGAACGAATCTTTATCTGGTGTTTTTTCTTGGCCCTATTTGAAATAGAGGACTTTGCGGATGCGCATAAAGATTTCATTTATATTGATGATCCGGTATCAAGTCTGGACGATTCCAATGTATATTTAACGGCAGAGTCGATATTCGATCTATTTGAATCGAGTATCAAGAATAATAAAAAGATTATCCTCTCAACACATCATATCGGTCTATTTTCAATAATTTGTGATTGGTTGGGTAAAGGGGAGCATGCTTCTTTTTTTAAAGAAATAATTGTGAAGCAAAATAGAAAAGAGATTGAAGGAGAAACCGTAATTAAAGAAACAACAGAGGAAAAGAATAAATATTTGATTAGAATATTAGAGGCAGACAATGATGGCTTTGTTTTGAAAAGTCGAAATAATGGCGCTTGGCTATATCACCTTTTAATACTTCAGTTATTAAAAAAAGCAGTTGATACTGATAGTGTATTTTTATACCATTTTGGCTTATTACGCCAGGTCTTAGAAACCATTGCATCATTCCTAGGAGAAGGTCGATTTGGGTTTGTGCTAAAGGAAATTGGCGAAAGCGATGATACTGCAGATAAAATAAATGCAAATACCCATAAAAGAGTTTATGATGTCCAAAATGCAAAACTTACAGCAGATAATCTAGAAACCTTTAGAAGGGTATTAAATAGTGTGATTGAAAAGTACAATTTCCACTTATAATTATGCTACAGAATAATCAAAACGAATTAGGCAAGACACTTTGGAATATTGCAAATAATCTTCGCGGGGCCATGATGGCGGATGATTTCCGCGATTATATGCTGTCCTTCCTGTTTTGGAAGTACTTGTCGGATAATTATATAAAAGCCGCACAGAGGGAATTGGGAAGCGACTGGGAACCGTTGGATATCTGGTATAAGCATAATCCCGATGACACTTTCCTCTTTGAGAAACAGATGCGTCGGAAAATCCACTATGTGATTGAGCCAAAGTACTTATGGAACAATATCGTTAACTTGGCAAAGACCCAGAGTGATGCCTTATTGGAGACTTTGGAAGCTGGATTCAAGTACATTGAAAACGAATCTTTCGAGACCTCCTTCAAAGGGCTATTCTCTGAAATCAATTTGAATTCAGACAAACTGGGGAGAGAATATACGGAAAGAAATAAACTCATTGCAAAGGTAATAAGAACTATCGCCGAAGGATTGGAGGAGTTCTCCTCCGATGAAGACTCCTTGGGGGATGCATACGAGTACCTCATCGGCCAGTTTGCCGCAGGCTCCGGTCAAAAAGCCGGCGAGTTCTATACCCCTCAGATGATATCGACCATTCTTTCCAAGATTGTCACCTTGGATTGTCAGGAACCCAGGACAGGGAAGAAGAAAAAGATAGACAAGGTATTGGATTTCGCATGTGGGTCCGGCTCGTTGCTTCTGAATGTCCGGCACGAAATGGAAGGGTATTCTATCGGTAAAATCTATGGACAGGAGAAGAATATCACCACGTACAACTTGGCCAGGATGAATATGCTTCTTCATGGTGTCAAGGATACGGAGTTCGAGATACACCATGGTGACTCACTTGTGAACGACTGGGATATTCTGACGGAGCCGAACCCTGCCAAGAAGATTGAATTCGACGCTGTGGTTGCCAACCCTCCTTTCAGCCTTCGATGGGATCCAACAGAAGAAACCGCAAAAGACTTCCGGTTCAGCCGTTATGGCGTTGCGCCCAAATCGGCCGCAGACTTTGCCTTCCTGCTTCACGGTTTCCACTATTTGAGTGATAACGGGACGATGGCCATCATCCTTCCTCACGGTGTTCTCTTCCGTGGCGGCAAGGAGTACGAGATAAGAAAGAAGTTGCTGGAGGATGACAATATCGATGCGGTCATCGGCCTGCCTGGGAATCTGTTTTACTCCACTGGAATTCCTGTTTGTATCCTTGTCCTCAAGAAGTGCCGGAAGAACGATAGCATCCTTTTCATCAATGCGAGTTCAGAAGAGCATTACGAGAAGGGGAAGCGTCAGAACCACCTTCGCCCTGAAGATGTAAACAAGATTGTCGAAACCTATCAATTCCGCAAGGAAGAGATTCGTTATTCCAGACCTGTTACGCTTCAAGAGATTAAGGAAAACGATTATAATCTCAATATTACTCGCTATGTGAATCTTTCTCAGGAAGAGCAACAGATTGATCTTTTTGATGTAAACAAAAAGTTGCTGGAAATTGAGAAACAGATACAGGAGGCCCGTGACAAGCACAATGCGTTTCTTAAAGAGTTGGGACTACCACCTATTGTCTAAAAAGTCAATCACGGTAAGAGATAAAGCATACCCCTGACTTTTTTTTGGTAGATTGCTACCAAATTCGAGAACCAGAGTATAATCGGTTGCCGAACCAGATGCTCCGAAATATGGAAAACAATGAAAACACAGCAAGACATTATAAACGATATCCGAAAAGAGTCTTTTGTCTGTTTGCTCAAAAGCGCACTTTATGCCAACTTCCCCCGTCCGGTAGCAGATTACTATTGCTCTCAGATTGATGACGTTAATCATCTGTCCAAGTATTTGGAAGAGATTCGTCGACAACTTAATCAATAATGGTTTTTTATGA
>JAEEHQ010000011.1 GCA_016280915.1 Bacteroidales bacterium
AAAAACAATAATAAATATGAGTGTACTTAAATTTTTCAGCGCTTTTGCCCTTATTTCGGCATCTTTCCGATTGTCAGTCGGTTACAATGCACCGCATTGCTCCCTCCTTCCGCACGGAAATCTGCTCGAAATAAGAACGTTTTCGTTAAGTCGAGAGCAGAGGGCAAATCACGAAGTGTTTGCACTATGCCGAGGCGAGAAAACGTCTGTTGTGAAGAAACGAACAAAATCGATTGAAAGCAATTTATAGAACCCACCTTAAACTGCCTTACTCTTGACATTTGAATCTTTCATAGCAAAGCGCTTTCTCCCTCGCGACCTGGGCACATACGCTGGCCCTTTGGTGAGCATAGCCACCTATAGCATCGCCCTCGGGGTATTGGTGATGGTTATGTCTGTCTGCATTCTGCGTGGTTTCCAAGGCCAAATCCGACAGAAGGTGGTGGGCTTCGGTTCCCATATTGTTGTCACCACCTATGCCACCGGCAACGCCTACGAAGAGACCCCCATCTCCACTCTTCGCCCTGAGGTGTCTCGCATACGCAACACTCCAGGCGTCCGCCACCTTAGTTTTTTTGCCAACAAGGGGGCGATGATAAAGACCGAAGATCAAATCCACGGCATCATCTTTAAAGGTGTCGACAGCGGCTACGACTCCACCTTTTTTGCCTCCAACCTGGTGGAGGGCAAGCTTTTCGACTTCCCGGTTGACAAGCCCTCCAACCAGGTGATTATTTCTCAAACCGTTGCCAACAAACTGCACCTTACGGTAGGCGACAAGCTGCGTACCTATTTCTGGCAGAACGACAATTACCGAGCCCGCGCCTTCCAAGTGAGCGGCATCTACAGTACCGACCTTTCTGAATTTGACGAACATTATGTGGTAGGCGACCTGCGCCAGGTGCAAAACCTCAACGATTGGGACAGCACCCAAGTGGCGGGCTATGAAATCCTCGTGGATGACTTCAAGCACCTCGACCCAATAGCCGACAATGTCATCCAGCAACTGGGCTACGACCTCACCCTTGCCACCATCGTTCAACAAAACCCGGCACTCTTTTCGTGGCTCGACCTCCTCGACAGCAACATTGCCCTCATCATCGCCATCATGATGCTTGTCTGCACGGTTTCCATCATTTCTGCGCTGCTCATCATGATTTTTGAAAAGACTTCTACCATTGGAGTGCTCAAGGCTTTGGGGGCCACCGACAGAAGCGTGCGCAAGATTTTCCTTCTCAAATCAGCCTCTATCATAGGCAAAGGCATCGTGCTGGGTGATGCATTGGCACTTCTCTTGGGATGGATTCAGCACCATTACCATATTGTGCATCTCGACAGCGCAAGTTACTCGATGGACACCGTCCCCATCGACCTCAATCCTTGGATATTCATCGCCATCAGCACAGCCACCCTTGCCATCTGTCTCCTTGCCCTACTGCTCCCCACAGCCTACATTTCCCGCATCGAACCCGCCAAGACTATCAAGTTCGACTAGTTAATGTTTATTGGTTATGGGTTATTGGTTATTGAGGTTAATGTTTATTGGTTATGGGTTATTGGTTATTGAAAGTTTAGAGTTGAAAGTTGAGAGTTTAGAGTAGTTGAAAGTTGAAAGTAAACTCTGCGATTTCTGCGAGAGTAATTGCTTTACGGATTGAAAATCCTGATAGTATTTTGCGTCAGATTGCAAATCTGCCGCAACTGGGTAATTCGTGTTAAATCATTCTACGCGAGGCTTTTTCTTTATTTACTTTAAATTTACTCCGCATTTATGGCAATTTACTTTCTTCTGCTTTAGCAGCATGATGTTTTGCGCCTAAAGGCGAATTGAGTAAATACGGAGTAAATTAACGAGTAAATTAGGAGTAAATTATTTTTGCGTGGTGAAGGCAGATGGTTGATTTGAATGATTTTGAGGGATTTCCCTGTGCCGACCAAGTGGGTGTTTGATAGACAGATGCGGCGAACCAATGGTCCGCCGCATCAGATTAAAAGATTGTTCCATGACAATCGTTACTATTAAACAACCGCACAGAGGTCACTTACCGAAAACCGCTTTGGCGCGGTCCATGCGGGAGGGGATGTCCACTTGGAAGGGACAGCGGCTGAGACAGGAGCCACAGTGGGTGCACTCGCCGGCATGGTGCGGCAGGGCATCGTACTGTTCCTGCAGTTCGGGGGTGACGCCGTTCAGTTCGGCCTTGTCCAATAGTTCGTTGACCTTGGCGATAGGGATGCCCACGGCACAGGGCGAACAATGGTTGCAATAAGTGCAGTCTCCTCCAACGCTGGCCACCTCACGTTTTTCGACAAGGGTGTAGTCTTTCTCTTGTTCAGTGGCTTGAAGCCAATGAAGGTCTGCTTTGAGCTCTTCAAGATTGTCAACACCAAGGATGCAGGTGCTGATACAGGGTTTGGCAAGGCAATAAGCGATGCATTGCTCGGGGGTATAGGCAACACCAAGGGGTGAAGTCTTGGCATCAAGCAGCCGTCCGCCACCGCCAAAGGTCTTCATGACGGTAATGCCGATATGGTGGGTGGCACAATAATCATACAGCTCTACGCGAACAGGGTCGATGCCGCCCTGCAGGTTGTCCATGGCACCCTCATCCCAGGGTATCGCACCGCCGCGAAGACGGTCGAAAGCGGGATTGAGTGAAAACATGATTACTTCTATCCAACCACTTTTGGCTGCACGTAAGGCCACCTCGGCATTGTGGCTGCTGACGCCGATATGTTTGATTTTGCCCTCTTGCTTGAGCTGCATTACATATTCGAGGAAAGGGCTACCCTCAAGCTCGTCCCACTCCTGATGGCTGTCGGTGATGTGAATCATGCCCACCTCAATATGGTCGGTGTGCAGACGGGCAAGGAGGTCCTCAAAGCCGGCTTTGGCTTCGGCCACATCACGGGTGCGGCAATGCTGGCCATCTTTGAAGATGGTGCCGATGTGGCCTTGGATGATCATCTCGTCGCGACGGCCCTGAAGGGCATAGCCGATATTGGAGCGGGTTTTGGGATTTGCATCATAGATGTCGATATAGTTCATGCCGCTGTCCAGAGCCAGCGTCATCAGCTCGAGCGATGCGGCGCTGTCTAATTTCTCAAAACCGCCACAGCCAATACTAATTTCGCTGACCGAAAGACCCGTGTTGCCGAGAGGACGGTACTGCATGTTGGACTTGGGTGTTGATTGCTTGCACCCAACGAGAGTGAGTGCCACAAAAAATGCAACCAAGGTGAATAACAGGTTTCTTTTCATGTTATAAAATATTTTGTTTGTTGTTATATTAAGGTGGGTTCTATAAATTGCTTTCAATCGATTTTGTTCTTATTTCGAGCAGATTTCCGTGCGGAAGGAGGGAGCAATGCGGTGCATTGTAACCGACTGACAATCGGAAAGATGCCGAAATAAGGGCAAAAGCGCTGAA
>JAEEHQ010000079.1 GCA_016280915.1 Bacteroidales bacterium
ACCGCAGCATTTGCCATCTCCTCGTCTGTCCAGCGGTCAAAGTATGGCTCATATTCCTCTACCTTGTTATGCTTCTGGCAGAAACGCTGCATGGCAGTATAGCGGGGATGGGATTCGTCCCACAGCGTGAGCTTGTGGCTACGGAGATAGTCGAGATAGTCCTCCTTCAACTCCCTGATGCTGGCTCGCGCCACATTCAGCAGCTTCGCCTCCATCTCGGTAGAAGTAACCCCATCGGCTGACCCCTCTACTATATTCTGCTTGCCGCTGCGGGCTGCTTGCACCATCTGGTCAACCGTGCGGTCGCCACAGGCAGGGAGGAACCGCCTACAGAACACCACTGTCATATCGTAGAGCGTCACCGTCTTCTGGTAGAACCAAAGGTTTTCCCAGCGAGCCTGCTTGCGGAGGTAGTGGTGGTTTATTTCTTCTTGCATAGTAGTTTTAGTTTCTATTATTTATATCTATCAAATCTATCACATCTATCAAATCTATCAAATCTATCTCACCATTATCCTCTGTCCGGGGCTTGTGGCGCGGAACTCCGGTGCATAGAGGCACTGCAGCACCGATGGCGCCAGCGTGAAGGAACCGGGGTTGGTGACATAGTAGTCGGCATCGATGATGTATTTGCCTTTCTCCAGGCGGTCGATATAAACGGCGTTGTGGCTGTTGTTGACTGCCACATAGTAGCTCAATCCGCTTGTCCACACCCAGCCGGAGGCGGTGCTGACTGGCTCCAGACAGGCAGCGCGGAACTCTTTCAGCTCCACATACTCCAGATTGCGGTCGCACTGCACATTCAGCCGCACCCGCAGTCGGTCGCCCACAGCCACTCCCCCACCCTTCTTCAGCTCGCTAAGCGACCCGTCGGCCTCGACCTTATAGAGCGTCCGCGTCAGGGTGATACCCGTCTCGGAGGCAGGAATCTTGTCCATCTGCTCGGTATATTGGTAATACAGCGCACCCCAGCTGATGCCCTTCGCATCCCGCCTAATGGTGGTGGAAACACTGTTTCCACGCGTAAGCGAGGCAAGGCTGTCGCCGCGGTACGTATGGCGCAGATACCCTGCCGAGCCGTCTGCCACATCCACTTTCAGCGTATCCGCCAAAGCCTTGCCCTGCACGACTATTTTGTCCGAGCCCTTGGACGAAACCCATTTCTCTTTGCCGCCGACAGGCATCAGCGCCTGGATGGCCCTCAGCGTGGCGATGTCCGAGCTCCAGCAAGTGGTCTGTTTCTGCTTGAGCAACCACTGCTGCATCTGAGCGACGGAGAGGGTGTCCTGAGGCACCACCTCGCGGAAAGTCTCGATGAGCAGTGCCTGCGTCTCCACCGGGCGCTGGTAGAAGAACCACCCCGCCTTGTTGTCGCGCCAGTACATGCCCATCTCGTCGCTGTAAAGAGCTTTCTGACGTATGCGCTCCACCATCTCGCGCGCCAGCTTGGTATCGCCGTGGCGCTGAAACACGAGGGCCAGCAGTGCCTGGTCATAGAGCGAGGTGTAGTCGCTGTAGCGCTTCTTGGCGTTGCCATAGAAGTAGTCGAAAGCCTCTTTGTGGTTGGAACTGAACTTGCGGTCAGCGTAGTAGCTTCTCGTATAGAGATAGTCCAGCATAATGGGCTTGCACTGGCTGTTGGGGTGTTTCTTCAGATACTTCATCCATTCCAGATAATCCTTGTATGCCTCCTTGTCCACATAGGCCAAGGCGCGGTTCTCCATCGCGGTGTTGCCGCGGGAAATCTGCCTGGCCATCATCCCGAAGCCCTTGAGGATGTGCTGTGTCACATAGGTGCTGCTGTACCTGCCGCCGGGCATCCACGACCAGCCGCCGTCGTAGCGTTGCTCTTTCTGCAATTTCCCAAAAATCTCGGAGCTCAGCCGCTGCAACGCCTCGTTGTCGTAGAAACGGGCTATGTCCTTCAGCCGTTCCACCTCGCTGGCACCCGACCTCAGCCACGGGGTCTCGTCCAGCAGCGTCTGCTTGATGTCGGCATTGCGCACCAGGGGGCTGTCCTCCTCCGTGGCGTTGTCGGCGCAGTGTTTCAGCTGCGGGAACTGCTCGGCGATGGTCTTGCCTATCGTGTTGACATAATAGCTGTTGAAAAGATAGATATTCGACGGGTTGCTGCACTCTTTCATAAAAGGCAGCGACTGGATGGCCAGCCAAATGGGATTGCCCGTATACTCCACCGTGAAGCTTACGGGTTGTGCCGTCGTCGAAACGGGGAGGCTCATAGCATACTGCTTCGTACCCTTCCCGTTCATATACATGCTCACCGACTGTGTCACCGCCTGGCGGTTGGTCAGCAGCGGCAACGGACCTTGCTCGCCGTCGCTATGCCTTGCCGCCTTGGCGACGAACTTATAGGTAGCCACTGTGCCGCCCTCGGGGACAATGACCTTAAACTGCACCGGCACCGTACCCCGTGCAAGAATCACCACCTGCAGGCTATCACTTACAAGCGTCCGACCAGGAATGTCGAAAGAGAATTCCACCTTCACCGCAAAGGCGCTGTCCGTCAGGTTCATCACCTTGGCCATCAGGGTGGCGGTGTCGCCCTCCCGCAGGAAGCGGGGCATATTGGGCTGTATCATCAACTCCTTGCGGGTGACGAGTTGCCGCTCCAGCGAGCCTGTGGCCAGTTCCTGTGTCCACGCCAGCCCTTTCACGTTCCACTGCGTCAGCAGGTCGGGGGCGGTGAA
>JAEEHQ010000080.1 GCA_016280915.1 Bacteroidales bacterium
GAAACAAGAACACAATTTTTCGCATTTCCTTTCCGTGAGAGCGCACGGACTGCGCATCATCCTGTATATGACACTTATCACTGCGGTAATGATAATGATATACAAACGCAGAAATGGAATGGGTTATTCGGGGGCCAAGTTCACGTTCCGCATAGAGATGTCAGACTACATCATGGTACTGGGCATATTCCTATCCGGTGGTGATACCTCGAAATACGCCCATCGCTATAAGATTCGAGACAGCGTACCCTCGGTACCTTACAAATCTTTCGTCCGCTCATGATTTGCAATCCGAAACATTCCGCTGGGCTGGATTTTTGTGGATGGCGGTGGGCATACTGAGGTCGAGCTCAGGCTTGGAGCCACTTGTAGCGCTCTACACTGTAGATGGGCAGGAAGGGAAGAAGTATGGGGGTCTTCTTGACGTAGGCCTGGTATTCGGGGTCGTTGCCGTAGACTTCGTTCTGGCGCAGCTCCAGACGGCGGGCGCCGCTGAACATGACGTAGACGATGCCGATGTAGCCAATGGCAGCGATGAGCCATTGCCACCACGTAAGGCCTGCCCCGATGCCGCTGAGCAGGACTCCGGTCCAGATGGTGACTTCGCCCAGATAGTTGGGGCAGCGTACAAGGCGGTAGAGTCCAGTGTCGACAAAACGCTTGGGGTTGCGCTTCTTGGCAGCGCTTTTCTGCATGTCGGCAAAGGATTCAAGCAGGATGCCGCAAAGCACCATGGCTGCACCTATCCAAGCCCAGAGGTCGTTGACTGCGGCACTGGCCTGGGTGTTCATCAGGCGGAATGCCACAGGGCTTACCTGCAGCACATAGAGGATGGCACAGAAGAGCCATACGGTGATGATGACACCCACAGGTTTTTTCTTCTGGAGGGAGGGCTCGTAGAGGATTTTGCGGTAGGATGCAGCCTTGCGCTCACGCATCAGCAGGAACGTGCCAAGCCGCATTCCGAATACGATGAGCAGGCAGCACAGCACCACCGTGGGCACTGAGAGTACGCTGCCAAACATCACCATCATAGCCGCCGCCAGCGCCACGATGCCATAGCCGTAGCCAAGGCTGAAGAAATAGATGAAATACTTCCAGCCCACGGCACTCACCGCGAGCGATACTGCAAAGAGAATAAGGAGTTCTGTCATAATCTGTAAGTTTTACTTGTAAATTTCAAAATGCAAAGATACGAAGAATTATCCAAATGGCAAATGATGTCGGGGCATTTAGTTCTGTTTGCCCAGGGAGAGTCAGTAGTTGAAAGCGTTAATTGGACAGTGGTTAGGCGCGGTAGTTTCCACCTTCTTGTTCCTGTGGCGGTAGTTGCGGTCGAGGATGACGCTCCCCTGCTCCTCCTGGTACGGCGCCGTCTTCTCGCCGAGCTCTTTGGCCTCCTGCTGGTTCTCCACACTCCGCACCCTCGGCAGAGCAAATCAGGATAACGCTATTGCCATTGACTTCTTTTTTGAATTAATCCAAGCCTGCATAGTCTTGCCGCCACACCTTTAGGACTACGTTGGCATATGACTGACATTTCATCCAGTGGCTTCCTCTGGCGGAATAGCTCAATTAGAATTGCGTCCTCATCTTTCTTCCAAGGTGCGTATGCTTTGGGATAAGTAAGTCTGCTTTGCACTTTATAGTCCGGGAGGCAGGGTTTGGAATTTGTGAGGAGATCAATTATGCTGTCAAGTAATTTGGCAGGAGTAGTGACATTATTGTAAATTGAAGCTACGCTGTCAGGCATATCCAATCGTGATACGTATAGTACATCCGGGTCGCTGGGTAAGCCACCGATGCCAAGGAGGAGAAAGACGGGCATGCGGTGTTCCGTGGCATATTTCTCGAAGAGGGCCACTCTGGCTGGAGGCAGCAGCTCTTTGCTGATGTCTTTGGGCATATGGCTCCGCCATTTGCACTCTATGGCGAAGGGGCAACCGTCGTATTCAAGAATAAGGTCGGGGTTGCTGTTGCCTTCGGGGTAGATGCCGGGCAAGCTCTTGTCGCCTCGCCATTCCTTGAGGGTCAGCTTGTCGTTGATTGCCACGCCCAGCAGTTCCAGCACGTGGTCTTCGAACTCGCGTCCTTTCAGCAGTTCGACGTTCATGGTGATCGACTTGATGCGCAGGTAGACGGTGCTGTAGGGGCGGTCGATGGCCTTGTGGATGGCGTGGATGCCCATGTCTTCGTAGTACATGCGCAGTAGCCGCTTGTCCTCGGCTACCGACCAACGGTGGGGCTTTTCATTGGGTTCTGCCACTTTCAGGTCGGTATTGTCGAGCAGATGGGTGACGTCGCTGTGTCCCGTCAGCAGGCCGAAGATGCTGCCGTTGGGGTTGATATATCCGCAGACGATGTGCTGCACCTGTCGGATGGTCCACCAGTTGCGCAGACGCGCCTCGAAGCCTTTGCCGTCGCTCTCCTCGCGTTGCAACACGAGGACAAGCAGGCGGTTCTCTTTCAGCGCCTGCTCAATCTGCACGTTGTATGTGTTGCGGAACTTGCCTGTCACCACCAGCGCCGTCGGCACGTGGCATACGAGCAGCGCCTTCAATACCTCCTCTTCCAGCTCCGACGTGTTGAAGCACACCGCACACTGCCCCCTATCGAACTCCTCCACCCACCGAAACACCTTCTCATAGCACGACAACGGCGTCCTCCTCGACGTCAAGAAAAGCGTCTTCTCCCGCCGCCAAAGCTCTTTGTTGCCAATGGTTCTTGCGATGCGCATAAGCGGCTCTTATCGCATAGTGATTTCCTGATAGAGTGCATTCACCCCCAGCCACCAATATTTGGTCTTCTCTTGTTCCAGTTTTGCATATACTGGTGAGGTGTAAACCATAGTGAGAGCATCAGCCATACTCTTTGCATAACCGTTCTGTAAAAGGCGGTTGGCCAGCTGTGCCACCTTGCTTGGAAGCAATAGATGCACATTGTCCTGTGTTATCTTGGGCTGGGTCATAGTTTCACCTCCTTGTTGCCTGTGTATTCAAGTGTGGCTAATGATTGCTCGGTATGGAACAGCAGTTGGTCTACCAACTTGTGTGTCTTCAGACGGCGGATGAGTTCGCGCTTATTAATGATTCCCGATTCATAGAGGTTGAAACTGAGGTAGACATTATCGTTGGCCACGGGCCCGGTTACGATGTCGTAGTCGTGGTTGTAGTTCTGGATAGTGCGATTAGCGTGCACAAAGTCCACCCATGCCTCATTGGCAGAACGAAACAGGCGTGTGCGAAAGCCTTTTTTAGGAGTGTATTCGTAGATATTGATGTACCCTACCTTGGAGTTGCTTTGCTCCATACGCAGTTTCACCCATCTGCGTGCTTGTTGTTGGCTGGTGGTAGTGTAGAATCCTGTGCCGAAGTCTAATGGACGGTTGGCCTGGAGTATCTGCGGCTTTTCTACTATTTCAATGCTTCCGTAATAGAGTGTCATAGCTGGTGGTGTTTTAGATATTCGTCAATCTCGCTCAATATAGCCTTTTCTCCTTGAGTGTGCAACACCTCATAATGCTCCAACAGGAAATCAATCACTCCTCTTTGCAGAAACATTTGTTCTGTCTCTGCACCACCCAGTTCATTGGCCTTTTTGTATTGCTCTATACAAAAGGATACAAACTCTATCTTGGACTGTTGTTTAGGGCCGCACATGTTGTATGGTTTTAGGTTATAACGAGATTGTTCAGGAGTTCATAGCGTACCTCCCATTCTGCGGCAATAGGCAGAGAGGTCGCGCACATTGGAGGCAAACGACTGCGTATTCAGATAGTCATACTGACGGTCGAAAAGTTCCAAAGCCTTATATTGGCTCAAGTACTTTGCTGCCTCGACTGTTGTGAGGCCGTAATGCTCAGCGAACTCTGCAATGAGTGCAACCACATATTGAGCTTTGTCTGATGCCATTATTATTACTTTCCCTCATTAACGTTGGAAAGCTGAAATTATTGTGTTGTATTTTAATTCGTGTGGACAATACGGCAAGTAGGGATGTGGCATACAGACCGCACAGAAGCGTTACTAATGCTTGAGGCTTGGATACATGGCGTAGTATTGCGCCTCGCCCATGGCATCTGCTTCTTCTACCTTGTAGTGGTATTGCGGAGGAACGAGTTCGCAGAAAGTGTCGCCCGTCATGCCGTGAAAACCGTATCCACACGGCCAACTCCAAGCCATTATCTGAACTATGCGCGGCATCATAGAGTCCAATAGGTTGTTCTTTAGTAAGAATTTCAACGCTGAGCAGAAATTGCTGATACCGGAATCATAGTATTGTTCCCACAGGTCGCCATTGCAGAACGAAAACTCGTAGATACGTTCTACATAGAAGACCATTGCTTC
>JAEEHQ010000081.1 GCA_016280915.1 Bacteroidales bacterium
ATAAAAAAAGCGACAGCGTTTAAGCATATCATAACTCCAACCGCTCCCGAATCGCTCAATCAGCCGGACAGATAGGTTTTTCAGAACCTGTTTTCCATACTCTGCCCGTGTACCCTGTTGCTCACTCTCGAAGATATACCGTCCTACTTCAAAACGTGTCCTCACCTCCGCAACATTTACGGAGTTTGTCACAAACCTCCTTGCCTGTTCTATCAGTCCTGATATACGCTCAAAGAGGGTATCAACTTGTGACACTTCTGTTGCCTCATTCTTCTTCATCTCATTACTTTTATCCATATCTCTATTTATTCTACTCTAGTTTATGTGTTTCGTCTTCGGCTGTAAAATTACACCCTCGAAGTACAATCTTTTTGCGCGGTGGTTTTTCTATCTGTATCTCTATTCTTTCTTCTTATTCTATTCTATCGCTTTCCACGTCTTTTTCAAATCTGTTTCGGCTCACGGCTATTGATTATGTTTGTTTCTTCGCAACAGACGTTTTCTCGCCTTGGCATAGTGCAAACTCTACATGATTTGCCCTCTACTCTCGGCTTATCGGAAACGGTGTTCCCCCTATCTGTTCTCTTTTGTCCCCAACAGCCATTTGGTGGCGGGGAGTACGTTGACTGTTTCGTTGTCTTTTTCAATCGTCTGCTCGGTGCTGAAGGTAATCAGCGTGAGGTTACGGCAGTTGAACTTTTTGGCAGCTCGCAGCAGGGCGTTGATTTCGCGTTGGCGCGTCCTTTCAGAAGTGACGTTGTAACTAACTTGTATCAACTCCTGCACGATGCCGTTCTTCGCCACTAAGAAATCAATCTCGAAGGATTTCTCCTTATAGTAGAATATCTCGGCATACTGATGGTGATAACGTCGCAGGAGTTCGATGCACACCACATTCTCTAAACGCCATCCCAGATTTTCGAGCGAGAAGGTATCGTTGCGCTGGGTGGACAAAGCCACGTCCACCACATAGCATTTCTCGTTGCGCAAACGTTCGCTCGCCTTGTAGGAGAACTTCCTTACCCCAACGAACAGGAACGCTTCCTTCAAGTAGCCGAAATATTTCTCTGCCGTATGGTTTGAGATGCCGAATAACTTACAAATGGCGGTAGCCGAAAATTCCTGTGCAAAGTTGTCGGCGAGATAGGCGGCCATCTTGGCAAGCTGATCTACTTGACGAATACGGAAATGCCGGGAGATGTCGTTGCGGATGATGGCATTGAACAGGCCGTCGATATAGTTCTTGGGGTTGCTCTCGTTCTGCAACTCGGGGAAACCGCCTGCCTGAAGATACTTGTGTAGTGCATTTTGCCGCAAACCCTCGGCTTTGGTGGAGATAGAAGCGACATCTACACCGCCCATACGGCAATAGTCGGAAAAAGAGAAAGGATACAATTCCACTTTGTTGTAGCGGCCTGTAAGATGGGTGATAAGCTCGTTGGACAACAACTTGGAGTTAGACCCCGTAAGGAAGATACGTTTTTTTTGCCGCAACAGACTGTTGACAAACAGCGGCCAGGATTCTACATTCTGTATCTCGTCGAAGAAGAGGCAATCCACATTGCCATAAACAATATAGATGGCTTCGAGCAGTTTGTTCAGATCGTCGGTCTGCATCGACGACAAACGTTCGTCGTCGAAATTTACAAATGCACAATTGACGGCATTATCGATTAGGTACTTGGTGCAGAGGGTGGATTTCCCGCTCCGTCGCACGCCGATGACAACCTGTGCCAAACTACTATCGTGTGACAGCTGAGAGGCTTCGTGGCGATGGCAGAAAACACTCATATCCTCTGATAGGATTTCCTCGCGCTGGTCAGCTATTATCTGGGCTAATTCTTCAACTGACATACTGTGATTTTTTTTGCAAAGATACGAAATAATTCCTTATTTGCACGAAAACACTTCTTAAAACTTCCTTATTTTACCATTATTTACTATCGGAACTTCCTTATTTTACCTATTTACACCCATTTAAACTTCCTTATTTTCCACATTAACGAAGTGCGACTTGACTTTCCCTCTTTCCAGATATTTATTTTGTTAAAAAACACCCTGACTCAGAAATCTCTTTCATCAAAAAACACTCTATCCCTGAAATCTTGGGGTCAGGATGTACTTGCGTACTGGGTCTGCATCTGGGCGACGGTTTCGGCTATGCGTCGGCGGAGGTGTTGGGGTTGAAGCACCTCGATGTCAGCCCCGAAGGAGAGGATTTCGGCCACCAGTTCGTTGTTGACCCGCATGGGAAAGGCAATGGTGTGGGTTTGCTCGTCGTGTTTGAGAATGCGTTGCTTCTCGCTAAAGGGCTTGGTCTCCACATAGGGATAACGCTGGTTAGACACCCGCAGGACTATCTGTTCGATGGCCATGTCGCTGTTGCGACTCACACCCATCATATCGTCGAACCAAGTATGGAAATCCACCTCCGCTTCTCGGTATGCATGCCGCCATTGGCGGATGGTCAGTATGCGGTCGAGGGCAAGGTTGAGGAGGTCGCCCGTCTCGTCGGCAGCGGCGAAGAGGAACCAACGGCTGTTGAACTGCTTGAGATAGTAGGGATGTATCTTCAGCTCGGCAGGTTCGGGCTGCTGATAGGGTTTGTAGCGGACGATGACAGGGTGGCGGTTGATGATACTCTCGAGAAGGGTGGCGAAGTGGGCGTTACCTGCAAAGGCGTTGTTGTTCTCGAAACTGACATAGGGCTGGGCGGTGTCGAGGGGACGGCCGTCGGTTATGGCCTGCAGGGTGGTGAGCATCCATTGCCATTGGGGATTCTGCTCGTCGGCATCGCTATAACGCTCGCGAAGCAGGTCGATGGTGCGGGTGAGGGCATCGTGGTCGGGGGCGGTGAGCTGAAGCAGCTCGAGATTATAGGAGGTGTCGCAATAGCGGTAGTAATACTGCTTTTTCAGCTCGGGGTCGAACTGCACGTTGTAGGGCTCGGCTTGGAGGTCTTGCAAATCTTGTTGTATGGTGCGGGTGGAGATGGTGTTCAGGTCGTATTTCTGCATCTCGCGATTGCAGCATTCGAGCAGGTCTTTTGCGCGATAGCGACGGGAGGTGTCTTGAAAACAGCGGTTGAGCACCTGATAGCGCAGCATTTTGTTTCGGTCGATGGGCATGATGAAAAGGGGATTTATTATGTGGCCAGGGTGTAGGTTCGGTTTCGGTTGGCACCGTGGGCGACTATCTTTCCTTGGTCCAGTAGTTGGTAGATATAGGCTTTGGTTTGAGTGGGCTTCAGCCCCAGGAGGGCCGACACAAAGGCACTTTCGCGCGCCGAAGGTTCCACTTGCCGTAGGTATTTGTCAAAATCCTGTTGTTTCATATTCCCTCTGTTTTGAATATAAAGATACAAAAAATAATGGGATTGAGAGAAAAAATGGGATGCTTTAGACAAACTATTTTGCAACTTTTTTAAATTGTCTATGGTCAACAAAAACAAATAGGAGGCGGATGGTAGCGAGGCACTACTATGCAGGGTTCTATGCGGTAGTGTCAAGCGGACAGGGGCTATTCCTCAAAGGGGACCTTCTGTCCGTTGAAGCGGATGGCCGAGAGGCGGTAGGTGCCGTCGGGCCGACGGGTGTAGTAGTATCGGTAGGTGTTGCGGGTGGGGCGGCCATCCTCGTCGTAGGTAGTTTGGATGCAGCGAATGCGGTTGCCGTGGTAGTCGTAGCGGTTGACTTCGGTGTAGAGAAGATACTCGTCGGCGGTGTAGATTTCTTTGCGTTCGGGACGTCCTTGGCGGTCGTAGCTCTGCAACATGCGGGTGCTGACGACGCCAAGGCTGTCGTAGGTGTAGGTGATAAGCACGGCAAGATGGTCATCAGCATCCATCACCTTATGGGAGGAGGAGACAAGGTGTCCGTCGTCATCGCGATTGATGACGGCCTCCTGCGCCCGCAAGGCAGACAGGGCCGAGAGGGCCAATAGAGCCAAAAGCAATGCCTTTTTCATTTCATCAGTTTCTTATAACGCAGGCGGTGGGGGGTGTCGTCGCCGAGGCGTTTGCGGCGGTTCTCTTCATACTCGCTGTAGGAGCCCTCGAAGAAATAGACCTGCGAGTCGCCCTCGAAGGCGAGGATATGGGTGCAGATGCGGTCGAGAAACCAACGGTCGTGGCTGATGACCACGGCACAGCCGGCAAAGTTCTCCAAGCCCTCCTCCAGGGCACGCATGGTGTTGACATCGATGTCGTTGGTGGGCTCGTCGAGGAGCAGCACATTGGCCTCGCTCTTGAGGGTCAGGGCCAGATGGAGACGGTTGCGCTCACCGCCGCTGAGCACGCCGGCTTTCTTGTTTTGGTCGGTGCCGGTGAAGTTAAAACGCGACAGATAGGCTCGGGCATTCACCAGACGGCCGCCCATCGAGATAAGCTCGTTGCCCTCGGAAACCACGTCATAGACACTCTTCTCGGGGTCGATCTGCACATGCTGCTGGTCGACATAACCAATCTTGACCGTCTCGCCCACGGTGAAGGTGCCGGTGTCGGGCTTCTCCAATCCCATGATGAGACGGAAGAGGGTGGTCTTGCCACAGCCGTTGGGGCCGATGATGCCCACGATGCCGGCAGGTGGCAGGCTGAAGGTGAGATTTTCATAGAGCAGCTTGTCGCCGTAGGCCTTGCTCACGCCTTCCACCTCCAACACCTTGTTGCCCAGACGGGGACCGTTGGGGATAAAGATTTCGAGGTTTTGTTCCTTCTCCTTCACGTCCTCGTTCATCATGCGGTCGTAGGCAGCCAGACGGGCCTTGCCCTTGGCATGACGGGCCTTGGGAGCCATGCGCACCCATTCCAGCTCACGCTGGAGGGTCTTGCGACGCTTGCTTTCCTGTTTCTCCTCCATGGCCAGACGCTGGGTCTTCTGGTCGAGCCAACTGCTGTAGTTGCCCTGCCAAGGAATGCCTTCGCCACGGTCGAGCTCAAGAATCCAGCCAGCCACATTGTCGAGGAAATAACGGTCGTGGGTGACGGCGATGACGGTGCCCTTATATTGACGCAGGTGCTGCTCGAGCCAGTCGATGCTCTCGGCATCGAGGTGGTTGGTAGGCTCGTCGAGCAACAGGATGTCGGGTTCCTGCAACAGCAGACGACACAGCGCCACACGGCGACGCTCGCCACCGCTGAGGTTCTTCACCAGCTGGTCCTCCTCGGGACAACGGAGGGCATCCATGGCGCGCTCCAGACGGCTGTCGAGGTTCCAGGCATCGTATTGGTCGAGCAACTCGGTCAGCTCGCCCTGGCGCTCGCAGAGCTTGTCAAAGTCGGCATCTGGCTCGCCAAAGGCGTTGTTCACCTCCTCATATTCTTTGAGGGCATCCACAATGGGCTGAACGGCTTCCTGCACCACCTCTTTGACCGTCTTGGAGTCGTCGAGCTTGGGTTCCTGCTCCAGGTAACCCACACTATATCCGGGGGAGAAAACCACCTCGCCCTGATAGTCCTTGTCGACCCCGGCAATAATCTTCAGCAAGGAAGACTTGCCCGAACCGTTGAGACCGATGATGCCGATTTTGGCACCATAGAAAAAGGAGAGATAAATATCTTTCAGAATCTGGCGGCTGGGGGGAATGAGCTTGCCCACACCTACCATAGAAAAAATGATTTTTTTGTCGTCAGCCATGAGTGTTCAAATTTAAAAAAATACTAAAAAATGTTTGAGGTGCAACAAATAATGTGCACCCTCTTAGTCTTCTTCGAAGCGCATATCTTTGACATTGAGCTGGATGTCGGTCTTGCCGTTCCAGTAGTTCTCCTCCAAGGAATAGCATAGGGTAAAGGAGCGACCGGCCTTGACCTTGGAATAGTATTGTGCCAGCTGGAAGGCGATTGCCGGATAGGAACGCGAGCGGGCGGTAAGGGATATAGCATTGAACTTGAGATGCTTGCCACCCACCACGCGGGCATAGCCCGTGTCGACCAAATCGTGCGAGACGAAGATAGGAATATTGTTTTCGGGGCCGAAGGGACTGAACTGCTTGAGGATGCGCAGAAACTTGGGAGTTATCTGGGTGCCGAAATCCACCACGGCATCCACCTCAATCTCAGGCACCATGCTGTCGACCTTCAGGTTCTGCTCCACCACCTCCTCGAAACGAGCCTTGAAGGCTTCGAAGTTCTCGGGCTTGACGCTCACGCCGGCAGCACATTTGTGACCTCCGAAATGCTCCAACAGGTCGCTACATTGCTCGAGGGCGGTATGCACGTCGAACTCCTTGATGCTTCGGGCCGAACCGGTGATGAGGTCATCGGTGGAACGGGTGAAGATGATGGTGGGTTTGTAATAGGCCTCCACCAGTCGCGATGCCACGATACCCACCACACCCTTGTGCCAGCTCTCGTCGTAAAGGACGATGCTCTTCTTGCCACGGAACTCGGGATTGCTCTCGATGCGACGCTTGGCCTCCTCGGTGGCGGCGCTGTCGAGGTCTTTACGCTCGGTATTGTAGTTATTGATTTCCTCTGCCAGCATGCCCGCCTGCTCGGGATTGTCGCTCAGAAGCAGGCGCACCGAGTCAAAGGCGCTACGAATACGTCCGGCAGCATTGATGCGGGGCCCTACGAGGAAAACCAGGTCGGTGATGCTAAGTTCTTTGCAGAAATAGGACTTATCCTCGGGATGGCTGGCCTTGTACTCCTCGGTGCGACGTTCGATATGGCCATAGGTGAGGATGGCCTCGATGCCGGGACGAGGATGGGTGTTGATGACCTTGAGGCCATAGAAGGCAAGCACGCGGTTTTCGCCCATGATGGGGACAATGTCGGAGGCGATGCTCACGGCCACCAAGTCGAGATATTTGAGCATGCGCAGCTTGAGGTCCTCGCGTTTTTCCTTACGGACCTCGTCGAGCTGGTCGGGATTGTCGCACAGGCGCACACCCATACGCTGTTCCTGATGGGCCTCAACAATCTTAAAGCCGATGCCGCAACCCGAGAGCTCCTTGTAGGGGTAGGGGCAGTCGAGACGTTTCGGGTCGAGTACCGCCACAGCTTCGGGGATGTTATCGCCGTCGGGCAGGTGGTGGTCGCCAATGATGAAGTCGATGCCCAAACTGCGCGCATAGGCCACCTGTTCGTTGGCCTTGATGCCACAGTCGAGGGCGATGACAAGTTTCACACCCGTTTCTTTTGCATAGTCGATACCCTGAAAAGAAATGCCATAGCCCTCGCTGTCGCGGTCGGGGATATAGAAATCGATATTGTGGTGGAACGACTGCAAATAGGAATAGACAAGGGCAACCGCAGAGGTGCCGTCAACATCATAGTCGCCGTAAACAAGGATGCGTTCACGGCGTCGAACCGCCTCATTGATACGAGCAATGGCACGGTCCATGTCCTTCATACGGAAAGGATCATGAAGTTGGTCGAGACTGGGTCGGAAAAAACATCGGGCCTCTTCAAATGTGGTAACACCACGTTCAACAAGTAACGTGGCGATAATTTTATCAACGCCTAACGACTCCGCAAGTTTGTCAACTACCTCTATATCATAATCTTTCCTTAAAATCCAACGTTTTTCTTTCATTTCTTTCTGGCCGTAAAGATACGACTTTTTTCCGATATGGCAAAACTTTTCATAATTCTAATTATAAAAAATAAGCCAAAAGCAGAAGGCAATAGACCAAAAATCAGTATCTTATGAATACTGAACATTGTACTCAACAGCCAGAAATGGCGAAGAGGGTCTTATCAACACCCACTTCTACCCTTAAAGATGCGGAACAGGTCGCCCCAGGTGAATTTCTGCCCATAGCGCAGGATGGCGGTACGGTAGATCTTGGCGGCGGCCCAGATGCAGAGTGGGAAAGTGAGCAGGAGCAGCACCATAGAGAGTACTACCTGCCAGATGGGCACTCCGAAGGGAATGCGGAAGAGCATGGAGACGGGCGAGGTGAAGGGAATGATGGAAAGCCATGTGCTGATGGTGCCAGAAGGCTCGTTGACCATGGCCGGCATCAGCAAGATAGAGAGTATCAACGGGATGGTCATAGGTAGGGTAAACTGCTGAGAGTCTGTCTCATTATCCACCAATGAGCCCGCTGCGGCAAAGAGGGAAGCATAGAGCAGATAGCCAAAGATAAAATAGAAGACAAAGAGCAGCAGAATCAGACCAAAATTGATGCTGCTGAGCCCCTCGATGAGGTCTTGTATCTCGTTGTCGACACCCATACCCGCCTCATACTGGGCAGCCTGATACTGAGCTGCTTGATATTGGCTAGTAGCTTCGGTACCTTTGGTGGAGATTTCGGTGACATGGCGGCTTTCGACCTGCTCGAAGAGATCGGCATTGGTGAACCGCAGCCCTCCCAACGCCACGCCCGAAAGCAACACCCAGAGGGCAAACTGCGTGAGGCCTACCAAACCAATGCCCACCACCTTGCCCATCATCAGCTGGAAAGGCTTGACGCTACATACAATAACCTCCACTATGCGACTGGTCTTCTCCTCCATGACTCCTCGCATCACCTGCGAGCCAAACATGAAGACGGCCATGAACACCAGAATGGCCAAAAGGGCACCAATAATCAGCTTTATCTGCAAGAAGCCAGCACGGCCGGTTTCGATATCCTGCGTGCGGAGCTTGATGCTGGTGCTGGTGATGAGGGCATAATCCTCGGGAGTGATGCCGTGGACATCCAAGAGGATGACATTACGCAAAATCTTCTGCAACTGATTGTTGACATCGCTCTGCACCGTTACCGAAGGGGCATCGGTGCGATAGTAAAGGTAGGCATCGGAAGGCAAGGTGGTTTCTCGTGCTGGGATATAGACAATGGCATCCAAGGAGTCGACAGTTTCCAGCTGACGCTTGGCATAGTCGATGCTGCCGGCATCGAAATAGGTGATGTCGCGACCGGAGACAAATTGTCCCTTGAAAAGGCCGCTGTCGTCGACCACCAACACATTGGAGTGCTCGAGTGGGCGGGAAGCCAAGACGATGGGTATGGCATAGATGGCAGCAATCAAGATGGGCACCACCAGGGTGAGGACCCAGAAAGAGGGCTTTTTGACACGCGTGAGGTATTCGCGCTGTATGACGAGGAGAATTTTGTTCATATACAACAAGTAGTCTTTGTATTACTACGTTTATTTCTGATAATTAGACTGATTTCCAGTCACGGTGTTGATAAAGATACGGTCGAGGTCCTGCCCGGGATATTGCGCCTTGATGTCAGCCAACGGCCCCGAAAGGACCACCTCGGAATGGTTGATAAGGGCAATGTCGTCACAAAGCTCCTCGGCGGAGGGCATATTGTGGGTGGAGAAGATGATGGTTGTGCCTTGCGCTTTGAGACGGAGTATTTCGCGCTTGAGGATATCGGCATTGACGGGGTCGAAACCGCTAAAAGGCTCATCGAAGATAAGCAGCTGTGGCTCATGCAACACCGTCACCACAAACTGCACCTTTTGCTGCATGCCTTTGGAGAGCTCCTCCACCTTGCGGTTCCACCAATTGTCTATTTCCAATCGGTCGAACCAATCGTGCAACCTTTTCTCGGCCGTGGCCTTGTCCAACCCTTTGAGACGGGCCAGGTAGATGGCCTGCTCGCCCACTTTCATTTTTTTGTAGAGGCCTCGTTCCTCGGGTAGATAGCCAATCTGCATCACATCAGCATCCGTCATGGGATGTCCTTGGAAAATCAGCTGGCCACTATCGGGACGGATGATATGGTTGATGATGCGGATGAGCGTAGACTTGCCGGCACCATTGGGGCCCAACAAACCGAAAACCTTTCCTTGGCTGACATGGAGGGTCACATCGTTGAGCGCACGATAGTTGCCGAATGTTTTTGTGATATTATTGATTTGTAACATAATAGCATATTGTGCAGAGAAATGTACTTATGATGGCGACTTATCTTTTTTGTGGTATTCGAATCAGTAAGATCTCAGCCAAGATGGCCAGCAAAGCCAACAGCAGACACCATCGCCAGAGCGGGGTGCCCTGACTGCGTTGGCGGATGTAGTCGGTCATGGACTTCTGGGCTGAGGGCACGACACTACAATGGTCAAGATGGGCATCAGCTATCAGCTTTTTCACTTCGCTACGGTCATAGAAAGCCAGGTCCGACTCCTGCCTGCTATAGTTGAAGGAGAGTCCCTCGATTGCTGTACCCTTATCAACCAGCTGGTAGTTGCCTGCAACGGTTACCTCACCATGCGGCACCATGCATTGCACCGCCCCCATACGGCGGATGTCGGGTATCACATCCACGCTGCCGTCGCCGTTGAGCAGGTGTGCCACACGCTCGGCATCATAGCTGCCTGTGAGCGGGATGGGCTCGGTGCCCGTCAGCAGATAGTAGGGCTGTTGCAAAGGAGTGCTATAGAGCGCCATATTGTAAAGGGTAGGCACAAATAAGGCCTGCTGAACGAAGTCGGTGTGCTCTTTGCGTAAGGGTGTGGAGAGTAGATAGCACCGACCGGAACCCACCGGCGTTACTGTGAGGAATTCGCTACCGTCGAGCAAACGAATGAGCGACTGCGCCACGGTGCTTGCCGAGAGGTTGAGGCGATAGTAACCCATGGCTGTGGGAAGTTCCATCTCCTTGTTTTGGCCTTGGAAGACTCCCTGATAGAGCTCTGCCACCAGCTGCACCTCTTCGGCACGGGTCTGCCGCTCCACCCATGAACCCAACTGGGGCATCTGCAGGGCGGCAAGGAACTGGTTGTATGAGGTGACCTCAACGTTCTCACCTGGCACGATTAGCAGGGAGCCTCCATCCGCAACAAACTCTTGCAAGGTATGGGCCATGCCGGAGGAAATGCTGTGCAGCTCGTCGAGGATGATGAATTGGTTGTCGGTCAGATGGGCATAGTCCACTTGGGAGACTGATACCTGGCTGTAATCCACCAAGGAATCGTCCTGGAAAAGCTTTTGCAAATAGGGGTTCTCCCCTCCCCCACTAATGGCCAACATGGGCACTCGATGCATGACGGCAAGGGAGAAAAAGAGTTTGTCGTCGAAGGTGATGGGATAATCGGAGGTCTCCACATATCCTTGCACCACACCCTCTTCTTCTATTGAAAATGACATGACAGCCTTAGCCCGCTTATGCGCACCGACATTCACGGCCGTGAGGGCCCGCTGCTTGTCGCCGACAAAGAGGCGCAGAGGCAGATTTTCCACCTCCTTGTCGCCATTGTTCGTCACCCACACTTCCACATACACCGTGGCTCCGCGGAAAAAGGCCGGACTATTGAAGGCGAGACTGTCGATGAAGAGGTTGGCCACCTCAGTACCACCCAAGGGGATAAAGGTGGTGAGAATCAAACTGTCAGTAGGATAATTGTGGATGTCGGCTGTTGTCTGCTGGAAATCGCTGATGAGATAGGCGTGGCGGTTGGCAGCTGTAGCCGAGTGAAGGAATTCGTTCTGCCGCAAGGCAATAGAAGAGATAGGCACCGAGACAGCACTTACCTCCAGTTCTTCGATGGAGGAGAGAAACTCATCGCGGCTAAGCCAACGGAACTGAGCCCCTTGGGCATCGTTGGTGAGCAGCTGAAAATGCACATCGGGCTTGTAGGCTTCAACAATCTCACGAGCCTTTTTCTTGGCACTTTCTATCAGGCTGCCCTCCATGCCTCCACTCTCCATGCTGTAGGAGTTGTCCACATAGACGCTCACCACGGTGCCACCCGCCCGTAGCTGGGAGTTCTTGTTGGGGATGACAGGCTGGCAGAATGCCAACACCAAGAATACAATGGTGAGGATTCGCGCCAACAGTATCAGTAGTTTGCGTAGATTGTTCTGCTTGCGGTTCTCGCTCTGCAGCTCCTCCAACATATCGACATTGCTGAAATAGACCTTCTTGTAGCGGCGCAGCTGCAACAAGTGTATCGCTATCGGGATGCCTACGGCCACAAGGCCTATGAGGTAGAGTGGGACGGTGAGCATGGGCTATTTCTTTTTCTCTTGTTGGGTTTTGAAATAAATGCAGATGTCGGCGATGCCACATTCGGTGCAATGGGGCTTGCGGGCCTGACACACATAACGGCCATGGAGTATCAGCCAATGGTGGGCGATGGGAATCTTTTCTGGGGGAATGTGCTTGGTAAGTTCGCGTTCGGTTTGCAGCGGGTTTTTGCTGTTTTTGGTAAGGCCGATGCGGTTGGCTACTCGGAAGACATGGGTGTCCACGGCCAAGGCTGGCAGATTGAACACTACCGACGCTATCACGTTGGCGGTTTTGCGGCCCACACCGGGGAGGGTCTGCAATTCGTCCACATCGCTTGGCACCTGGCCTCCAAAGTCGGCCACCAGTTTCTGCGCCATACCCACCAGATGCTTGCTTTTGTTGTTAGGATAGGAGATGGAATGGATGTAGGAAAAGATCTCCTCAGGGGTGGCCTTGGCCATGGCATCGGCATCGGGATAGGCAGCAAAGAGTGCCGGCGTGGTCATATTCACCCGCTTGTCGGTGCATTGTGCCGAAAGAATGACCGCCACCAACAGTTGGAATGGGTCGTTATAGTGCAACTCCGTCTCCGCCGTGGGACGTGCTACCTCAAAATAAGCTATTAGTCGGGCGTATCGTTCTTTCTGTGTCATCGTGTTGCGTTTTGAGGTACTATGCAGCGCTATTCTTCTTCGGGTTGAGGGGCAAGGTCGAACTGGACAACAATAGGATAGTGGTCGGAGATATTGGTCTTGATGCGCTTGTATGAAAGTGCCTTGATATCCTCGCTGTGTAGAATATAGTCAATGCGGAAGGCGGGATAGGGGCCATGGTAGGTGGTGCCGAATCCTCTGCCCTGCTCGACATAAGGGTCGCAGAGCATCTTTGTGGCTTGTTGATAAATATAAGATGCGGGCGTGTCGTTGAAATCGCCTGCTATGATGATGGGGATGCGGGAATTCTCCACCAAGGGTTTCAGGTCCTCTTTCCACTCAAATTCATGGCAACGAGTAGTCTCCTTGAACTTGCTGAGGAGTTTGTGCGTCGAGGTGCTGTCGTACTGCGCATGGCTCAACTGCTCGAAGCTTCGCAAGTCTTCATTGTCCAACTGATAGGAATCCAGATGTACACAGCAAATGCGTACCGGGTGACCATTCTTGACAACATCAACAAAGAACTTGGAAGGTTTGTGCATGTCATACACTTGAGAGAAGGGATAGCGCGAATAGAGCACCAGGGGCGACCGCGTGTTATTGCCATGCACGCCATAGTGGTAGACATATCCACGGGTGAGGAAACTGTCCAACAGATTGACCTTCCCCCCAGCATAACATTCCTGCAGGCTCATCACGTCGGGTTGCTCCTCGTCAAGCATCCGGAGGAAAAGCACCGCGCCCGAATCGCGGGTCATCAGGGTGTCGTCGTCGAGGCCTGTGAAGCTATGGGTGTTGAAGGTCATCACCTTGAGGGTGTTGGCATCGGGAGCCACCTCCAAGGTACCGCCCACCTGAAAGAACAGCGGCACAAAAGAAAACCGGATGGCAATGGCGGCGACAGAGATGAGAAACTCCCATCGCGAGAGGCAGAGCCAGAGGATAACAAATACCACATTGGCCAAGAGCAATGGGAAATAGGCGTAGCTGAAAATGGAAACCCACCAGATTTTGGTGGGCGGAATGAGCCCAGCAAAAGTGGACAACAACATCACTACGGCAAATAGTAAGTTTAAAATCAGTAAGATGTAGCGAAAGAACTTTCTCATAAACTCATATTGATAGAAATTGCAAAGATACGAAAATTATTTGTTTTAGCACCTTTCATTTTTTACGCCCATACCCAAGCCAACGTCTCGGGCAATCTTTCTTTTACCAATTCGGCCTTTTTTTGTATTTTTGCACCATGAAAAAATATGGACTTATAGGAAAGAAACTGGGCCATTCGTGGTCGAAAGACTGGTTTGAGAAGATGTTTCGGCAGGAAGGCATTCGAGATGCAGCATACCAGCTTTACGAGCTACCAACTACCGACAACCTGTCCCAATGGGTGGCTCAGGAAGGACTCCTTGGATTCAATGTTACTATCCCATATAAACAGAAGGTCATCCCTATGATGGATGGCCTGGACCCAGAGGCGGAAGCCATTGGCGCCGTCAATTGCGTGGAGGTGGTAGGGGGCAGGATGATTGGTCACAACACCGATGCTCCAGCTTTCGCCCAAACGCTGCAACCCCTTCTCCATCCATGGCATAGCCAGGCCCTTATCCTCGGCACCGGCGGAGCCTCCAAAGCCGTGGCGTACGCGCTCCAGCAGCTCGGAATCAGCTTTACTTTTGTCTCCCGCACACCCGAAAAGCATCCTCATGCCATCAGCTATGCCGCAGCATTGGATTGCTGCTCCCAAACCTACCTGATTGTCAACTGTACCCCCGCAGGGATGTTCCCTGATGTGGACCAATCGCCTTGGCCCAACACCCCTCCCCTCACCGAGCGCCATCTTTGCTACGACCTCATCTACAATCCCACCAAAACACGCTTTCTCCAACAAGCCAAAAGATGCGGAGCTTCCATCGTCAACGGACTCGCCATGCTGGAGCACCAAGCCCAGCTCAGCTGGCAGATATGGCTAGACAGCCAGCAAGATAAATGATGCGAACTGGGGATAGCAACTCATGGGCACATCTTCACCACCCGCAACGGCTGTGTGCTTCCCCTTTGCGACACCACCCGCACCAAATACTGTTCAGCAGGCATGCCACTCAACGATAGCTGCATCCGTTCTGAGGTGACAGGCCGCTTCAACAATTCCCTGCCATCGGTGGCATAGAGAACCACACGAGCATCCTGTAAGTCATTCGTTGCCTTAGGTATTTCAAGATTCAGCAAACCCCTTGTGGGATTGGGGAAAGCTTTCAGCATCGGACGTTCCAAGGCCCCGAAGCCTTCAACCGATGTCGTGTCGGGATAGAGGTAGTCTCTCAAGTATTCCGATAAGTCCAACTCCAACAGGGCTGCCTGATTGCTTATACCCAGTTGATTGAATCGCTCCTGGGTAAGATAATAATGCAAGCCGTCCCTACTGACGATGGCTTCCATCTGCGAACCGACACCGTTTCCCAACACCAATCGTCGGTTCTCTCCACCGAAGAAGTTATGTCCCTGGTAATCATAAAACAACCAGACAAAAGGCTGGCACAAAAGACTGTAACCACACAGCACCAACAAACAAGTCTCGGGATGAAGCCATGCCCCTGTAACCAACCCTCCGATATTAAACTGATGACAAGCAGCAGCGGTATATTCACCTGGTTGCTTGGGCAGAGCATAGCAGATGGTTTGCTGGGTGGTCCATTGTTTGCTGAACAGATAGAGGCTGTCGCCTGCTGCCACCATGGCCTCACAGTCGAAGTCGGTGATGGGGAGGGCCTCATGGTCATTGGGAGCCTCTGGGTCATAACCAAAGAAGAGAAAGGTGGTAGTGTCCACCACATAGTTGCCCCTAAACAAATCAGACTTGGACATTCGGTAGATGTACAACTCGCTGCGCAGCTGAGGATGGTTGTTGCCGAAATCGCCAAAATAGAAATAGTCTTCGTCCTGCGCAACCTCCTCCATATCCTCTATGGGGAGGTGTGTGTCGATGATGCCTTCAATGGCACCAGTCTCTGCATCAATGGCATAGAAAACAATGTCGCCGTGGTCGTTGAGTGTCCACAGCCGGTCTTGCCAATAGAAAAGAGAGGAGGTGTTGTTCAGCGTGTCACTCAGTTGTCCCACGACCGTAGCTGTGACATTGGTTTTGGGAATGCGACGAGATTGCGCATTCGCACCTACACAATTAACTATCAGCAATATAACAAGTAAAATCTTAACATATTTCATCTAACAAAAATAGCAAAAAAAAGATAAACAAAACAGAAAAAAACGTCAAGCAGATGTACGAAGAAAACTAACTGCATACTACCTACTGTTTCTCAGATGTTAATCGGTAACTGTTAACCGCATATTGTTAAATATATATACATTCCTTGCTAATCCAGCAAAAAGTCGTATCTTTGCAAATCATTATGGAAGATTTCAGCAGTTACTATCCCTATGAGGGCCAGGAACTTAAAGCAGCCTTACAGCAGTTGGTAGAGAGCCAATATTATCTGCCGTTGGCCGCCAAATTGTTTCCAGAATACCCTCCAGAGGAACTCAAGCAAAAGATTTTGGATCTGGCAGACGTGGACCAGTTCCAATCTTCTGTTATGATACGTGCCTGCCTCTATATCATCCGCAACAGCATGGCCGACTTCACCTATAGCGGTCTTGAAAATGTAGGTGAGAAGCCCTGCCTTTTCATCTCCAACCACCGCGACATCACCGTGGATGCCATCATGACGGAGTATATCCTGATTTCCAACCATCGCAAATCGTCGCATGTGGTCATCGGGTCCAATCTTTTTGAGATGCCGATTATGGCCCTGATGGCACGTCTCAATAAGATGTATCCTATCGGTCGCGGAGGTAACCAAAAGGAGTTTTACAACAGTCTCATGGCTATGTCGCGCTACCTGCGGCACATTTTGACCGAACGTCATGAGAGTGCTTGGATTGCGCAACGCAACGGCCGCACCAAGGACGGCTTCGACCGCACCAATCCTGCCCTCATCAAGATGATTGCCTACAGCGGCAATCGGCACAACCCAGCCCAGTCTTTGGCCGAGATGAACATCGTGCCCATCAGTATCTCCTACGAATGGGAACCCTGCGGACTCCTCAAAGCCCGTGAGGTGATCCTGAAACGACAAGGCCCCTACACGAAAGCTCCGGGTGAGGACACCCAGAGCATCCTTTCGGGTATCTCCGACTTCAAGGGCCATGTGCACCTAACTTTCTGCCAACCGCTCCAGATGCAGGAGTTGGAGGCCGCCAACGGCAATTACGACACCGTGGCAGAGATCATCGACCAACGCATCTACCAGAACTACCACCTCTGGCCCAACAACTATATCGCCCATGAGCTGATGACCGGAATCTCGCATGCCGAACACTACACCGACGAGGAGAAGCAACAGTTTGTGCAGTATCTCGACAAGGCCTGCCAACAGTATGACATCCCCGGCTACCGCGACACCCTCGTTGGCATCTATAGCGGCGCCCTCCATTAGCTCGAAAGAGCATGTCCTCCTACTGAATAATCATATACAATAATATCATCTGAGCCTTCGCACGGCTCGGATATTTCAAATGCAATAAATAGAAACAATGTTAGATAAATTAGAAGCCATTTACAAGCGTTACCAAGAAATTGAGGAGCAGATGAACGACCCACAAATCACCTCCGACATGAAACGCTATGTCAAACTTAGTAAGGACTACAAAGACCTTCAGCCCGTGGTGAAGGCCTATCATGAATACAAGGCGTTGCTTGACACCATTGCCGAATGCAAGGAATTGCTCACGACCGAAAAGGACGAGGAGCTCCGCGAAATGGCAAAGATGGAACTGAACGAAAGCAACGAGAAGAAAGACAAGATGGAGGAGGACATCCGCATCATGCTCATCCCCGAAGACCCCACCGACAGCAAGAATGCCGTGGTGGAGATTCGCGGCGGCACCGGCGGCGACGAGGCCTGCATCTTTGCCGGCGACCTCTTCCGCATGTACAGCCGCTACTGCGAGAAGAAGCATTGGAAGATAGACATTGTAGACTTTAACGAGGGCACCGCAGGCGGCTACAAAGACATCACCTTCAACGTCACCGGCGAAAAAGTGTATGGCATGCTTAAATATGAGAGTGGTGTCCACCGCGTCCAGCGCGTTCCCGCCACCGAGACCCAAGGACGTGTCCACACCTCTGCCGCAGGCGTGGTGGTCCTGCCAGAAGCCGAAGAGTTTGACGTGGAGCTCAACATGTCGGACGTGAAGAAAGAGACCTTCTGCGCTTCCGGTCCTGGAGGCCAGTGCGTCAACACCACCTATTCGGCTGTCCGTCTCACCCATATCCCCACCGGCATCGTGGTCTCTATGCAGGACCAGAAATCACAAATCAAGAACATGGAGAAAGCCCTCGTGGTACTTCGTACACGCCTCTATGAGCGCGAATACAACAAATACATGGAAGAGCTCTCCAGCAAGCGCAAGACCATGGTGGCGACCGGCGACCGCAGCGAGAAGGTGCGCACCTACAACTATCCCCAGAGCCGTGTCACCGACCACCGCATCGGCTACACCATGTACAACCTGCCCGCCTTTATGGACGGTGACATCGAAGACCTCATTGATGCCCTCCAGCTGGCCGAGAACGCCGAGAAACTGAAAGAATCAGTTGGTTGAGAATCATTTCAGAACAGAAAGCACAGACTCCCGTTTCGGAATCTGTGCTTTTTGTTTCTCATCCAACTATCCTATCGTGGCCCATACCCGACTGGCTTGCCGGAAGATGGTGTAGATTTTTGCTCCTGCTATCACCGGAACACGTACTTGGGCACTCTGTTCTGGGAAAAGGCGGAACAGCTGAACGCTGTTGTAACGTTCCACCACCACAGCGGCAATATAGAAATCCTTGGTCATCGGGTGATGATACTCAAGGAGATATTCCCCATCCGACTCACTTATCGTTGGCTTGTCTGCCGAGTCAATCGGTTTGATGGGAATGGGACTCAACTCCTGTCCGCAGCACTCCACCTTCCCTTTGCCATAGGTGAGGGTGACATTGCCACAAGTGGGACAACAATAGATAGCTAGCCGATTCATAACCGGACGCTTCACCTCTCCCACCTTCTCAGCAGGAACCTGTATGATTGTCAACCATTTCTCAGTGTCTGACTGATTCCAAATGCCGTCGACATAACAGGTCCTCGGAGCACCTATCATTTTATAGCCCTCCTTTTCCATGTAGGCAAAAAGGTCAATGAAACTCTTGTACAATTGGTCATACGGACCAAATACCTTCATGCACACAGCCATAGGTATTTCAGGTTCTTGACGGAACTTGATAATCTCGCTGTCTTGTTTGGCCTCCAAGACCTGTTCGCAGTATTCGAAATCGATGTCGTGGTCTTTGTATGCCTTGTCATGCTCAAGTGTGAAGCAATAGCCTGGTTCTGGACACTGGCAGCCCAACCGAGCCATCTCAGGACCAATCACATTCACACATAGGTCTCCTATGGCAGCATAGTTGGGAATAATACTACGGTAAGATGCCACCGTCATGGCAGGGATGCTTTGAATTGAAAATCTTTCCATAATTTGATACTTTTGTTGTGTGTTGACAATAGTCTGCAGGCGGTCACGACGAAGCAACATCTGTCGCAATTGAACCTCTGTCTGAAGAATCTTGGCCTCCAGCAGGTCCATCGATGGTACTTGGGAATCGCTGTCCATCAAGGTGCCAATCTCCTCCAAAGAGAATCCCAAATCCTTAAAACGGCGTATCGTTTCCATGGTCTGAAGTTGACTCACATGATAGTAGCGATAACCAGTCCACTCATCTACCCGCTGAGGGGTTATCAAACCCAACTTCTCATAATGATGGAGCGTCTTTACCGTCACCCCGCAGAGTTTTGAAAACTCACCAATCTGTAAATTAATTGTTTCCATGATTCATTGCGCAATTAAATCAAATGCAAAGATACAACCACACCCAAGGTAAGAGTCAAACACATTAACATAGTTTAACACCCTTCTCAGAAAAAGCTGCCTCAATCCATGTTTTTTGAAAGCACCTGCGGGTCGGGGGAGAAAAAGCGTCCCAGCACAGGATCGTAGAGTCGAGCATTCATGTTGATGATGCCGAAGTGGTCGTAGTGCTCATGGCCTGTGAAACCGCGGCTGAAAGTGAAGCAACTGCCGTCCTGCGGCAACGTCCAATCGGAGGCACTTGTGCGATTTCACCACGGGTCGAAGTGGCTACTCTGCACCACCTATTTGCTACCATTCACTATGCGATCCCATCTTCCAAGGAGGTCGGTCGGCACATAGTAGAGGCTGTCAGCATTGGCGGTGGTATTATGTACATGTAGTGCCACTTTCTTCCCTTCTACATAGATATAATCTATATAATGCGAATATGCGGATTTTTTCTCATACTCACAGTCGTTAAATGAAATAGGGCGATAAAGAAAAAGGGCATCCCGATGGGGACACCCTTTGATATTGGTGATGCTGAGCGCTGATGGTCGCGAATTTCGCGACTGCACCTCGCGGAGCAGAAGATTATTCTTCCTCGTTGGCGGCTTCCTCGTAGGCTTTGAGAAGGGCCTGCTGGACGTCGGCGGGGACGAGCTCGTAGCTGCTGAAGGTCATGGTGAAGGTACCGCGGCCGCTGGTGAGGGAGCTCAGAGCGGTGCAGTAGCGGTTCATCTCGGCCAGAGGAGCTTTGGCCTTGAGGGTGGTATATTTGCCCTCGGCATCCATGCCCATGACGATGGCGCGGCGGCCCTGCAGGTCGGTCATCACACCACCCTGTGCCTCGGTAGGCACGGTGACGGCGATGTCGTAGATAGGCTCTTTAATCTTAGGAGCAGCCTGCTTGAAGGCCTCGCGGAAAGCGGTACGGCCGGCAATCTTGAAAGCGGTCTCGTTGGAGTCAACGGGGTGCATCTTACCATCGTAGATGTTGACGACGATGTCGCGTGCATAGGAACCGGTCAGAGGACCCTGCTCCATCTTCTCCATGATACCCTTGAGGATGGCGGGCATGAAGCGTGCATCGATGCTACCACCGACGATACAGTTGTTGAAGACCAGCTTGCCACCCCACTCGAGAGGATACTCCTGAGTGTCGCGGATGGGGTACTTGGTCTGGTTGGGCATGCCTTCGTAGTAAGGCTCGATGAGCATATGAACCTCGCCAAACTGACCGCTACCGCCGGACTGTTTCTTGTGGCGGTACATAGCCTCGGCGCTCTTGGTGATGGTCTCACGGTAAGGCACGTTAGGAGCGGTGAAGTTAACGCCCAGCTTGTACTGGTTTTCGAAATACCACTTGATGGTGTTGAGGTGCAGCTCGCCCTGGCAGCCCAGGATTACCTGACGCAGCTCGCGGCTGTTCTCGAGGGAGAGGCTGTGGTCGCTATTGCAGAGCTCCTTCAGAGCGGCACCGACCTTCTCATCGTCATTGCTGTTGGCAGCCTTCACAGCCACATAATAGATAGGAGTGGGGAACACAATCTCGGTCACCACGTCGTCGGTATTCTTTGGAGTGGTGAGGGTCTGGTTGATGTGCACATCTTTCAGCTTGATGGTGGCAACGATGTCGCCGGCGCAAGCTTTCTCAACGCGCTGACGGTTCTTACCGGCGCAAACGAGAATCTGGCTCAGACGTTCCTTCGACTGGTTGCAGCTGTTGACCACATCCTGAGCCTCGGTCAGCTCGCCGTCATAGATACGAAGATAGGTAATCTCACCGATGCTCTTATCTTTGTCGCACTTGAAGGCGAAAGCCACGGTAGGATTGGTGCTGTTGCATTTCAGTTCCTTGCCAGCCTTGGTCTTCTTGGCATTGGTAACCTCATTGGGAGCGGGCACATTGTCGGCCACAAACTCCAACAGACGGCTGATGCCGGCATTCTCCTTGGCGGAGGTGCAGAGGATGGGGAACAGGTCGCGCTTGTCGATAGCCAGTTTCAGAGCCTTGGTGAGGTCCTCATGGTTCAGGTCGCCATCTTCAAAATATTTCTCCATCAGGGCGTCGTCGGCAGCGGCAGCCTCCTCGACGAGGGCCATGCGCAGCTCTTCGGCCTTATCGGCAAACTCGGCGGGCACGTCGCTCATCTCGCATTTGCCGTCCTTGAAGGTAAGCAGCTTATTCAGCACGATATCCACAACCTGGTTGAAGCCCAATCCTTGGTTCACGGGGAACTGCAGCACGGTGCACTTGCCGCCGAAATAGTCCTTCAATTGGTTCACGCTGTCGTCGAAGTTGGCCTTCTCAGCATCCAGATGGTTGATGGTGAAAATCAGGGGAGTGTTCAGCTTGTTGCTGTTGCGGTAGGCAATCTCAGTACCCACCTCAATACCTGCCTGAGCATTGACAACCACTACGGCAGCCTCAACAACATTGAAAGCAGCCACCAGTTCACCCTGGAAGTCAGCAAAACCGGGAACGTCAAGGATGTTGATTTTCTTACCGCCAAACTCGGTGTAGAGCAGAGAGGTGTTGACGGAGTTGCGGCGATCAAGCTCGATGTCGCGGTAGTCGGAGATGGTGTTCTTGTCTTCTACGGTGCCGCGGCGGTTGATCACGCCGCCATTGAAGGCCATGGCCTCAGCCATGGTGGTCTTACCCGATTTAGCGCCGCCCACGAGGGCGATGTTGCGAATGTCGTTAGTCTGGTAAATTTTCATTGTCAAAAATATATATATTAATTTATTATCTATCTTATTATAAACACCTTGATATGGAAAACATAGGTCTTCCACCCCAAAATTAGGAATGGCAAAGATACAAACTTTTTTTGAATTAATCGTTAAGATACAAGAATTATTTATCTATGCCTCCAAAAAAACGTTCCTTTCCACTCCAAAAAAACGCTACTCACACCAATTGCCCAGCAAGAACACATGAATTAAAATATGGTAAAATGATGATAATTCGTGCTAAAGGTGGGTTCTATAAATTCCACATTTAAAAACAATAAATTAATATGAGTGTACTTAAATTTTTCAGCGCTTTTGTCCTTATTTCGGCATCTTTCCGATTGTCAGTCGGTTACAATGCACCGCATTGCTCCCTCCTTCCGCACGGAAATCTGCTCGAAATAAGAACAAAATCGATTGAAAGCAATTTATAGAACCCACCTTAAAAAAAATGTTTCCCTCACGACACTGTGTATGTCAGGAAATTTGTGTAAATTTGCACCCCAAAAAAGGGACACCAACCACACAAAAAAATGGGCGTAATAGCAAAACAAAGCATCCGGGGTGCCATTGCCAACTACCTCGGCGTTATCATCGGCGCCATCACCACTTTCTTCGTGGTCACCGACCTTCTCACTCAAGAGGAAATCGGTCTCACCCGCGTCATGGTCGATGCCGCCATGCTCTTCTCCGGCCTCGCCCAGTTGGGCACCAATGCCTCTATCCTCAAGTTCTATCCTCGCTTCTGCGACCCCGACAGCCGCGACCACGGTTTCTTTGGCTGGACACTCATCCTCCCCTTCCTTGGATTTCTCATCATTGCGGCCCTTTTCTTCCTATTCAAAGAGAGCATCATCGGCTTCTACGCTGAGAAATCGCCTCTCTTGGTCAACTATGCCTACTTGGTGCTCCCCCTCACCTTCTTCATGCTCTACATGACGGTCTTTGAGACCAATGCCAGCGTCTTGTTACACATCGCCCTGCCCAAGTTCGTACGCGAGGTAGTCATTCGCCTCCTCAACCTAGTAGCCTATCTGCTCTATGGCCACCATCTCATCTCCCTCGACCTTTTCGTCATCCTCTTCTGCTCCTCCTATGCCATCGCCACAGTCATCAACTTCTGCTACCTCCTCACCCTCCGCCGCATTAGCTTCAAGCTCGACTGGCAATTCATCAACAAAAGCCTCTTCCGACAGGTGGCCACCTACACTTTAGTCATGACCGCCGCAGTCCTTGCTGGCAATGTCAAACTCTTCAATACCATCTTCCTCGCCCACCAAACCCTTGCTCTTGCCGGCATCTACACCATTGCCAACTACATTGCCAACGTCATCGAAATCCCTTATCGCTCCCTCGGTGCCATCTCCAGCCCAGTCATATCCCAGGCTGTCGCCAACAACGACCTCCACGAAGTCAACCGCCTCGGCCAGCAGGTCTCCCTCCATCAGCTGTTGGTGGCCAGCATGCTGCTCTTTTTCATCTGGATTAACCTCGAACCCCTCTTTGCCATCATTCCCAACGGCCAGGAGTACATCTCGGGCATCGGTGTAGTTCTCTTCCTTGGCATTGCCAACATACTCAACTCCACTTTCTGCATCGCCACCAATATCCTCAACTTCTCCAAGCAGTACGCCTTCTCACTCCTTTTTATCGTCCTCCTCACCGCCTCTGCCATCCTGCTCAACCTTTGGCTCATACCCCGCTGGAGTCTCACAGGCTCTGCCTGTGCCACCCTCTTTGCCTATATTATTTATTTCATCCCCCTCCTCACTTTCCTCTGGCGCCGCCTCGGTGTTACCCTCTTCTCCACCAAACAGCTGTGGATCGTCCTCCTCACCCTCTGCCTCTTTGGACTTAACTTCCTCTGGGGCTGGCTTCTCTCGCCCCTTTTTACCCACCTTGGCAGCGGACTCCTACCTACTCTCCTTCAGGCACTCATCCGCACCCTTTTCTTTGCCATCATCGCCTACCTTGCTATCCGTCGCCTCCACATCTCCCCCGAGGTCGATGTCCTCCTCAGCAAGCTCCAACTTTCCAAACGCTAACCCTCTCTCCTACCCCTCATTCACCATTTCATCCCCTAACACCCATACTTGTGGTTAGGTGTATTAGCTAACACCACTTGCTACTGGCAAATAATCCAAGTTGGCAGGTATTATGCTACTGGCATAAACAAAGCACAACAACCGCGTTGGCAGTTGTTGTGCTCAACAAAAAGGCACGACCGCATCAATCGTCACCCAACGACAGGGCAACGCCCAGCTTGATAGGATAGACCTCTTTGTCCATGCCTGTGTTTACTGGGAGCATGGCCACCTGCAAGAAAGCGTATAGGTTTTGCCAACCAATGCTCAGTCGGGCATCCATGCGGAATGGGTTCATTACCTTAGAGACATTGTCTCTATCGTTGAAATTGCCCCTGGGGTACTCGGCTTTATGCTTTAGTCCGGTATGTTTTCCATTGTAGTTTAGTCCCGGAATGGCGGCAAGGCCAATGAAGAAATTGCTGTTGCCAGGTTCCCAGCGTACCATTAGAGGAAGGGTGACGTAGCGTGCCGTCAGCTTGGTGGACCACTGACCACCGTCGGCAGGATCCATTGGAGTAAAGGTCTGCATGGTCCCAGTATTGTCGTCCACCACGGCCACATAGTCGTCGCTGAACTTATACACGTCGGAGCCGTAGCCCAAGCCTAAGCCCAGACGCCAGTTGTCTGAAACCATGGGATAGTAAACAGCCTCTAACTGATAGGAAGAGAAGGTTGTTTGCAAGGCATAGCCTCCGTCCATTCTCATCAGCCCATTGAAAGGAGTGCTGCCCCAGTTGTGAAAGCCCCAAAGGAAGTCAAAACGGAAGTCGTCTGTGATAGAACGGGCCACACGCTTTACCTCGGAAGTCTTAGTTTTGCCCAGCACGTCGTCGGTCATCGAAAGGAATTCTTCACCCGAGAAATTATAATCGGCTGTGCTTTCTGTTGTTTGCATATTATGAGCCGCCACATTAACCCTGCCGCGGTCCACCTCAGAAACGTAAAGTTTGTCACCCTTACAATAAGTCACATTTACAAAGGCATAGTCCTCAGCACGTAGTCCTATCTCATCCACCACGCAAGGTGTCTTCAGCGACACAGTGGCGTAATCCTCACCTTTGAGAATGATGTAACGTGAGCGCAAAGTATCCACATCCTTGAGGGTGCTGACGTTCACCCTGCTATAATCATCTGCCAACACTGAGAGCTTTACCACCTTCGGAGGAAGCAACACTTCCACCTGCGTGTAGTCCTCGGTTTCAATCGAGACTGAGGCATCCATCTCCAAATGCATCCTGAACTTGCCAACTCCTGAAGCTGCTTCAATGTTTAAGTTCTTCAGGCCCTTGCCAGAAAGACGATACTCCAAGCCTTGGGGAACGCTTGGATCATTAAATTCCAGATAAGTAGCACTATCGTTCACAACCTCCACTTTGCAATAGCCTGAAAACTGAACTTTCTCCAAACCATTGAAATAGACACGGTGCACCTTCAGCGTGTCATCATTGCCTGCCTGGGCACCCCATGCAGCCATCAGCAATGCTGCGAATAATAAAACTTTGGTTTTCATCATAATATTTATTTAATTGTTATTATTGTCTCGTTTCATTCCCACTCAAAATCTTTTATCCATTATCTATCCGCCAATGCCAGTAGCTCGCCGCGGGTCTCGGCATAGGCCTGGTAGGCATAGTCGCGGATGGTGTTGCTCACGCGACTACGCAGATTGCGCAAGCGGGTGCTCACTTTACCCTCCTCCACTCTATCCACCTCCTCCACAACGACATTAGAGGCCAACACGATGTCGGTATACTCAATCACAAGGGTCTTGGTAGGCTCCTCCACTGCCACTGGTTCAGCCGAAGCCAACAACTGAGGGGCTGACTCATTGGCTGACTGGAGCATGGGGTCGGCGGATATTTCGGATTGAATGGTTGGCTGGTCCTCGACAGGCATCTGCAACTCTGCCACATCAGCCACCGACTGTCTTTCCTCTGTCACACTGGGCATTGACACCTTCCGTACAGTCCTGACAGCCAACCGCGGCTTAGACAGAATCGAGGGGTCTGTTTTTTCTACAGTATCCGCTTCACCCTTAGGCTGTGTCGATGGATTGGAAACCTCGGCTGGATGAAGGGCAGCAAGCTGTTGTGGGGTCTGGGACACCGGCCAAAACAGCCAAACTCCTCCCAACAAACCCACCAAACAGGCCGCCGCAACCCACCGCCAGAGGGGCAGCACCTGCCTATCGTGGTGCAACAGGCTTTCTTTGTTGGGACAAGGAATGTGTGACTCGGTGAGCTTGAGGTCGGGGTCGTACAGGGCCAACTCCTCGGCCAATTCGGGATGCTGAGAGGCAAAGGCCTCAACGGCTTCCCGCCCAGCAGCATCCAGTTCGCCCTCGGCATACTGGTAGAAGTATAGCTCGTAGTTATCAGTTGTTATTGTCATAGCCTAATGCAATTAATGTTTTCTTTAATGAGACGCGGGCGCGGAATAGATAAACCGACACCTGCTTCTCGGTCAATGAAAGTATCTCGGCAATCTCTCTACAGCTATAGCCCTCCACATCTTTGAGTTCTATGGCGGCCTGCTGCACATGTGGCAAACGAGCCATGGCCTTGCGCAGCGCCTCTTGTAGGTCGAACCGTTCATCAGGTGCCACCGAGACAGCTGGTGTCAGCTGAGGGAGAACCCTTTGGTAGACCTGCTCACGGCGGTGGTGACTCATCAAGTGATTGTGTGCCACTGTCAACAAGTAGGCTTTGCCCTTCTCCACAGGAATCCGTTCACGGCACTCCCACAACGAAGCGTAGGCCTCCTGAACTGCGTCTTTCGACAGCTCCTCACCTCCGCCACAATGCACAGCAAAACGGTACACTTCGTCGGCCCACAAGCTCACCCCGTTGTTGTATTCTTTTTGAGTCATTTTTGCACTTTCTTGCTATATAAACGCGCAAAGCAAAAAAATACTACAGTTGAGGTATAATTTTTTTTTGAGAAAGCGCAACTGTGGGACCAATAGAAACTAC
Source organism: Bacteroidales bacterium (assembly GCA_016280915.1). Classification (GTDB taxonomy): domain Bacteria; phylum Bacteroidota; class Bacteroidia; order Bacteroidales; family P3; genus Colimorpha. The sequence goes on from JAEEHQ010000081.1 coordinate 27,313, forward strand.
TACCCCTTGACAATCAGATATTTGGAATATGATTGGATTATCCTGAGGAACAAGAGCGTACCATATTTTTCAGCCTCTTATTCGAGGCTGATGGCGTTGGGGGAGGAGCCGCCACCTTCTTGTGCCATACCGGCAAGTTCCATCTTTCCGAAGCGGAAGGTGATGCCCAAGGTAATGAAGCGCGAATTGTACTTGCGGTTGGAGGTGGTAGCATAGAAGGGGTTGACGATGCTGGAGTTCCAAGTACCCCAGTTGAAGATGTCGCTGACATTCAGTTTTACGGTCATGCGGCGGTCGAAGAAATCGGCATTAGCACCCAAGTCAACACCTTTTTCGCTTTGATTGATCCTGAAGACGTTCTGTGTGCTGCTGCGGTAGTAGGCGTTGACAAAAAACTGGTAGTTTTTCCATAATTTTGCCCAGGCATTCAGACGAAGGCGGTAGCACCACATGCCGTTGCGATAGGCAGGCTGGTCAGGTCGGTAGGTGACATCGAGGGTGTCGTAGAAGAGGGAGGCATTGAAGCGTACATTGACAAAGGCACTGGGACGGTAGGTGACATGGGCATCGATGCCAGCATTATAGCTGCTGCCAATATTGATAGGCTTAGAGTAGGAAACCACGCGGTTGAAGAAGTCGCTATAGATAACATCAGTGAGGGCGCCCTTCGCGTTGATGTTTCCGGTGTAATAGGCCTGAAGGCCTACGCTACCGAACTTGTCGAAATACTTGTCCCACATGACCTCGATACGGTCCGAGTAACTGGCCTTGAGATAGGGGTTGCCGGTGGAATAGTCTTCGAGGTTGTAGGCCATGTAGGTGCTGAGGGACGAGGCGCTGGGATTGTTAGTTCGGTGGGTGTAGCTGAGGCTAAAATCGTGCATGTCCTTGGTGTGGTAGCTCAGATGGAGCGAAGGAGTGAGCGAGAGGAAGCCGGTGTCGATGTTGGAGGCCGGATCGTCGTAATAGTCAACGCGCTCGTAAGCGTATTTGGTGCGGAGGCCTAGTTTGATGCTGAAGTTGCCAAAGCGACGAAGATAGGTGAGGTAAGCACCCAGGTCACGTGTATGGGAGATATAGTAGGCACCAAGGTATTCGCAAAGAACCCAGGAAGTGCTGTCCTGATGTATGTTGAGGGTGTCGAAAATGTCGTGGGTGATCTCACGACCGAAGTCAAACTCCACGCCTGCCTGCAGCTCGTTGGCGTAGTTCTTAGTGTCCTTGTTGCGCTGGCCAAAGGGGAGTGTGTAGTTGACCTCGAAACCATTGTTATAATCGGAGCCGAGATCTTTAAACTCATAAACAATATCCTCAGCAGGCTGCCAACTGTAGCTGCGAAGGTAGAAATAGTGGCGGTTGCTGGCCCAGCTGTTGACATTGTATGAGAAAGAGATCTTGTGTCCGGTACTGTCATCGAACTTGTGGGTGTACCAGGCTCCACCATAGAAACCACCGCCAGGTCGGTCGGGGAAACCATCGGTCCAGGAGCTGTCGCGATAGTCGAAATTGCTGAAGGGCTGAGTGCCATCCAGCCGCTCGTAGCGGGAAGTGGTGTGGGTGTTGAACCACTTGTTCCAGTAGGGGTAGGTGCCAAAATAGGCAGAGATGTCATTGCACTTGTTGATGGTGTAATTGAAGTGACCACCGAGATAGGTGTTGATGGTACGGTCGTCGCTAATGGTGGAATAACTTTCCTTGCGCACAGTGTCGCCATGGGGGTCAAGCATGACGGTGGTGCCGTCGCCATGCATGTTCCTGCCGTCATAGCCGACGTTGGCATAGATGTTAAAGTTGATTTTCTCGTTGGAGAAGACGTAGGATACCCATGGGGTAATCTCAGGCCGGCTGGAGGCGTTAAGACCAAAGCTGACGAACTCGTTGCGCTTGACAGCATTGTTGGTGACGATGTTCACCACCGGGGTGCCGCCGCCATAGCGGGCGCTGGGGTTGGTGATAACCTCTATTTTCTCTATACTGTTGGCGGGGAGGGTACGGATATACTGCTTGAGGCTCTCACCACTCATGTGGCTGGGCTTGTCGTTAATCCAAACATCGACACTCTCGGTGCCGCGGAGGGTGATATTGCCGTCAGCATCCACCTCCACACCGGGGGCATTTTGTAATGCATCACTGGCGGTACCGGTTTGGATGCTGGGGTCGTCGGTAGTACTATAGATATGTTTCTCTCCATCCATGGTGTAGAGAGGTTTCTCTGCCACCACCTCAACCTCCTTGAGGGTGGTGCCGGGACGGAGGGCTATGGTCCCGAGGTCGAGGTTGCCAGTAACCTGCGTGACCTGAGTCCATCGTTCATAGCCCACCATGGTGACCATCATAAGATACTGTCCGGGTGCAACATCCTTTATCTCAAAACGGCCTTCGGGGCCAGTGGTGGCGCCACGCATAAAAAGGGTATCGCGCTGACGGTATAGGGCAGCATTGACATAAGGCATTTTCTCGCCCGACTTGCGGTCGGTTATGATGCCTTTGACGGTGTAGGTTTGAGCCATGGCAGAACTGCCAAGAAAGAAGATGGAAAGTAACAATAATAGCGTAAGTGATTGTTTCATTATTTCGTATTTTTAAAGTATAATAATAAACGAAAAAAAACTCATTTTAGTATAGACAACCTCCCAAAATTATCACGAAAGGGTACGAACCCATCTAGTGAAAAAACAAAGCACCTCGACAAGGCAGAAGAGACTGCTATGCCGAGGTGCTGCAACCAATATCTCAAGAATGTGCTATTGGATAATGAGCTTACGAACTGGGCCATTGGGGGTATCGGCCAGACGGACGAAGTAAACTCCCGATAACAAGTGGTTCACAGACAACGTTGTGGGCAGAGATGGCCCCACCGAACAGCGCAACACCTCGCGACCCTGGCTTGTCATGTTGCCAGCAAAGACCTGCATAAGGTGGGAGGGGGCGACATAGTCGGTGCTGGAGTTGAACTGCGTCTTGGAGGTATTGCCTAGGTACACCACTTCCGGGGTGGTGTCTATCTGGTAGGAGTCGGTCATCAGAAAGGTGATGCCCGTAAGTGTGTCGGCTGTGCCCAACTCGGAAGCAAGGTATATTTGTTGGGAGTAGCTGTTGTTGATGCTATAGCTCACGGGGAGGCTGGCATGGGTCGCAGCGGAGTCGGCCACCCACAAAGAGCAAGAGTGGGTATATGCCGAGCTCCCAACCATGCCGACACTGTCGAAGCAATGGGTCACCACACGATAGTCTTAGCGGGTATCGGGAGTTAGGTCGTAGAGGAAATAATGACGGTCATAAATGGTGTCGGTAAGCCACGTTGTGTCGGTGGAACGTCGGTAAGCCACACTATAGGCCGTCACGGGTTCGCCATCGGAAGGGGCATCCCAACTCAACGCCATGGAGCGGTAGCCGCTCACAGCCTGTAAGTTCCTAACTCCTCCGCAGTCGGGATTGGTCACAAACGAAATGGTCGCCTCCATACTGACATCACTCCCACAATCGGCTGTCACCCACGCATAATAGCGCGTGTTGCCTGCCAGAGAGCCGAAGGTGTGAGAGGCGTTGCCCACGGCCACGAAGCTACTATCGAAGGCATTGGCACGATTGTTGGTAGTTGCAATATAACAATGGTAACCCACGGCACTGCTCGGTTCGCTCCAGGTCAGCGTGGCCTCACTATTGGTGATTCCAGAAAGGCGCAGATTGGACACGGGGGTGCAAACCGAACGGCGGAAGATGGACAAGTCGTCCACCAATCCACTGCCCACGCTGGAGCCATTGGTGTAGGCAAACACCAAGTAACCGGTATCGGTAATGCTGAGGTGCGAGAAGTTCAAGTCCACGTAGGTGTAATCGTAGCAAGTGGGGATAGTGTCAATCCATTGCACTGTGCCAGAAAGGTTAGTTGTAAAACCCACGCGCATAAGTCCTGAGAGGGAGAGAGCCAGGTCGACATACCACATCGTCACCCTTACTTGATTCAGCGGCAATGGAATGCGCGGAGTGGCAATACGGGCCTCGCCAGAGGCTGAATTGAGGGCCAGCACCTGGTTGCCGCTGTGGGCATAGTAGACAATGTTGAAGGATAGGCCTCTCCCAGCAGGGTAGTCCAACAGGATGGGGCCTGATTAGACACATCGCTCTCAAAACCGGTTGAGTAGGGAAGCGACAAAGTGTAGGGTGGGTCGTTCAAAGGCTGACTGAACTGCTACAACAAATGGGCAGCATGCTGCTGCGACAGCACTCTTGTTGGTGTGCTGCCCGCCATAAGGGATGGTGGCAACAACAGCAACAACGTCACCAACATAATTCTTAGGGTAGTTTTCCTTTTCATATTGTAATATTGTTTAAGGATGTGCCACATGGCACTAATAATATAATATATTATGTACCACCACTAACACAAACTTGCACCATCACATAATAATATACGAAAAGCATCGGTACAACCATCCAAATCATCCCATCCTTCGGGGTTGCTTGTCCCCAAAGTCTCGACCCTGCTGCCTACTCCTTGGCAAATGCTTAGGCAGTTCTTGCCTGTTGAGAAACAAAATAGCGAGAAGTTAGCATGAAGATAACGAGAAAATAGCAAGAACGAGGAGCAACTACCAATAAACTGCCATTTTTTTGGTGTCAGGAACAGGAACGCCTTATTTGTTTCTTATTGAGTTTAACTATTTGATATTTTGGCCTTTACAGTTATTTGCAAATCCAAATTGATACAACAAAAACAGGTAAAACGTCAGAAAGGTGGCCAAAAGGTGGCCAAGGGATTGCCATCCTCATTTTGCATAATATCCACCGGTCTTATCAGAATCTCGATGTTCTATCAAACCCTCCTTCACAAGGATGGCTAAATGACGGTCAATTGTAGAAATGCTCTTGCC
>JAEEHQ010000082.1 GCA_016280915.1 Bacteroidales bacterium
ATCTTTCCGATTGTCAGTCGGTTACAATGCACCGCATTAGCTTCGCTGACGTTTCTTTGGCTCGGCAAAAGACACAAGCATCTTTTGCGCTCGCTTTGCGAAACGCTGCTCCCTCCTTCCGCACGGAAATCTGCTCGAAATAAGAACAAAATCGATTGAAAGCAATTTATAGAACCCACCTTAATAAAATTCATCAATCAAATATAAACAGTTTCTAAAAGTCGGCCTAATGACCGATTTGGGTTTATCATGAATCTGAGTATTTCATTTCTGTCCCCGAATTTTTTTTGTTAAAACTGCAAAATTTGTATTCTCATTTGAAAAAAAAATACTATTTTTGAACGCATTATTTGGAGGAAGTATTCTATTTAAATAATAATGTGAATAGTTGTAATACAATTGATTATTTTATAATGATATCAATATGCAATAGATGAATAGTGTTTTTTATTTAAAATTACTGCACTACGATTTTAGTTATAGTTGAATTTTTATTGTAAATATAAATCATTAAATACTATACTCTATGAAAAAGATTCTGTATCTCCTTGCTTTGGCTGTCCTGTTTGCCCTACATGGACCTCTTCAGGCCCAGACGTTGGCCTATAGGCTTGCTTCCATCGACAATGGGACTTCCTACTCCGTAGGTTACTATGCCCCATTTTATTGTAATGCCACGGCTGCCTACAACCAGATGATCTACACCTCCAACGAGATTGGCGGCCCCGGCTACATCGACACCCTCTGGTTCCAATGCCAAACCTCCAACGCCATGACCGACAACATCACGCTTAAGCTCGGTCACACTGCCCTCACCCATGCCTCCACAACCTCCCAGTGGGTCCCCGATTCCGCACTCACTACCGTCTACAATGATGTCCTCACCCATGGTGATGCCACCGGATGGATTCCCATCGTGATGGAGACCCCTTTCTACTACAACGGCTATGAGAATCTCGTTGTGGTGATAGGGCAGACTCGCTCTGCGGCAGTTGCTTCCGCCAATGCCCCCAAGTACTATTACAGTTCCGGCACTTCAGGCGTAACGTTGTACCGCACAGGTACCAGCACCTTTCCCACCACAACAGGAACCCGTAGCACATACCACCCCAATATGCGGCTTTCGATGCGTGCACCCTCATTCAGTTGTGCATCCCCTGAGCTCACCCTTGCTAACCTTTTGGACAATAGGGTAATCATCCGCTGGCCTGCCGTTAGCGGTGTAAGCCAGTATCAGGTAGATTATGGTGTCCAAGGTCATGCTCCTGGATCAGGCACCACCCTAACTGTCAGCGACACATCGGTGACCATTACGGGTCTTTCCTCCTCTACCGATTACGACATCTTCGTCCGTTCACTGTGTAGCGACAACAGCTACAGTGCCTATAGCCTCGTGCGTTTCACCACTCCTTGCTCCCCCATTGCCCACAGTAGCCTGCCTTACATTGAGGATTTCAACAGCTACCTCTCCGGCTCTGCCAACCCCATTGGCTCTTGCTGGCACAAAGGGACCAATAGCACCACAGCCTATCCCTATCCCTCTGGCAGCTATTATTGTGGCAATTCAGGCATTGGACTCTATTTCTATGCCACCACTACCTATTACAGCTACGCTGCCCTGCCCCTATTTGCCGACAGTCTACAGCAGTTGCAACTGAGCTTCGACGCCCGCCGCAGCATGACCTCTTCCTCCCATAGTGGTATCATCAAGGTAGGTGTCATGTCCAATCCTAACGACATCAACACCTTCGAGGAGATAACCACCATCAACTTGCCTACAGGCACCGACTGCAATAACTATTCCGTCGCCTTCACCAACTACAGTGGCTCAGGTCGCTATATGGCCATCCTCAATGACAACGATGGCACCAATTATTTCGCGATCGACAATGTGACCGTCGAAGCCCTTCCCGACTGCATGTCACCGCAGAACCTCGTCGTGGCTCCAGGCGATGTTTCCGCAACACTCACTTGGGAGTCGGCCAACACTGCGTCGTCCTACTCTATCACCTATGCTCCCACACTGGGTGGCAGCAGCACCACAGTGACTGGGACTGGCGACACCGCTGTGCTCACAGGCCTGACCCCCAACACCGAATACAGCCTCATCCTCTCCTTGCTCTGTGGCAGCGACCATAGCGACACAGTAACAGCCACCTTTACCACCCAGTGCGCTGCCATTGCCACGCTGCCCTACAGCTATGGTTTTGAAGATGCCACTGGTTCTGGCTCCATTTATGAGATAAACAACTGTTGGGGTCGCTTTCGCGAGGGTACCACCACCGCTTACCCCTATCCCAGCAGCACATACACCCACAGCGGCCGCTTTGCCCTCTATTTCTACAACAATGCCACTACCGCAGCAACCCGTTACTATTGTTGGACCTCCATGCCCCTCATTACCGCTCCCCTCAATACCCTACAACTGGAGTTTTGGGGCTATAAGACCTCTGCTAGCTACGGCCATATCACCGTGGGTGTGATGACAGATCCCTCCGACATCACCACCTTCGACACCGTGGCCGACCTCCAAGTAGAAAACATCTCCACATGGGAGCATTTCGAGTTACCCTTGAGCGGCTACACAGGCACAGGTCGTTTTGTGGCATTCCTTAGCAAAGCCGATGTCCTTAACTACATTTACCTCGACGACATCAGCATCGACCTATTGCCTACCTGTCCGCGTCCCACCCGTATCGACACCGTCAACGTAACCACCAGCACTGCCACGCTTCTCTGGCATGAAAGTGGCACCGCCACCTCCTATCGGGTCAGCTATGCCGCCAATGGCAATACGGCCATCTCTTTGGAGGTCCACGACACCACCGTGTCATTGACAGGCTTGATTCCCGGCACGCGCTATGAGGTGGAAATACGCGCTCTCTGCTCCTCCACCGATAGCAGCTCATTGGCCACGATGGTCTTCTATACCCAATGTGCCCCCATTCCCCATGACCAGCTGCCCTACCTTGAGGACTTCGACAGCTACACCTCGGGTTCCTCCAGCACCATACATCCCTGCTGGTACAAAGGCACCGCAAGCACCTCCACCCAATATCCTTACCCCAACACGACGTATCACTATGGCGAATCGGGCAATGGTCTATACTTCTACACCTCCTCTACATATAACTACTGCTATGCAGCGTTGCCCGAGTTTGAGGACAGCCTCGTCACCTTAGAGCTGACCCTGATGGCACGCCGTGTCACCTCCACCTACAGCGGCCCGCTGATTGTAGGCGTGATGTCCGACCCCACCAACCACAGCTCCTTCGAAGAGGTAGGCCGTGTCTACCTGCCCAACGACATCCTTTGGCGTGAATACAGTTTCACCTTCGCAGACTATAGTGGCACCGGCACCCATATCGCCATCTGCACCGACACCAACTACTACAACACCATTGCCATCGACAATGTCTCCGTGCGCACCTACAGCAACTGTCCAACTCCTGACGAACCCATCATCACTGCCATGGACAACGAGAACGTCACCTTTGTCTGGCCTGCCGACCCCTTGGCGCTGACCACCGGCTACGAATATGAGTATGGCCCCGCCGATTTTGTTTTAGGCACCGGCACGCTGCAAAGTACCACCGATACCAGTGCCACCCTTACGGGTTTGGCTGCCGGTACTACTTACGATTTCTACCTTTACGGCATATGTGGCACTACCTACAGCAACTATCGCAAGGTCTCCTTTACCACCGCCTGTGCTCCCATTGCCAGCGAAGACCTACCCATCTTTGAAGACTTCGACAGCTACAGCTCGGGCAGCAACGCCGAGATCGACAGTTGCTGGTATCGAGGCACCAACTCCACCAGCCATTACCCCTATCCCTATAGCACTTACAGCTGTGGTGGCACAGGCAACGGCCTTTACTTCTACAGTACCACCAACTATTACAGCTACATTGTGCTACCCCTCTTTGAGGATAGCCTCTCTACCCTTGAGCTCAATTTCGATGCCCGTCGCACCAATACCAGTACCACCTACACAGGTCGTGTGATTGTAGGTATTATGGCCAATCCCACCGACAAGAACACCTTTGTGGCAGTCGACACCATCAACCTGCCCACCAGCATTGCCGAGTGCAACAACTACACCGTCAACTTCGAGAACTACACCGGCTCCGGTCGCTACATAACCATTCTCAACGACAACTCAGGTACCAACTACTTTATTGTCGACAACCTCAGTGTGGGAATCCGCAGCGACTGCGCTCGTCCAGCCGACTATGACCACGGCACCATCACCGAGAACAGTGTCGCGCTGCATTGGTCGCCCGACAGCACCCACGATGCATCCACCGTATGGACTGTTGAGTACGACACTACGGGTTTCAACATAGGCGAAGGCACTGTGTTGAGTGTCACCGATTCCTTCATCACCATAACTGGTCTCACTCCCAGCACCACCTATGATTTCTACCTCAATGCCGAATGTGGTGCCTCCTCCAGTGCCACCATGCTGCAAACCCTCACCACCGCATGCAGCCCAGTGCCTTCCGACTCTTTGCCCTATATTGAAACCTTCGACAGCTACCTCTCTGGTGCCAACCACCCCTTCAACAATTGCTGGTACCGCTACTATGGCTACAACGGCAGCACCACCAACTATCCCTACCCCTACGCCTCCTACCACCACGGTGCCACAGGCAACTCCCTCTACTTCTACAGCTCCACCACCACCAACTACTATTGCTATGCCGTCCTGCCCCGCTTCGAAGAAAACGTGCAAAACCTTGTGCTCTCCTTCTGGGGTTACAAAACCTCTGCCAACTATGGCAACCTCAAGATAGGTGTCATGACCGACCCCACCGACATCTCCACCTTCACCCTGGTACAGAGCATACAGGTCGAGCAACTCGCCACATGGGAGCAGTTCGACATCTATTTCAACAACTATGCCGACTCGGGTCAGTACATCACCCTTTATAGCCCTGAAGGTGCCCTGAACTATATCTATGTCGACGATGTCACAGTCAACCGCCTGCCCTCCTGTCCGCAACCCACCTTGCCCATCGTGCTCAACTGCATAGATGTCGACAGCACTGTGGTCAACTGGACACAACCTATGGGGACTCCAGCTGACTGGTCGCTGGCCTACCACAACAGCATGTTACCCTTCGACAGCGCCACCGTCATTTCTCATATCGACACCACTGTCTACACCCTCCACAACCTTACTGCAGGCACCGCTTACAATGTCTATGTACGTGCCAACTGCACCGACGAGACAAGCGAGTGGCGTGGTCCTGTGCGCTTCACGGCCGGTACCTTCGAAATGCCCATCACTGGCACCGAAGCTTTTGTCACCTGTAGTGGCACCCTCTACGACAACGGAGGTGCCAGTGGCATCTATGGCAACAGCTGCAACAGCATCGTCACCATCTATCCCAAGAGCGACTCGCTGGTCTCCATCACCGGCATGGTCAACACATATGACTCACTCGACTACATCAGGATATTCGACGGCCCAGGTGTCACCAGCACCCAGCTGGCAAAACTCTACGGCTATGACACCTCAGTCTCTGTTACCTCTACCGAGGGCCCACTGACCCTCCAGTTTGTCACCAATGCTACTGCCAATACCAGCGCCGCAGGCTTTGCTCTGCAGGTACACTGCGTGGCTGCCCCTTCCTGTCCATCCATCGTCGACCTCGACGTTGAGTCAGCAGCCCGCGTGGCCGCTCTCACCTGGTCGTATCTAGGTGCCGACAGCATTGTGCCTACCGTCCAGCTGCGGCTGAGCGATGCCACAGGTATCGTCGACAGTGGCAGCACCACCAGCCAACACTACTTCTTCAGTGGTCTCACCCCCAATCATGTCTACACGGTTGCACTACGCACCGTCTGCGACACCTTTGCTACCAACTGGCAGACTATCACTTTCACCACCCCCGATAGCACTTCTGGCTGCACGCCTCCTCTAGTAGTGGTCTCCCAAGTTACTGAAAACTCCATCGCCCTCAGCTGGGCACCTACAGGCAGCGAAACCTCATGGGATGTGCAATACCACACCTTGGCCAACCCTGTCTGGCACACCCTCATCAACATGACCAATACCCGTAGCGAGACCTTCACTGGGCTCCTGCCCTCAACAGTCTACTTCTTCCGCGTCATTGCCAACTGCACCGACACCACCGCCTACACCGAAGTGCAGACTCAAACCCTCTGCGCCCCCATTACCTCACTGCCTTGGAGCGAGAACTTCGACAGTTGGACTGCTGGTTCATCTGCCGACCTCGCCGCCTGCTGGCACCGTTACTCCACTTTCACCACAACGGTGTTGTACCCCTATGTCACCAGCAGCACCTATGCCACCTCAACCCCAAATGCCGTTTACCTTTACGGCTCCACTACGGGCTTCTCGGGTCTGGTCACACCGGCCTTTGCCTCGGCGTTGAACCAGCTGGAGGTGACCTTCTCGCTCCGCAAGACCTCTGCCAACTACCGCATTATGGTGGGTTGTATGGAAGACCCTGAGGACTACAGCACCTTTGTTCCTATCGACACTGTTTCGCCTGCCACCACCACTGCTTCCGAGAACTTTATCGTCCCCCTCACTGGCTATACAGGCACCGGCTCCCACATTGCCTTCTTCACCCCACAGGGCCTTACTACTTATATGTACTTGGACAACCTCACCGTCGACATCTACCACAGCTGCCCGCGTGTTGATAGCATCAGCATTGACTCCGTCACGGCCAACAGCATGACCCTCTCGTGGAATGGAACAGCCCCCAACTATATGATAGAATACGGCCCTCAGGGCTTTGCCCTCGGCAGCGGCCGACAGATATATGTGGCCAGCTCCGCCATGGCACCCTCCACACGCAATCACTACACCATTACAGGCCTCCACACTGCCCAAGACTACGATTTCTACATCCGCTCTCACTGCACCGGCGACTACAGCGGCTGGTCCTTCCCCATCAGCGGCAGTACCTCTTGCGGTGCCATCGACTCCCTCCCCTACGAGCAAGACTATGAGCATATAACTGCCTCCACCACTACCATGCAGGTGCCCAACTGCTGGACCCCCATCAGTGGCTACTCCACACTCTATCCTCAGGTGCGCAGTGCCACCGTCAACGGTGTCGCCACCAAGGGAGCCTACCTCTATAAGATGATTCAGAGCAAGAAGAACATGCCTCCCGACAGTGTGGCCACCGGCTTCTCGCTTCCTGCTTTCGACCCCGTCAATTATCCTGTCAACCGCTTGCAGGTCAAATTCGACCTCACCAAAATCACCAGCTCGCTGTCACTCTACCGCAGTGGTGTTATCGTAGGTCTATGCACCGTGCCAGGCGACATCAACACCTTCCACGCCATCGACACCTTTGTCGCCACCTATAACAGATGGACCAGTCACGAGGTCTTCCTCGACCTCGCCACCGTACCAGGCAACTACATCACCTTCCGCGATTACACCGACTTCGACCCCAACACCACCGTTGTCGGCAACGACAGCACCCTCTACAACTATTGTTATATCGACAATATTGTTGTCACCGAGGTGCCTGCCTGTGCCATGCCGGTCTACCTCACCTGCAACCATGCCAGCACCTATTCAGCCAATGTTAGCTGGACTCCCCGTGCCGGCTCCACCTACTGGCAGCTGGAGTATGGTCCACAAGGTTTCTATATCGGCAATGGCACACGCGTCAATGTCAGCGGATCACCCAGCTACACCATCACGGGCTTGCAGCCGATGACCTACTATGACTACTATGTGCGTTCCGTGTGCCCAGGAGACACCAGCGAGTGGTCAGCCGTGCCTTGCACCTTCGCCACCCTGCAGGTGCCTGCCACCTTGCCATACTACTACGACTTCGAAGACCCTGCTGAATGGAACAACTGGACCTCTGTCAGCAATAACAATATCCTATTCGTCCGTGGTACTGCCACCGCCGACAGCAGCGAGTACTCCATTTATGTCTCACCCGATAGCGGTGCCACCATCTACGCTGCCATGAATGCCATCGTCAATGCCTTTGCCTATCGCGATGTCGACTTTGGCTCTACCGACTCCTCCTTCCGCATCTCCATCAGTTCTAAGACAGGTGGCACTATCTCCCACAACTACGACGGCTTGGTGGTGCTGGTTGAAAACTCGCAAACTTTAGTCACTCCTCAGGGCGAAGGTCTGCGTTCGCCTTGGGGACAGATCAACAGCCTCCGTCCTGTCATTGGCTCCATCCGTCGCCAGAACGACTGGCTCACCTATGAGGGCAGCATCGACCACATCCACGGTGTCCACCGTGTCATCCTTTGGTGGTTTGGTCAGTCCACTGGCACCACCGACTTCATGGGTCATGCCGCTGCGGTGGACAATGTGCGTATCGATTACGAGACCTGCCCGCGTCCCCTCACCCCGCAGGTCAGCACCGTGGGCATCAACCGCGCCACCCTCTATTGGGATGGTCCTGAATCGGCCACCTACCGCGTCTACTACCGCACCGTTGACGAGACCAACTACAATTATGTTGTGGCCAATACCAACTACATCACCCTCCGCAACCTCGACACCGCCACCACCTACTACTGGTATGTGCGCAAGGACTGCACCAGCGAGCTGAGTGTGGCCTCCGTGGTGGGTCAGTTCACCACACTCTACTGCTTTGGCCAAAACGTGGCCTCCACAGGCGACGGCAGCGCCACCACTACCAGCTACCAGTACCCCTTCAGCCAGAGCGCCAATTACAATTACAGTCAGACCATTATCCTGCGCAACGAGCTCTCCAGCGCCATGCAGGGCGACTTCAACCAACTGCGTCTGCATTATGGCTCCGACAGCGTCATGCGTGCCAAGGATAGCGTCTACATCTATATGGGTCACACTGCCAAGTCATCCTTCTCCTCGACGGTGGACCGCGTGCCCTTTGCCAACCTGAGTCTTGTCTACAGTGGCCCGCTCAATTGTACACATCCGGGTTGGAACACCTTTTACCTCGACAGCCTCTTCCACTACAATGGCGACAGCAACATCGTGGTAGCCTTTGTTGACCGCAGTGGTGCCCACGACGGAACCCTACGCAAGTTCACATACGAAAGTGCCGGAACCAGCAATTACCGTATGATCTACAAGACTGGCACCACTCCCATCAATCCCGCCACCCTTGCGGCTTCCACTACCATGACACGCTCCATCAACCGCGCCACCATGCGACTGGTGGCCTGCAGCCAACAGTGCAATGCTCCGCAGTTAGGACGGGTCACCACCGATTTCGACGAAGCAACAGTCAGCTGGTTGGGCACCAACGACATGGCACTAGGATACGAGGTGCAGATACGCCAACTGAGCAATCCGCTCTGGACCACCACCTACAACCTCGCAGCCTCCGACAGCACCTTCCGCTTCACAGGACTCTATCCTGCCACACAATATGTCTACCGCCTGCGGTCGCAGTGTACAGCCACCGACTTCAGCCCTTGGTCTGAATCCACCTTCCTCACCGACAGCCTCCACTGCTACCAGCCCGACAGTTTGACTGTTTCAGATGTGATTAACAATGCTGCCACCTTCAGTTGGAGCCGTGGTGCCGACGAGGGAGCCTGGGAACTGCATGTCTTTAACAGCACATACGACACACTGATGGACCTCACCTCGCGCAGTGTCCGCCTCACTGGCCTGGTCACTGGTGTCACCTACCATGCTGCTGTACGCTCGCGCTGCGGCAGTGGCGCCATGAGTGTCTCCGAGTGGAGCGACACCCTTACCTTCACCACACTCACCTGTCCCAATGTCGACAACCTCAACACCAGCCAGGTCACCTATAGCAGCGTCACCCTCAATTGGGCCGTTGACCCGATGGCCGAGAGTTGGGTGATAGAGTACGGCTACACTGGCTTTGCCCAAGGTACCGGCACGCGCGTTTCCACCGATGTCAACAGCTATGTCGTCAATGGTCTTGAAGATGAGACCTCTTACGACTTCTTTGTCAAAGCCCTTTGTGGAGACGATTGGACCAGCGAGAATTGGACCCTTGCCAGCGCCACCACCCTCACGGCCCCCGACGAGGATTATACCGTCACCGTAGAGGTGAACGATGCCTCGATGGGCACCGCCACCGGCGGTGGAGTCTACCATGCTGGTTCCACGGCCACAGTCACTGCCACTGCCAACCCAGGCTACCGCTTTGTCAACTGGAGCATCGGCATCACCGACAACCCTTATAGTTTTGTAGTCACCAGCGATATTACCCTCACCGCCAACTTCGAGGCCCTCCAGGCCATCGACGACGTGTCGGGCGACATCCGTTGCACCATCTTCCCCAATCCTGCCCACGATGCCACCACCATCAACGTGAGTGGTGCCAACGGCAAGGTGCTCATAACTGTTGTCGACATGAACGGTCGCACCGTCGCCAGTCAGACCCAAGAGTGCAGCAGCGACTGTGTAATGACGATGGAAGTAGCCGACCTTGCTCAAGGAGCTTACTTTGTTAGGATTACCGGAGATAAGATAAATGTGGTAAAGAAACTCATAATCAAGTGATCCTAATCATGTAGATGTTGTTAAACTCAAATCAGTCATTAGGAATTATGCCAGGTTAGCATTTATTTCGAGCAGATTGGCCATATCGCTGCCGACCGTTGCGTAAAGCGAGCGCAGAGAAAGCTCGCTTGCTATGCCGAGCCATAGCAACGTCAACGAAATTAAGGCGTAGCGGGCAACGGCAAGACAGAGATATGGCTAAGATGCCGAACGTTACGCAAAGCGAGAGCAGAGGAAGCTTGCTTGCTCTGCCGAGCCCAAGTAACGTCATGGAATATAAGGAAATGCTGAGATGGCCTAAAATAAAAGTCGGCCTAATGACCGATTTGGGATATAGCAGAAAGAGACCATAAAAAGCAAGATAGGATATAAAAGTCGGCCTAATGACCGATTTGGGTTAAACAAATAAGGCAGAGGCAACATCCAATTGCCTCTGCCTTATTATTACGCTATAGGATATCCCTATGCTTATTTCAAGAATGTCTCGTAGTAGTCGAACATTTTCTCGTAGAGATGGATGCGGTCGATGCCACGGACGTTGTGTTCGTGATGAGGGTAGATAAAGTAGTCGACCTGTTTGCCAGCTTTGATGCAGGCATCAACGAACTCGATGCTGTTTTGCCAAACCACGGTGTTGTCCTCGGCACCATGGATGACAAGAAGACGGCCATTGAGGTCCTTGGCCTTGGACAGGAGGGAGTTGTTGGCGTAACCCTCGGGGTTCTCCTGTGGGGTGTCCATATACCGCTCGCCATACATGACCTCGTACCATTTCCAGTCAATGACTGGGCCACCAGCGCAACCCACTTTAAAGATTTCGGGATGAGCCAATTTCATCGTAATGGTCATGAAACCGCCAAAGCTCCAACCCTCAACACCCATACGGTCTTTATCGACATAGGGTAACGACTGGAGGAACTTGACACCCTCCAATTGGTCGGCCATCTCAATCTGGCCGAGGTGACGATGGGTGCAGCTCTCGAATTCAAAGCCGCGGTTGTCGGTGCCGCGATTGTCGACGGTGAAGACCACATAGCCCTGCTGAGCCAAGAAGAGGAAATAGAGATTGCCTCCACCCAGCCAGGTATCGGTGACCAGCTGGCTGTGAGGGCCTCCATATACGTAAACAAGGGTGGGATATTTCTTTCCTGCCTCCATGTGGGGCGGAGTGATAAGGCGATAATAAAGGTCGGTAACACCGTCGGCAGCCTTGATGCTACCCATCTGGATGCCGGGCATGGCATACTCGGCCAAGGGGTTCTCATTCTGATGGAGAGTGGCGAGAACCTTGCCTTTCTTGATATCGATGACTTGAACGGTACCCGGATTGTCAACACTATTGTAAACATCGACGAGGGTGGTGCCAGCCTCGTTGACAACGACACTATGGGTACCCTTGGCGGGGGTAAGGAGGGTCATCTGACCACTCTTGAGATTGACTTTGTAGGCGGCACGGCCAGTGGCAGACTCTTTGTTGGCATAGATAAAGATATTCTCGGCCTTGGCGTCAAAACCGATGAAGCCCTCCACTTCATAGTTGCCAGAAGTCACCTGACGCAGCAACTGACCATCGGTGTTGTAAAGATAGAGGTGCTTGTAGCCGTCGCGGAGGCTGTACCAAAGAAACTGGTCGGGGTGCTGGGGAACAAAAATCAGGGGGTCGCAGGGCTCGGTGTAACGGGCATTTACCTCCTCGAAAAGAACCGTGTCAAGCATTCCGTCCTCAATGTCATAACGTTCGAGCCACATATGGTTCTGCTCACGGTTGATTTTAGCGATATAGAGATATTCCTCTTGAGGATCCCAAGTAAGGTTGGTCAGGTAGTTCTCACGCTCGGCGAGGCTCTCGTCGCGACGGGTGTCGAGGTAGAGGATCGAGTCGGTATTGGTGTTGTAAATTCCCACGGTCACCTCATGGCTCTTCATGCCAGCCATGGGGTATTTGAAAGGCTGCTCGCGGGCGATGCGGGCGGTGGTGTTGACCAAGGGATAGTCAGTCACCATCGACTGGTCCATGCGATAGAAGGCAAGGTAATTGCCCTGAGGAGACCAGAAAGTACCCTTTTCGATTCCAAACTCATTGCGGTGAACTGACTGTCCATAAACGATGTCCTTGTCGGGGCTCTCAATGGAACGGACATTGCCGTTGTTGTAGACATAGAGATTGTTATCGACAGTATAGGCCGACTTGAAAGTGGTGAACTCGACATCGAGGTTGCTGGCATTGTCGGTGGGGAACTGGGCCACCTTGGTGAGGGTTTTCTTGGCGAGGTTATAGCAAAGGACCTTGCCTTGGGCGCTGAAACGAATCTCCTTGTCATTGAGAAATTTCACCGACGGAAAGTTGCGCATCGACTCGAAACCAGAAGCAAGCATGACCTTGTTGAGCTGACTGAGAGTGAGACAAACTTTCGCCTTGCCGGGCTGGCCGATGTAGAGAACGGTATCCTGGATATAGGCAATTTGATTGCCCTTACCCACAAACTGATAGCCCCGCATGTGGGACTGAGGATAGAGGTTGTAGGACATGAGCTGTTTGGAACTAAGCATTTTGTCCTGAGCAAAAACGCTGACCGAAAGAGTCAGCGTTAAAGCCAAAAAGATAATCTTTTTCATATTCTGTAATATCAATAATTTTTCCAATTGCGACAACGGAGGTTGAAGACCCCAAAGAAAGCCTCCTTGAAAATCTTCATACTCATCTTGGAGGTGCCCAGAACACGGTCGGTGAAAATGATAGGAACCTCATAGATTTTGAAACCGAGACGGGTGGCTGTATATTTCATCTCTATCTGGAAAGCATAGCCGACAAATTTGACCTTGTCGAACTTGATACGCTCAAGAACGCGACGGCTCCAGCAAACAAAACCCGCTGTGGCATCCATCACTTTCATACCGGTAACTGCGCGGACATACTTGGAGGCGTAGAACGACATCATCAGGCGACCCATGGGCCAATTGACGACACTAATCTTGCCATCAACATAGCGGGAACCGACCACAACATCGCCTTTGCCCGTGGAGCAGGCTTCATAAAGACGGGGCAAATCTTCGGGATTGTGTGAGAAGTCGGCATCCATCTCAATCATATACTCATATCCATGCTCCAACCCCCACCGGAAACCATCAAGGTAGGCCGTTCCTAAGCCCAGCTTGCCTTTGCGTTCCTTAATAAAGAGACGGTCGGGGAACTCCTGCATGAGACGTTTGACGATTGCTGCCGTGCCATCGGGCGAGTTATCCTCGATGATAAGCATATCAAAAGCTTTGTCCAGCGAAAAGACTTTACGAATGATGTTCTCGATGTTCTCTTTCTCGTTGTATGTCGGGGTAATTACAAGTGTATCGTTCATAATAATGTCATTCTGTATAATAAAAGATGATATAGTATTCGTTTTTAGCAAAGCCTCTTCATCGCTAAGCAGCTCTGTTGCGCATAATCCTGCGGTGGCGAATCATCACAGGTAGAATGGCCAGCCAGCCAAGGAAAATGCCCACACAGTTGGCAATAAGGTCGTTGACATCATAGCCACGATAGGGCAACAAGGCCTGTACCAACTCGGTGAACAAACCTGTCAGCACAGCCACCAGCAAGACATAGCCCCAACGCTTGTTGAGCCAGTCGGCCCAAAAGAGCGGGCAGAAAAGGAATACGGTGGCATGCAAGAAATGATCGGCACGCAGGCCAAAGATATAGTTGTTCAAAACAGGTGCCAACCCATTGAGCGGTGCCCACATAAGTATTGCCAACAGGACAAAATATAAGATAGACCATTTTTTGCGGGCACCCTGGTTGGTAAACCGGATGACGGTATTCTTAATTTTGCGGCGGCGAAGCACTTTGCGGGAGAGGCTGCGCCACTCCTCGGTCTCGCAATTGACCTGGGTGCCGTCGGGCTTCTCAATCACAATAAGCTTGGCAAGGACATTCTCACGTCCCTCATGCTCGTAGGCATAGCAGTTGTCGCCCCGAAACACATAGTCATCACCCTTAATCCACATCAAACGGTGGATGATATAATGGCCCAGATGGCGGAAAAGGTAGACCTCGCCGGGTACACATTTCTCGCTCTCAGCCAACGGACGGAGTTGAATCTTATCGCCTTCACCATTGATAAGTGGAAGCATGCTGCGGCCTCCAAAGAGCATAGTGACCGTCTGGCCCTCTTTGAGCCGTTCGCACATCTCGACCAAAATGAAATTATCGAGACTGTTGGGCAACGAAATCTGAATTGTCTTCAATGGAACCCCCTCCGAGAAAAAAACGACTATTTAGAAGGGCCGAAAATGGCATCGTGGCTTGTCCATGCAGCAGCCTCGTCGGGAAGGCACTCCAGATGGAATACTGGGGCTACCGTGAGCACATCGGAGAGCATACTGACCATCATATCCTGGAACTTCTCATCCTGCGCCAAAGCGGGAGGAAAAGAGGGGTGCAGGGAAGAGAAAGCCTCGAGCGTGCTCAGCCGGTGTATCTTGTTGTAAGGTGCCTGCGAAAGGCGGATGGCGGCTGCCAGCGGGAAACGGAGCTGGTGGTAGTGGTGGGTCTTGCCGCTCCAAGGAGATCCATACACCACAGCCTCACCATTCTCGAAAGCCAAAACAGGGCTGTCGTCATTAAGCAGGTGACTGTCGGGTATGTACTTAAGCCATAGACGGGTGTGGGTGCTCTTGCCAGTACCCGACTCGCCCAAACAGAGAACAGCCTTACCCTGATGAACCACACAAGAGGAGTGAATCAACACCATATTGCTGGAACAAGAAAGCATGCCAACGGCCATCCATAAGGCAAAACGAAGCATCATGGGGTCGACACAGACAGTACCCTCAAGCACAGAGCTGCCCAACTGATAACGCATCAGCAAAGGGGTATCGTTGGGTGTATAGGGGTCCATGGCAAAATAATAGGTATCCCCTACCTTGGCCAGCGTGCATGACATAGTACCAATCTCAAACTCGAAATGGTAGAGGATGGTCCAATCTTCGGGCTTAGTAATCTGACGGCCAAAAACAATCTGCCACTCGGGCTCGCCTCCATCGACAACAAAAACGGGAAAACCCGGAATGTCGCGAAGAACGGCGCACTCCTTGTCGCCCTCTATACGGATAAGGTGACTTGCTATGGAATAAGTAATCGAATCAGCCATATGCGATAAAATTATTCAGCCAAGAACAAACCATTCTCTTTGAGGGTTGCAACCCAATTCTCAGCATCGACACGGGCAACAGACTCCTCTACTTCGTAGTTGTCCAGCAGGACTTGAACCACATCTTCAAGCGTAAAGTCCTTACCTTGAAGATTATCCCACATCAGCAGAGCCGAATCATTAAAGGCGACAACACGTGTCATATCGCCACCATTTTTACCTTGTAAGAGAATAATATTCTCACCCGCAACCTTGCGGACTTTATAAATCGGATTAATTTTCATGCTGCAAAAATACAAAAAAAAACTGATATGGCAGACTTTTATTCAAAAAAATGATTTCTCAATCGCTCTACACATCCTCACCTCGACAGAATAATGACTACTTTTACGTTGTGGGTAGAACAGAAAGCATGCAAATATGGTAACATCACTCACTAATCACATATTTTACAACCTCACTTTGTTCTGGCATAAAAAAGAATAACATCCACAATCGTGCGGATGCTATTCAACATTTTGGTTCACTTAATATTATTTACTCGTTACGAGTGAAGTTGAGGGGGAAGATGAATGTGTTGGTGTCGTCAACATCTTCCATATTCTCGCTGCCATAGGAAAGCTCCAGATTGAAAGTAATGACATCGGTAGTATCGTTGTAGGCGAACTGAAGCTGGGCAGGAACCTCATTTCCATTCTCGTCCTCGGCGGTGCACACAAGGTAGCCAGTGTGGCTGGTACCATCATAAGAGTACTGGTAGGACAAGCCAAAAATCTGAGCCATATCGCTCTCGTCAGCATTCAGGCCATAAGCTTCGATGTTGTCGGAGAAAGTGAAGTGAGCAAGACTTCCGTCAAAGTTCAGACCGAGGGAATAGGTCTCGCCACCAAGATCGGGGATGCAGGTGGTGTCGGCACCCATAAGGCAGAGAATCTGGTTGAAGGTCATGCTGCAGGTCCAATCGGTGTTGTGCAGGTCGGATGTGCTCTTCACTCTGGCATTGGATTCGGTGTAAGTGTTGTCACCAGTATTGACGGGGTTGATTTCTTCCTTCTGGCAAGCGGCCATGCAAAGGGCAAATGCTGCGATAGCAACGAAAAGAACGTTTTTCTTCATTTTGTTTGATGTTTAATCTTGTTAATGTTTTTGTTTGTTTCTTTATTTCGCCTATAAGAACGCAACTCGAAACCCAAAAACTACAACAGGGGTATATTTTATTTTCCAACGAAATCCATTCCCCTCTGTTACAATCAGTTCTATAATAAAAAAATGAGATAAAAAAATGTTGTATTCCTCTATCAAATCTATCACCTCTAACCCCCATCCATCACAACTATCCCCCATCCACCAAATCTATCCCCCATCCACCGAATCTATCCCCCATCCACCGAATCTATCATCTCTATCCCCCTCTATCGAATCTATAAAAAACAAAAAAAGGGAGCCATCTCTGACTCCCTCTGTAAAAGATTGGCGGCGACCTACTTTTCCACAAACCAGTGCAGTATCATCGGCGA
>JAEEHQ010000083.1 GCA_016280915.1 Bacteroidales bacterium
ATGTTGCCAGCAGTAGGTCATAAACCCCAAGCGTGTGACAGTTACAGTTGTGACAGATAAAAATAAGGGGTATCAAAAACGCCTCTTATAATATATAACTAATTAATAATTAATAATATATATAAGAAAATTAAAAAAAACATACCCCTCTAAAAATCAACTGTCACAACTGTAACTGTCACAAAATGGCAGATGAAAGGATTGTTATATTCTCCTAAAGAGCAGTATAACAATAAAATACGATACGGTTAGGGACACGAAGTCCTGGCTGTCAACGCCCGATGTGTGACAACAGTCATCCCAAAAACCACCCCAAATGGCCTCCAAAACCCTCCGATGACCCCACTTTATGATGCTTTTTCCCCTACGAGGTACCCATCTGAGCGAATTTGTATTTCAACATCCCGGCCTGAATTGAGGGCCCTTGGGGGTCAAATTGACAATCTTTCGGCCAAAACGGGCAGCAACAAGGACCAATTGGCCAATCTTGTAGAGGCCTTCTGTCACCAATTTCGCGAGCGCGATGAGGAGGAGCTGAAGAAACTCGACGAGTGGAAACGAAGGGTAAGGGTGAGGGCCTGTTGTTCGTCGGTAAGGTCTCTGTTAGTTCGCTCGCCGACGAACAAACGACAGCCTCCGAACGAGGGATGAACGGAGAAACGGTGGTTTTTCGACGAAGTGTGTGTTCCTGAAATCTTGAAATTTCCTCCGCATTTATGGTAATTTACTTTCTGCTGCTTTAGCAGCAGGATGTTTTGCGCCTAAAGGCGAATTCGGGGTTGAAAGGTTATTGGTTATTGATACTAATGGTTATTGGTTATAGGTTATTGGTTATTGAGAGTTGAAAGATTAAAGTTTCTTGGTCAAAGTTTATTGGTTATTGAGAGTTGACAGTTGAAAGTAGTTGAGAGTTTAAAGTTGATAGTAAAATCTACGATTTCTGCGAGAGTTTTCCCAAGCTTTAGCTTGCACATTCGTGTTTTTTCGTTTTTTTCGATGTTCTATAATTGAATGTTTATTGTTTATTGGTTATTGAAAGTTGAAAGATTAAAGTTTATTGGTTATTGGTTATAGGTTATTGAAAGTTGAGAGTTGAAAGTTTAGAGTAGTTGAAAGTTGATAGTAAAATCTGCGTTTTCTGCGTTTTCTGCGAGAAATAAAAGTCCGCGCCAGCCATTAATGGTTAATTAATGGTAATTCGTGTTAATAAAAAACAAGCTTTAGCTTGCCAAATTCGTGTAATACATGTGATACGTGGCACATTTAGTTGATAGTAAACTCTGCGTTTTCTGCGAGAATTATTGCTTTACGGATTGAAAATCCTTATAGTATTTTGCGTCAGATTGCAAATCTGCCGCAACTGACAAATCTGCCGCAACGGAGCCGTTTTCGTTTTACCTTATTTTTTAGTCGTTACTAAATAAAAAGAGGGTGTCCTTGACTGTTGAGACACCCTCGTTATGAATGGTTTCACCTCTTCGGGGCAATGAATAGATGCCCTTGTAGATGATAGCTGTGATTCTTTACAGTTGGTTGTTCTGCAGGGAGAGCTTGTAGAGTTTGACGCTGTTGTCGATCTTGTCTTCTTTGGCTTCTTTGCCGTATTTGTCGACGTCGACGACGTTGCGGGGGCTGTGGGTGATGCTCAGAGGGCCGTTGATGCAGCCGCCTTCGCAGGCCATGCCTTCGAAGAAGTTCTCCACGGCACGGTCGGCTTTGAGCTTGGCAAGGGCCATGTTGCACTCGTCGAGGCCGCTCATGGTGCAGGTCTTGATGCCTTCTACGCCGAGGCTCTTGGCCACATCCTGAACACCCTGGGTGATACCGCCCGATTTGGCAAAGATACGTCCGTAGAAGGAGGCGTTGTTGAGTGGTGTGTCCTCCAGTTCGGCAGGGTTGATGTCGCGGGCATCGATGAAGGCTTGCAGCTCCTCGAACGACATGACGGTGTCGATGGCTCCGTGGGTCTTCTCGAGGAAGTACTCCATCTTCTTGCTGGCGCAGGGTCCGATGAAGACAATCTTGCAGTTGGGGTCGGAACGCTTGATGAGCTGTGCGGTCTCAATCATGGGCGAGGGCGAGGAGGAGATATATTTGACCAGTTCGGGGTAGCGCTTCTCGATAAATGCCACGAAGGAGGGACAGCAGCTGGTGGTCATGATGCGTTTTTCTTTCCACTCGTTGGCCTCTTTGTAGAGGGTGATGTCGGCACCCAAGGCGGCTTCGACGACCTGATGGAAGCCGAGTTTCTGGATGGCGGTGACCACCTGGGGCAGGGTGCTGTCGCGGCATTGGCCGACGATGGCGGGAGCCACCACGGCATAGACACGATATTTGGTGTTGTTCTCCGATTCTTTCAGAATCTTGATGATGTCCAAGATGAGCGATTTGTCCTGGATGGCACCGAAGGGGCATTTGTAGATGCAGGCACCACAGGAGACGCACTTGTCGTTGTTGATCATGGCCGAGCCTTGCTCGTTGATGCTGATGGCCTTGGGCTTGCAGCTCTGGATGCAGGGACGGTGCTGTGCGATGATGGCACCGTAGGGGCAGGCCTTGGTGCATTTGCCACACTCGATGCACTTGGTCTTGTCGATGGTGGCTTTGTGGTTGACGATGGTGATGGCATCCTTGGGGCAGACCTCGGCGCAGGCATGCATCAGACAGCCACGGCAGGCAGGGGTGACCAGCATGCCGCTCACAGGGCATTCGTCGCAGGCGATGTCGATGACCTGCACGGGGTTGGGGTTGCTCTTGTCGCCTCCCATGGCCATCTTGATACGCTCCTGGATGATGGCGCGTTCTTTGTATATGCAACAACGCAGCTGAGGTTTGGGACCCGGACAGATGGTCTTGGGGATGTCTAAATAGACATCATCTAAGGTATCGTTGTAGGCATGCTTGATGACCTCCTTCAGTACGTTGTATTTGATTAACTGTACGTTTGTGTCAAAAACACGTGGCATAAAAAGTTCTTTTTATTAGTGAATAATTGAAATTAGTCTTCTACTTCCTTGCCGGCGGCTATGCGGGCGCGCTTGCGTTCGATTTCGTCGAGGATGATTTTGCGGATGCGCAGGCTGCTGGGGGTGATTTCCAGGTACTCGTCGTCGCGGATGTACTCCATGGCTTCCTCGAGCGAGAATTTGATGGGGGGCGTAGTGGTGCTCTTGTCGTCAGCACTCTTGCTGCGCATGTTGGTGAGGTTCTTGCTGGTGACGACATTGATGACGATGTCGTTGCCCGGACGGAGGCTCTCGCCGATGACTTCGCCGCTATAGACTTGGTCGCCGGGTTCGATGAAGAAGGGGCCTCGGTCTTGCAGTTTGCTGATGCTGTAGGCGGTGGCTTCGCCGGTTTCCTTGGCGATGAGGGCACCCATCTTGTGGTCGTCGATGTCGCCCTTCCAAGGCTCGAAATCGCTGAAGCGGTGGGCTATGATGGCCTCGCCGTTGGTGGCGGTGAGCAGGGTGTTGCGCAAGCCGATGATGCCACGGGAGGGAATCTTGAAGTCCAGCTGCACGCGGTCGCCCTTGGTCTCGATGGTGTCGATCTCGCCTTTGCGACGGGTGACGACGTCGATGACCTTGCTGGAGAATTCTTCCGGCACGAGGATGGTTAGCTGCTCGATGGGTTCGCATTTCTGCCCGTCGATTTCTTTGATGATGACTTTGGGCTGTCCCACCTGCAGCTCATAACCCTCGCGGCGCATGGTCTCGATGAGGATGGAGAGGTGCAGGATGCCGCGGCCGTAGACCAACAGCGAGTCGGGCGAGTTGGTTTCTTCTACGCGCATGGCCAGGTTTTTCTCCAGCTCTTTGTAGAGACGGTCGCGGAGGTGACGGCTGGTGACGAACTTGCCTTCTTTGCCGAAGAAGGGGGAGTTGTTGATGGTGAAGAGCATGCTCATGGTGGGCTCGTCGACCTTGATGGGAGGCAGGGGCTCGGGATTGTCGATGTCGCAGATGGTGTCGCCAATCTCAAACATGACGCTCTTGTCGAGGTCGAGCAGCACGGCGCAGATCTCGCCGGCTTCTACCACATTCTTGGTGCGCTCTTTGCCCAGGCCTTCAAAGGTATAGAGTTCTTTGATTTTGCTTTGGATTCTGCTCTGGTCGCGTTTGACCAGCATGATGGATTGGCCGGCCTGCAGGGTGCCACGGTTGAGGCGGCCAACCGCGATGCGTCCCAGATAGGAGCTGTAATCCAGGCTGGAGAGCATCATCTGGGTGTTGCCCTCGGAGACCCGAGGGGCAGGGATATACTTAATGATGAGGTCCATCAGATAGCTGATGTCCTCGGTGGGGGTGTCCCAATCGCCGTTCATCCAGCCTTGCTTGGCGGAGCCATAGGCGGTGGGGAAGTCGAGCTGCTCGTTGGAGGCTCCCAGGTTGAACATCAGGTCGAAGACGGCTTCCTGTGTCAGCTCGGGGTCGCAGTTGGGTTTGTCGACTTTGTTGATGACGACGATGGGCTTGAGACCCAATTCGATGGCTTTCTGCAACACAAAACGGGTTTGGGGCATGGGGCCCTCGAAGGCATCCACCACCAGCAGCACGCCGTCGGCCATGTTGAGCACACGCTCCACCTCGCCGCCGAAGTCGCTGTGGCCAGGGGTGTCGATGATGTTAATCTTATAACCTTTGTATCGGACGGAGACGTTCTTGGACAGGATGGTGATGCCGCGTTCGCGTTCCAAGTCGTTGTTGTCAAGAATCAGGTCGCCGGTCTCTTGGTTGTCACGAAAAAGTTTTGCCTGGTGCAACATTCTGTCAACTAAGGTTGTCTTGCCATGGTCGACATGTGCTATAATGGCAATATTTCTAATATTTTGCATCTTTTTATAAATATATTTTAAGCCTGCAAAAATACGAAAAAAAAACGATATAGCGGTTTTTTTGCATAAACGATTGCCCAAACTGGATTTCCGACGTCACTCTTGCCCACTTTTTCCTGTCGTGATGGCCTCTTTTTCGCCTATCGTACCCGCGCCAGATGGAGGGTGGCCAAACAGACGGCGTATTCCTGTTGCTCCTCTTTGGGTTTCCAAGCCACGATGAAACTCACTTCGGCCGAAACAACCTGATAGCCTTTTGCTTCCAATTTTTGCATCTGGGCTTTCTTGCTGTTGGAGAGGGCGGCGATGCCAACCCCTTCGGGGGTGGAGAGGTGGCCGTTGGCGTAGTGCAGCGGGTCGCCGCTGCGCAGTTTCAGCACCTGCCGCTTGCGCTCTTTGAAATAATCTAAGAAAACATCGCGGTGAGTGAGGGCGATGGTGATGGGCACCCGCTGATTCTCCTCTACATGGTGCGGCACGGGTGGTGCCATCTGGTCAAAGAATGGGGCATGGCTATGGATGAACAGCCGCTTCTTGGCCCGCGTGATGCCGACATAGAGGGCGTGCAACGATTCGGCTTCATGGCCTTCCTTCAAGGCTTGGGGCGCCACCAGATGCACCGTGTCGAACTCCCTTCCCTTGGCTTTGTGGATGGTGGAGATGAAAATAGTCTTGCGGTCGGCCGAGACAAAGTCCTCGATGTTGGATTCGAAAAGATATTCCTTTAAGTCGCTGTAATAGAGGGTTCGGTGTGTTTTTTCGAAGTCGGCAAAGAAACATTTCACCGCCTCGATACAGCTGCTGGTATGGTAAGCCTGAAGGGTACGTTCTTTGGCTTCGTCCCATTGTTTCTGCGTGAGGGCACTGCCCACATTGCCAGACAGTTGTTTGAGAAAATAGCGTATCTCGGCCAACTGGTGGAAGCTGAACCCGCCTATTGATTGGATGAGACGTGTGTGTAGTCCCTGCTGTTCCAACAGATAGGCGGCCTGAAGGGCCTCTTCGTTGGTGGGGGTGAGCAGACAAGTGGTACCTTCGGTCAGCCCTGCCTGTTGCACTACTTCGATTACCTCGGGCAGGAAGCCTTTGCTGTCGTATTGGTGCACTTGCACAATTCCCTTATCCTGGCTGAAGGCTGTGCAGGAACTCTTTTTCATGCGGGCGGGGAGGAGGGTGGCAAAACGGTTGGAAAAGTCAACTATCGCGCTGGTGCTCCTGTAGTTGGTGGTCATCTCGTAGAGGGTGGCACCTTGGTCGTCTATCATCGATTGCAGATACCGCGAGTCGGAACCCCTGAACCCATAGATATTCTGGTCGTCGTCGCCCACGGCAATCACCCGCATCTCCTCATTCCTGTTCATCAGCGCCTTCACCAGCTGGAAGTCGTCGGCCCCCATGTCCTGCGCCTCATCTATCACCAAAACACTCTTGGCAATCTTCTGCTCTTCCACATCGCCGCTCTCAATTTTCATTGCCGCCTGCCGCACCACATCTTGGGCATCGGTCAGGTTGCCCATCTTGCCTAAGATGTCGAAGCTAAAGGAATGGAAGGTCTTGATTTCTACAAAATGGGCAGCATTGCCAATCAACTCCATGAGGCGTTTCTTGAATTCGGTGGCAGCTGAGCGCGAGAAGGTGAGCATGAGCAACTGCTCGTGCTTCACGTCTTCCATCAACAGCAGCGAAGCCAGCTTGTGCACCAGCACCCGGGTTTTGCCACTACCAGGTCCCGCCGCCACGACAATGTATTTGGATTGCTTGTCGTTGATGATGGCCAGCTGTTTTGGGTCTAAGCCTCCAAAAATCTGCTTGTATTTGTTGGGGGTGATGTTGTTGTT
The DNA here is from genome assembly GCA_016280915.1 of Bacteroidales bacterium. Classification (GTDB taxonomy): domain Bacteria; phylum Bacteroidota; class Bacteroidia; order Bacteroidales; family P3; genus Colimorpha. The sequence continues at coordinate 6,676 of JAEEHQ010000083.1, forward strand.
GATTTCGGTTTTGCGTTCGCCCTTGAAGTATTTGCCAATGAACTTTTTGAAGTCCATCTGAAAATAGTCGCTGACATATTGGATGGCCGAATCGTAGTCTTTTACCATCAGGTTGGTATACTCACCCACGATGTGTATCTGCTGGATGCGCTGTTTGTAGAATTCGTCCAACAGGCGGTAATGCTCTTTGCTATATTTTACCCGTCGTTCAACCTTTCGGGTCAGCTGCATGGTGTTGTATATCACCAAGAAACCACCGTCAATCTTCAATAATGAGTTTTTGGACAGATAGAGCAACGCCTCCTCAAAATCGTTGAGGGTGACCTCTTTCTGTCCGCCCAAAGCCAGCTGCTGATGGTTTTGCTTATAGCTCTCCATCAGGCCAACGATGGAGAAGCTCACGGCCGATTTCTGCGTAGGGTCAATCACTTTGCCCACACTCGAAATGCCTGCTGCTGCCATGCTCAGCTCTTTCACCACATAGCGGCAGATGTCGGTGCGTTGCTCAAAACTCGCCATCAGGATTTCCTGCTCTTTCTGCCTTTGTATGACTACGTTGCCGGCGGCGGTGTGTTCTTCTTTGCGGATATAGCCTTTCAGCGTGAGGAAATAGAACAGGGTTTTGATTCTTTTGACACTACTGTTCACCCCTTCCTTCATTGCCAACTCGTTCAGCTCTTTGTAGTTGAAATGGTTGATGTCGCCCCTCATCTGTGTCAGGAGGAAATGCTCAAGCTTCAGCGTCTGTTCCAATTCCCTGGCGGTTGTGCTTTTGGCTATCCACGCCATCATGTCGCGCGAGTCGGCCAGTATTCCCTCCTGTCGCATGAGGTTGACGTTGCGGATGACGGTTTCTTTGGCCATACCCAGCATGTCGGCCAGGTAGTCGATGCGGCTTTCGGCCTCGCTGTTGCGATTGCCAGCGGTGGCCTTGCTGCTGATGAGAGAGCCGATGATGCGGGCCGCCTCTTCGCGGGTGTATTGGTCGAAAAGGGGCGAGAGGTTCAGCCGATGCCTTGCCTCGTCCATGTTGCGCACAGCAATGCTGGTGGCAAAGATGTGCGGCACATTGTTGCCACGCTGGATGAAGCCCGACTCTTCCAAAGCCGCGATGGCTGCCTTGACGCGGGTTTCGATGTCGATGACTTCTTCGTTCCAGCCGGCTTGTCGTGCTATCTCGAGTGGCGAGCAGCTGACTTGCTCCTGGGTGGAGGTGAAATCTTTGATGGCTTTCCAAACCTGCTGTATCTCGCTGATGCTTAGCTTGGTTTGGTTGAGGAGGATGAAATGTTTGTCTAAGTCGTTGTCGCTGAACAGCACATAGCAGGAGGCCTCCATCTTGGGGTCACGACCCGCTCGGCCTGCCTCCTGCACGTAGTTCTCCAGCGAGTCGCTGATGTCGTAGTGTACCACCAGTCCCACATCCTTCTTGTCCACCCCCATGCCAAAGGCCGAGGTGGCAACAACCACTTGGGCAGCACCGCTCATGAAGGCATTCTGGTTCTGCACTTTTTCAGCCGCCTCCATCTTGCCATTGAAAGGCAAAGCCTGTATGCCGTCGGCCCTCAGGTGCTGGCTGATTTCTTTGGTTTGTCGTGTCCTTGACACGTACACTATCGTCGGACAGTTGTGTCCCAAGATGAGGTTGCGCAACTGGTTGTATTTGTCGCCGGGGGTCTCGGCATGGATGACCGAGTAGCGGAGGTTTTTCCGCTCGGCCGAGGCGGCAAAGATTTTTAGGGTAAGGCCTAATTTTCTGTTGAAATAGTCGGCTATATCGCTGATTACCTTCTGTTTGGCTGTGGCGGTAAAGCAAGATACGGCTATCGGGTTTTTCTGTCCACGCAATTCCTGCAACTCTTTGATGAAGTCGCCGATGTAGAGGTAATCGACCCTGAAATCGTGTCCCCAAGCTGAGAAACAATGGGCTTCGTCTATCACAAAACGCACGATGTTGCGTCCCGACAGCAGTTTCTTGATGGTGGCCGATCGCAACATTTCCGGGGCTATGTAGAGTAGGTTGGCACCTCCGGAGAGGACCTGATTAACCGCTTCGGCACGCTCCAGGGGGTCCAGCAATCCGTTGATGGTGACGGCATCGCCGATGCCCCGCTCGGTTAGATTATCCACCTGGTCTTTCATCAGCGATTGCAGGGGCGAGATGACAACGGTCAGCCCGTGGCAGTTTCTGCCCGCCATGAGGGCTGGCAGTTGGAAGGTGAGCGACTTGCCGCCTCCTGTGGGGAAGATGGTCAGCAGCGACTCCCCCCTGAGGGCCGATTCGACGGCTTGTTGCTGCATGGCTACACCGTCGAAAGTTCTGAACTGGTCAAATCCAAAGAACTCCTTGAGTCCTTGGTGGGCATCCAGCCGCTGACGGCAATAGTCGCAGTTGCCGCAGGGGGTGTTGCGCAGGAAATTCATTACGTTGGACACTTTGGGATAATTCCGCACCACCCATGCTGGCGTGATAGACATGAAGTCGTCGGTGCCAATCACGGCCAACGTATAGGCCAACTCGATGGGGTAGTGCTTCACCACAGCCGCAAGATTGGCGTGGCTGCAAATCCGTCCCCGAAATTCCTGTTCGATTATATGTTCAAGGTCTGCGTTGAATGTGCTAAAGCCAAGATAATCAAAGAATCCTGCAAATTCGGCCTTGTCGTGCAAAAGCTGATAGTAGATGGTTTGTAGGGTAGGGGAGAGCGCCTGCCATGCCGCCACCTCGTCGCAAAAGAGGTCGCGGGCTTTCTGCGCATCGTTGGCAGGATTGTTCAGCTCATCGCTCTGCAGTTTGTCGTCCTTTACCAGCTTGTGGTAAGGTTTTTTGGGGAAGAGCAGGGGCGACAGGAAAAGGGTGTCGATCACCTTCCTTCCTTGCTCCAACCGCATTACGCTCAGATACTTTAGGTCGTGCCGCAGGATATTGTGCCCACAAAGCACGTTGCACCCCTTTACGAATGCCTGAAATTCGGAAGCCACATGAGTGTGGAGTATCGCTCCATCTTCCCGCACGGCTCCATAATCCGTCACCTTTTGGTCCGGTACGCTGACTTCAGTATCAATGAATACGATCATCTTTTTGCCATCGGCTCTTGTCCTTTGCTTTCTATGGGATTTCTTTTAACCCAAATTGGTCATTAGGCTGAGAATTTGTAAATTGCATATTTTGAATTTGAAAAGTATTTGAGACTTTTTAATTGCATGCAATTAATACAAGTAGGCTCTATTCTATTGTGAAAGTGAAGGACCTGTATTTGGTTGAGCGCGAAGGATTTTCGGTGACATGCAGTTTCTCGTTGCCAAAATACATGAGCCGGTAGTTGTCCATGTTCTCGGTCTTGTAGGTGGCAAAAAGGCGATAGAAATCGTCTAAGAATTCCTGCGACCGGATGTCGATTTGCAATTCGTAGCACATGTCGTAACGTGAGTCGAGCTTCAATATCAGTCGGTAGTCGGCCGTGTTGATAATCATGTTGCCCTCCACGTCGTTGCCTGCCGGCATGTAGGTGATGTCAAATTCTTGGCTCTCAGCCCGCTCGTTGCCCACAAAGGCACCCAACGACTGGATGATGTGGTGTGCGTCGCGGCCCAGCTGCTCGGGGATATAGTCGGCCTGCACTTGTGCGCTTGCCATCATGCCCATGGCCAACAAAAGCAGGGTCAAAACAGTCTTTTTCATGGTCTCATTTTTTTTATGAATAGGTAAACATGCATCGCTACACCAGTCCTTCCACCACTCTCCCTATCGCGGCCCTCATGGGGGTGTGATAGTCGTTAAGGAATGTTCCAGCGGGACGGTTGGCCACAATCAGGCATACTGTCATTGCTCGGTGACCCAGGGCGTTGGCAAAGCCAAAGATGGCCGAGGTCTCCATCTCGAGATTGGTCACGCGGGTGCCCTTCCAGCTGAAGGTTGCCAGTTTCTCGTTGAGGTCTACAATGCTGGGTGCCAAACGGATATTGCGTCCCTGAGGGCCGTAGAAACCAGGTGCCGTCACGGTGATGCCGTGGTGTATCCCTTCGCCTATCTTGTTCAGTAACATCTCGCTGCCGCGCACACAGTAGGGCTTGGCTAATTTGGGGTCGAGCTGCATGTGCTGGGCGAAAGCCTCTTCCATGGCATGCTCAAACCCTTCGTCGCCATGCTGGTAGTAGTTCATCAATCCGTCCATCCCGATGGCGTAGCGTGATGCCACGAGGCTACCGCAATCTACGTCGGCCTGCAGCGAACCACAGGTTCCAATGCGCACCCAATTCAGCGTGCGGTGTTCTTTGCGTGGTGTGCGGCTTTGTAGGTTGAAATTGGCTGCCGCGTCCAGTTCGGTGGCCACGATGTCGATGTTGTCGCATCCCATGCCGGTGCTCAGGGCGGTGAAGCGCACGCCGTGGTAGCGGCCTGTGAGGGCGTGCAGCTCGCGGTTCTGCGATTCGTATTCCACGCTCTCAAAGATGTCTTTGAACATGTTGACTCGGTCGGGGTCGCCCACCAACAGAACGTTGTCGGCCAGTGTCTCGCCGGTCAGATTAATATGGTAAAGGCTCCCATTGGGAGCCAATACCAGTTCGCTTTCTTTTATAGCCATATAGTGATGCTTTTTGCTTCTGTTACTATCTGCTCGAAGTGGAACGGTTGTTGCTGCCGCGGGTCGAGCTGCCGCTTCTGGTACTGGTGTTGTTGTCGGTGCTGCGCGAGCTGCTGGCCTTGTTGTTGCCGGTGCTGCGTGAGACAGTACCTGCGTTGCGGCTGTTGCTGCTTTGGGTGGCACGGCTGTTGCTGCGGCTGGTGGTGCCTGCGTTGCGGCTGTTGCTGCTTTGGGTGGCACGGCTGTTGCTGCGGCTGGTGGAGCCTGTGTTGCGGCTTTCGTTCACCGTATTGCCTGTGCTACGGGTAGTGCTGGTAGAGGTGGCAGCGCTGCGGGTGCTCGTCTCGGTGGAAGGATTGGCGGAACGGCTGGAGCTGGTATTCGTGCCGCGGGTGTTGGATTCGGTTGTTGTGCCGTTGCTGCGGCTGGTGCTAGTATTTGTGCCGCGGGTGATGGATTCGGTTGTTGTGCCATTGCTGCGGCTGGTGCTGGTATTCGTGCCACGGGTGTTGGATTCGGTTGTTGTGCCGTTGCTGCGGCTGGTGCTGGCGGTGCCGCGGGACGGTGTGCTACTGTCGGTGGCGCGGCTGGGAGTGCCGGTGGATGCGCCACGGCTGTTGTCTGTTCCGCGTGTGGCAGTACCCGAGGTGTTGCTGCTACGGCCCGAAGTGGTGTTGGTGCTGGCGCTTCGTCCCGTCGAGTTGGCTGCCGGTGCCTGTGTGGTGGTGCGGGTGCCCGTGGTGCGGTTAATGGTAGTGATGGTGTTCTCGCCGCGGGTGCTGGTGATGCGACTGCCCTCACGGTTGGTGGGGTTGTTCCTGACGGGAGTCTCGGAGCGGGCGGTGGTGATGTTGCCTACCAGAGGCAGACCGGTGTAGTTGTAGCCACCGTGGCCGTCTTCGGTATAGCCGGGACGTTCCTTGCCAGGCATGTAGGGCTTAGGTGGGATAGGAGCGGGGTGGCTGGGATGACGGTGGTAGTAGGGGTGGTAGTGGAAGTGAGGATAGTTGCGATAGTGCCAGCCCGGGCGGTGGATGTCATAGTGGTAGGTGTAGTAGTATACCACAGGACGCGGCGGGCGCACATAGTGGTGATAAGGCGGCATGGCCCATCTGAAGGTTGGACGGCTGTGGGTGGTCCTGAAGCGCAGATAGGAGGCCGCACTATAGATATTGCTATTGGTGAGCAGGTAGATGCACTCCAGGTCGATGGGCATGTAAATCTCGTCACCGGTGTAGGCATCGTAGCCATACAGCCAGATTTCGTAGAACGAGGTGCTGATTTGCTCGGCCCACACCTCGTTGACAAGGCAGTAGGTGGGCAGTTCGTCCTCATAGCCGCAGTAGATCATCAGCTCGTCCTGATTGTTCAGGTAAGCCACTGTCCTCGCGGCTTGGTTGTAAGTAAAATAGAGGATGTTGTCGGCGGTAGCGCTCAGGGCTGCTACCATCAGTGCCAGTGCTAAAACTATCTTTTTCATGGCTGTTAGTTTTTGCTTGTTTATCGTTTATTTTTTAGTATTCCCTATGTTAAAATAATTTTGCAAAGGTACATTTTTTTTTCCAATCAACGAATATTTTTCTATCCCCTTGGTCCAGGCCCACCTAAAGGAGCGTGCCGCCGTTGCCTTCTAAGCTTGTGGGGAACTGTCGCCTTTCTCTATCTCCTGCTCCCAGTAGGTGGCTCCCTCTATGCCCATCTTCTTGGGGTCGAAAACAGGATTCTTCTTGCCCTCTTTCTTCTGCTGTTCGTAGTCTTTCAGTATCTTGAAAGTCTTTCCCGACAGCAGCAGGATGGCTATGATGTTTATCCACGCCATCAGCCCAACGCCCATGTCGCCCAGGCTCCAGATGGTGCTGGCCTCCTTAAGACTTCCAAACAAAACTGACCCCACAAAGACCACCCTGAGTATATAAATCATCACCTTCTCATCCTTCAGCCCGTCGGCGCTGCCACCTAGCTTGGCCTTGGTGAAGAGGTACACCAGGTTGGTCTCGGCATAATAGTAGTAGGCCATCACCGTGGTGAAGGCAAAGAAGAACAGCGTGATGCTGATGACGATGCCACCCCAGCCCTGTCCCAGCAGGGTGCTCAACGCCGCGATGGTGTATTCTACGCCCGGCTGACCCAACTGGGCCACCTCCGACTTCACCAGAAAGCCGCCTGTGGCAGGGTCTATCACGTTGTAGCATTCAGTGGCCAGCAGCATGATGGCTGTGGCTGTGCACACCAGCAGCGTGTCCACATACACCGAAAAGCCCTGCACCAGTCCTTGTTTCACAGGGTGATCCACCTTGGCGGCGGCGGCTACGATGGGAGCGGTGCCTTGTCCGGCCTCGTTGCTGTAGATGCCCCGCTTCACGCCCCAGGCAATGGCGGCACCCACGATGCCACCCAGCGCCTCGTGCACACCGAAAGCACTTGCCACCATGTCTCTGAAAGCCCCTGGCACCGCGGGTGCATTCACCACCAGCACCACCAGCGCCAACAAGATGTAGGCTATGGCCATAAAGGGGGTGACCAGCTCCGCCACCCGCGAAATCCGCTTCACGCCGCCTATCACCACCAAGGCTATCAGCCCTGCCACCGCCACGCCTATCATCCAGGGGGCGATGTCGAAGGTGTTGGCAAACGACATGGCAATGCTGTTGCTGTGTATCGGCGGCAGGCACATGGCGCACACCAGCACCGTGATGGCTGCAAACAACGCCGCCAGCCACTTGCACTTCAGTCCTTTCTCAATATAGTATGCGGGGCCGCCACGGAACTGCGACCCTCTTTTCTGCTTGTAAATCTGTGCCAGCGTGGCCTCAGCGTAGGCGGTTCCAGCCCCCAGGAAGGCAATAATCCACATCCACACAATGGCTCCAGGCCCGCCAAAGCCTATGGCCATGGCCACGCCCACAATGTTGCCCGTCCCCACGCGTCCCGACAGAGCCAGGGCAAAGGCCTGGAAGGAGGAGATGCCGTCCTTCTTGTTCTTGTCGTTGTGAAACAGCAGCCGCACCATCTCGCCCAGGTGCCTCACCTGCACAAATCGCGTGCCGATAGAAAAATAGATGGCTGCAGCCAAACAAAGCCCCACCAAGGGCCAACTCCAAACGCAGTTGTTCAGGAAAGTAATAATATTGTCCATCGTTCCCCAGTTAATAGTTATTTATCAAACCCACCTGACCCCACTCAATTAGAGATTGCAAATGTACAAAAAATATTCAATCTTTCGTTCTTTTTTCCATTTTTTAACATAAATTGGTAAGCAGAATTCATTTTTTTTCTCCGCCATTCCTCGCCTTCATCAAAAAAAATTTTATTGTTTCCCTTTTTTTTTGTATCTTTGCAGCCCGAATTAATTAAACAAACCCTCACTGTTATGAAAGATTTTATTCCCACCAATGGTCAGTTTTCCATGATGACCCTTCCCTACGAGGCCCTCGGCGATGTCATTAGCGTGCAAACCCTTTCCTTCCACCACGGCAAGCACCTTCAGGCTTATGTCGACAACCTCAACAAGCTCCTCCCTGGCAGCGGACTCGAAAACCTTCCCCTCTCCGAGGTTGTCCGCAAGGCGCAAGGCGGCCTCTTCAACAATGCCGGCCAGGTGCTCAACCACACCCTCTATTTCGAGCAGTTCTCTCCCGCTCCCAAGCCCATGAGTGCCCAATTTGCCGCCCTTCTCGAAAAGAATTTCGGCAGCGTCGATGCCTTCAAGCAGGAGTTTGAGCAGAAAGGCGCCACCCTCTTTGGCAGCGGATGGGTATGGCTTAATGCCGACCCACAGGGCCGTCTCGTCATCACCCAGCACCCCAATGCCGAGAACCCCGTCACCCAAGGCCTCAACCCCCTGCTCACCTTCGATGTGTGGGAACATGCCTACTACCTCGACTACCAGAACCGTCGTCCTGCCTACCTCGCCGCGCTCTGGCAAATCGTCGACTGGCCCACTGTCGAATCCCGCCTCTGACACCTTCCCGGCCAGCGTGTCCCTACCGCTGCCGGTTAATCCCAAATCGTTCATGAGGACGATTTTGGGGTTGATAACCATTTACAACTTTAGGTTGAATTGAAGCTTTCAAAAAAAAACTTCAATACTCCACACTCTCTCCTTCTCCATCCTTCTGCATCATAGCGGGTAAATGGAATATAAGTTTTTATACCAATCTAACTATTCAGCTGTTAATGGTTTGCTAAATTTAAATGTATTTACTATTTATGCAGTTACAAAGAAAAAGTAACAATATGAAGGGATTGTCTGTCAAATATTTGATTGTTGCGCTGTTATGCATTCTATGCTGGGCGAACGCAGCGGGGCAGAATAATGTGACTATGGAGCCAGGCACCCTTTACATCGACGGTTGCCAGCATCCCGCTGGCACCATCTACGACAATGGGGGATATGAAAACAACTACACGAACAATTTTATTGGATATGTGGTCATTACGGCTCATCCTGGGGTGACCATCAACCTGATTGGGAGATACAACACCGAGCAATGCTGCGACAAGATTACCATCTACGACGGTTGCGATGCCACAGGAAATATTCTGTTCGGGCCCACAGGCGGCAACAGTGGGTTGAACGTGAGTTGCACGACGGGTTGCATGACGCTCAAATTCACAACCGATGGCTCGGTAGTGCGCAGCGGCTTTTCTTTATCCTACAGTTGCAGCATCGGCGGAATCTGCCACAACAGGCCCTACAACCTCAGGGTCAACAGCATTACAGACAACTCGGTGGGGTTGAGCTGGTCGGCCAGTAATCCCTCCGACCAATTTGTGATTTCTGTCAACGGTACTTCAACCACGGTGACGGGCACCAGCCACACGGTGACGGGGCTTTCGCAAGCCACCACCTACGACATGACTTTGTGCAACGAGGCCGACACCGCCAACCCCTGTTGCAATGTGCGGCGGAGCATACGCACCAGCTGCAACCCCATCGCACGTGCCGACTTGCCCTACAGATATGGCTTTGAGGATGCCACCCATTCCAGCAGCGGCTACGCCATCAACGGCTGCTGGACAGTTTACGCCGACGGCTCGTCGATAATATACCCCGAAGCGGGCGATGTCCACTCCGGTTTCTATTCCTTCTACACCAACACCAACCGTCCAGACAACACAATCATCCTGGCCTTGCCAGAATATCTCGACCAGCTGAACGAAACGATGGTCGACTTCTGGTCACACACGAATGTCGACGCGATGAGCTGCGTGATGGATGTGGGCGTGATGGAAGACCCGTTCGACACTTCTACCTTCACACCGGTGCAGTCGATTACCTTTAACAACACTTCCTACCAGTACAATTATGTCTCGTTGGCCTCCTACAACGGCCCGGGACGTTTTGTGGCCATGAGGATGAGCGGGAGGGTGCAGGAGGTGTTTCTTGACGATGTGACGCTAAGGCTGTCTCCCCATTGTCCTGACGTGACGGGGCTGACTGTCGAGCGGGTCAACGCCACCAGCATGGCAGTGTCATGGAGCCAGTCGGGGGGCAGCTTGGCAACCCCGACGAGTTGTGAAGTCAATGTCATCCCGACAGGTGGCGGCACCCCCATCACCACAACCACTCTCGAGAGCCCCATCATCCTGTCCGGCTTGACCCCCGAGACCGAATATCAGGTGAGCGTGCGTTACCTTTGTGCAGGCGGCCATCAAGGCAACTGGGACACCATTTTGGCCACCACCAGCTCACTTTGCGGCCCGTGGTCGTCGCCGTCAGGATCCGGCTACGATCAGGTGTCGGGGGTGCCCGTGTACAATAGTTTTGGCAACACCATCTGCCAAACCATCTACAGCGCAAGTCAGCTGTCAGCCATGGGCGTCATGCCTGGTGCCATCCATGCCATGACCTACACTTGGACCTCCAACCGCTATCCCAAAGATTTCAGCATCTACATCGGCACCACCAGCCAGAGCTATTACCCAAATCAGAACCCCATCACCAGTGGGTTGACCCTTGTGTATAACGGCATCCACAACGCTAACACTTCCGGCACCCAGACCTACCCTTTCTCCACCCCCTTTGTGTGGGACGGGGTGAGTAACCTCGTGGTCACCACCCTGATGAACAAGACGGGCATCTCAGGCAGCAACACCAGCGGCTTTTGGGGCCATAGCACTCAGGCAAGCGAAAATGTCAGCCTTTATGCCTGTAGAAATAACACACCCTATGCCATTGGGAACCTGGGTGCCATCAACTTGTATTCCTCTTCCGCTCAGCCCAACGTCACATTCTCCAACTGCTTCGTCCATCATGGCTGCCACCAGCCGCTACCCGTGGTGACGGATGTGGGCATCACCCATGTCACGCTGCGATGGTCCATCGACAGCTCCAGCAACGGTTGGGACATCGCCTACAAGCGTTCCGACAACACCACCTGGATTACCGTGGCCACCAACTATCCTGTCAACGAGTATACGTTCAACAACTTAGACAGGGGCGTGGAATATAACTTCAGGGTGACGGCGGTATGCGACAGCGGCACCAATTACATCATAGCCACGGCTATGACCTTATGCCGCAACAACACCTTCAATTTCGACGACCTCTATGCCGATAATGTCAAATGCTATTTTGGCACATTCAACCTTCCCCGTCAGAGCCAGGGGGTGATAGACAACGGCAGCAGCAACAGCTCCTCGCGCCACACGGTCCACCACGACCGCATGGAGACCGACCTCCGCACCGGCAACCTCCTGCACACGGTGCCCGAGGGCTACTGCTCCTCCGTGAGGCTGGGCAACTGGGAGACCGGGAGCGAAGCCGAGAGCATCACCTACACCCACCAGATTGACACCAACGACTATAACCTGCTGCTGCTGAAATATGCCGCTGTGCTGCAAAACCCCAACCACACCTCCAGCAGTCAGCCTCGCTTCACCTTCACCATCACCGACACCAACGGCATCGAGCTGAGCCCCTGCTATTGTGCCGATTTCGTTTCCAACTTCAGCCTTGGTTGGAACATCGCCCCCAACAACGTCCTGTGGAAAGACTGGACCACCATCGGCATCGATTTGGAACCCCTGCATGGGTTGGTTATCAACATCACGCTGACAAGCTACGACTGCAACCAGGGTGCCCATTATGGCTATGCCTATTTTGTGCTCGATTTGGACAACAAGGGCATGAGCTCCACCAGCTGCAGCTCCGACGAGAACACCTTCCGCGCCCCGTCGGGATTTGCCTACCGCTGGTACTCCGCCACCGACACCACCACCCTCTCCACAGCCGACACCCTGCATGTCTACCAGGCTGGCACCTATTATTGCAACCTCGCCTATGTGGGTGCCCCCAACGACTCGGCCCACTCCAACTGCTTCTTCACCATGGCGGCCATAGCCGGCGAGCGCCATCCTTGGGCCCGCTTCACCATGACCTATATCGACACCACGGGGTGCGACTATGTCTGGGTGAGGATGCAGAACCAAAGCATCATCACGGGCGACACGGCCCACACCGACTCGATAGGCAGCAGCTGCGAGAGTTACCTGTGGCGTTTCGACGACGGCACCTCCACCACCGAGGTGAACCCGCGCCACGCCTTCACCCCAGGCACCCACACCGTGGCCCTCTACGCCATGCTGGCCAATGGTGACTGCATCGACACCGCCACCGCCACTTTCTTCGTCCACACCCCCTGCCTGGTGCTCGACACCGTCAGCCGCACGATATGCCTGGGCGACACCCTGCCCATGTTCGACACCCTCCTCACCACCCAGGGCACCTACGAGCTCGACAGCCTCTTGGGTGGCGACAGCTTGCTGATAAGGACGTTATATCTAACGGTTTTGGAAAACTCGTCCCTTTCCGTCACCGAGTACCATTGCAACAGCTACCTCTGGCCACAGAACGCCACCACCTACTACCAGTCGGGCACCTACTTCGACACCCTGCCCAACGCCGTGGGGTGCGACAGTATCATCACGCTGCACCTCACCATCTCCAATACCTTCATCACCACCCGCTACGACACCCTTTGCCAAGGACAGACGCTGACTTTTGCCGGACAGCTGTTGGCCACAACCGGACAGTATGCCGACACGGTGCCCGGAAACACCTTGGCCGTTTGCGACACCATCCATCAATTGCTGCTAACGGTCCATCCCACTTATCATTTCACCATCGCCGACACCATCTGCGCCGGCAGCATCTACCCCTACAACGGCCACAGCTATACCACCACCGGCATCTATGTCGACACGCTGCCCACCCATCACCTGTGCGATAGCATTGCCCATATCAACCTCTTTGTGCGCGACACCGTGATGATAGACACCTTGGTCGATGCCTGCGACGGCTTCCTTTGGTATGGCCAGTACTACAGCCAGGAAGGACAGCACGTCCATTTCCGTCCCCACCTGCTGCCCTACGAATGCGACACCGCCATCCGCCTTACCCTCTCCCTGCGCCATGCCACTTTTGGCGACACGGCGGCCATCTGCTGCGACAGCTTCAGCTGGTACGGGCAGCGCTACAGCACCGCCCTGCCAACGCCCACCCACACCCTCACCAACAGCGTGGGGTGCGACAGCACCGTCAGCCTGCACCTGACCGTCAACCACTCCGACACGATAGCACGCTACGACACCATCTACCGCGGCGACACCATTCAGTTTGAGGGACAAACCTACAGCCAGCCTGGCGATTACTACTTCAGCACCACCAACCTCATGGGGTGCGACTCCACGCGGATCTTGCACTTGGTGTGGCGCTACATGGTCACCGACACGCTTGTCGACACCATCTGCCAAGGCGACAGCTATCTCTTTGACCACACCCTGCTCACCGAGGCCGGCATCTACGTCGACACCCTTTTCTCTACCCACTACCCCATACCCGACACCTTGCGCTTCTTGGTTTTGCGGGTGATGCCGCTGCCCGTGCTGACCCTCAGCAGCACCCCTTTCTGTGGCGAGGACCCACACCACCTCCTGCAAGTCGAGGCCACGGTGCCCTACCACCGCTGGTGGTCGCTGCCCGAGGACTGGGCATTACAGGGGCATCACTCCGATTCGGTGGTGAGAGTAAACCCCACCGACACCACCGTTTATTATGTCACCGCCGACTACAGCCCCGTGCCTTTATGTCCCGTGACCGAAAGCATTCAAGTCGAACCCATCCATACCTTGTCGGCCCACATAGACATCTTTCCCACCAATCTTACGACCGACCCTCTCATCCTCACCGCCTACAACCGCTCCGTCGGGCAGGTGGAGGAAGTGGAGTGGTATGTGCGGTATGACAACCAGGAGGCTGTCTACTACAGCAGCGACAATAACATCACCCTCGAGGTGCCAGCCTATGTCGACAGCCTCTGGCTGATACTCAGGGCGAGCAACGCACTGTGCCAAGACACCGACACCCTCCAGGTGCCCATCTTGGCTTCCAGCCTATATATCCCCAACGTCTTCACGCCCGACCTTGAAACCAACAACATCTTCCGCGCCGTTGCCACGGGGATTACCGACTTTGAGATATGGATTTACGACCGCAGGGGCGACCTGGTGTTCCACTCCACCGACATCAACCACGGCTGGGACGGCACCCACCAAGGCCGCAAATGCGTGCAGGCAGCCTACGCCTACAAATGTCGCTACATTGAGCAAGCCAACCCCAGCGGCTACCAAAGCAAGACAGGCACCGTCCTCTTGTTGCGGTAGCCTCGAGGCACCCATGGCAAGCCGAAAAATAATTTCCTTTGCACCCCCAGCGAAAAAAAATCTTGCAGTATTGAAAATAAGTTGTATCTTTGCAAATCGTTTCCACCGAGAGAAAAACACGGCAACGTATTAATAATTAGCAAAAAAGACAGCAGCAATGCTGCCGAAAAGGAGAGGTGCCGGAGTGGTCGATCGGGGCGGTCTCGAAAACCGTTGACCTCCTTTGGGGGTCCCAGGGTTCGAATCCCTGCCTCTCCGCTGAAATAGTCTCACAGGTTATTGTAAAATAAACTTGTGAGACTTTTTTATGTCAAAAAAATGCACCAAAATACAGGAGGCAGGTCTTCGACAAACTCGGCGTGTCTAACATTTCAGAAGCCATTGCCTATGCCTTTAGCTATAACCTGCTGAAAGGTTAATGTTACGGTTTAGTTAAGGTGGGTTCTATAAATTGCTTTCAATCGATTTTGTTCTTATTTCGAGCAGATTTCCGTGCGGAAGGAGGGAGCAATGCGGTGCATTGTAACCGACTGACAATCGGAAAGATGCCGAGATAAGGGCAAAAGCGCTGAAAAATTAAAGTACACTCATATTAATTATTGTTTTTAAATGTGGAATTTATAGAACCCACCTTAATAGTTTAATTTATCTTTGAAAGGTTAGATTTATAGCATTATCCGCGAGTTAGGGGGCAGATAGATCTACCAGGTTTTAGCTTACATCTTCGTTTTTACGTTTCTTTCGATGTTCATTTAACCCTAATGACCGATTTGGGTTTAATCCATGAGCACCACCATTATGCTTGCCTGTTGGATAATCTGTGTAATCCGTGTTCCGCTGCGCTATCGTAACCATTCACTGGATGGTTGCTTCACATGTTGATTATTTTCTGTACAGGTAGGGTGGATACTTTGACGAGGTAAACGCCACGATGAGGGAGGCAGAGGAGTTCTGTGAACTTGGCCGCGGGGACGCGGGCAATCTGGCGACCCATGAGGTCGTAGACGACGATGGGGTAGCCTGTGGCACCTTCAACGAGGATTTGGCTGTTGGCAAAGAGGGAGATAGTGAAGTGGATGCTGACGTTGTCGATACTTTCGGGCGGGTTGGCTTCAAAGGTGGCGGTGTAGGTGGCATCGGCGTTGACGGTGACGGTGCGGATGGTGTCGTGGTTGCCGTCGTTCCAATAGAGGAAATGGTAGCCGGTAAAGGCCGAGGCGGTGAGGGTGACGTTAGTGCCCTCGGGATAGGTGCCGCTGCCTGAGACGGTGCCCATAGTGGGATTGGCGGAAAGGACGGTGAGGGTGTAATAGGTGGTGTCCTCGGCAAAGGTGGCGGTGTAGGTAGCATCGGCGTTGACGGTGACGGTACGGATGGTGTCGTGGTTGCCGTCGTTCCAGTAGAGGAAATGGTAACCAGTAAAGGCCGAGGCGGTGAGGGTGACGTTAGTGCCCTCGGGATAGGTGCCGCTGCCTGAGACGGTGCCCATGGCGGGATTGGCGGAGAGGACGGTGAGGGTGTAATAGGTGGTGTCCTCGGCAAAGGTGGCGGTGTAGGTGGCATCGGCGTTGAGGGTGACGGTGCGGATGGTGTCGTGGTTGCC
>JAEEHQ010000084.1 GCA_016280915.1 Bacteroidales bacterium
CATCTCTTTGTATTCTTCGCGGGTTAGGGGTTTGGGCATCTGCTTGTTCACTTCGTCGACAAATTGGGAGCAGTGCTCTATCATTTCTTCCATGGTGCAGTCTTGGAGGAATTTGCCGTCTTGGTAGCAATAGCGGCAGTAGTCGGGATTGAAGCTTCCGTCGGCGTTGGTGCCATAGTCTTAGTCCTTCATAAGTGGCATTCCACAGCTTTGGCAGAACTTGGGTTGTGTTGTTTCCATGATTTGTATTAATTGGTTAGTCCTTTATAAGAAAGGTGTGTGCTGCCCTGGGTTGTTTAATGAAAAAAGGAACTGATGAGATTATTCCCATCAGTTCCTTTGTTACACTGCGATGCCCGTCCGCATAACATCGTCGTAGAGCGGTGATGGGTGGTCTTTGGAAATCAAGACCGGCTCAATAAGAAGGCTTACGTTATCGACATCGCGCCAAAGAGCCTTGGACAGTTCCAATTTGCGGTCACCATAGGTCGGCACAACAACAGCCACGTCTATGTCGCTGAATTGGTCTGCATTGCCTTTGGAATAAGAACCATATATCAGCACTTGCGGCTCTTCTGCAAAATGCCTTGCAATAATATGCTTGTACTGACGTACTAAGTCTATTGCCTCGTCGCGGCTGAGAGCTGTTCCTTTATCCATGTTTGAATTGTTTTTGTGTTGTCGATAATAAAGCGGCATGCATCTTTGTCAAGTTTTCGCGCAAGCGCATCTTTACTTTCGGGATAGCGTGCCTCAATATTGTATGTCGTAACGGTATTGAGAAAGTCTTTTTGCTCAAAACTCATTCTGGAGTATAATCCGCAACCATCGGCCAGGCGCTTGTGGTTGTGGATATATGGCGGCTCGTCTTCCTGTGTGGCGCACCAGTAAGCCTTCAGTGTTTTCTCTATGACTTGGTGACACATAAATGCCACATACAGCCAGCGTCCAGTGGAGTACATTGCCTCGGCCGTATCAAGGTCGTAGTCGGCAATGTCGAGCCAGTATTCGACTTTCTCTGCAGTGTTCATACGTTATACACTAACCCTCGTAGAAAGGCATCTTGACGGTGACGGCCTTGAGGAGTTTCTCGCGGATCTTGATGTAGATCTCGGTGCCGCTCTTGGCGTACTCGGCTTTGATGAGGGCGGTGCCGATGTTCTTGCCAGTGCTGGGGCTGGGGGAACCGCTGCGGACCTCACCGATCTTGTTGCCTTCGGCGTCACAGACTTCGTAGCCGTTGCGGGCGATACCGCGGTCGATCATCTCGAAGCCGGCCACTTTGCGCTTGAAGCCAGCAGCTTTCTGAGCCAGGAGGAGTTCCTTGTTTATGAAGTTGTTGTTCTCGGCTTTCAGCTTGACGATGAAGGCGAGGGGAGCTTCCAAGGGGCTGATGGTGTCATCCATCTCGTGGCCATAGAGGGCGAAGCCTTTCTCAAGACGGAGGGTGTCGCGGCAGCCGAGACCGGCGGGCATAATGCCAAATTCTTTGCCAGCCTCGAAGACGGCGTTCCAGACCTCGATAGCTTTCTCTCTGGGAATGTAGATTTCGCATCCGCCAGCGCCGGTGTAACCAGTGGTGGAGAGGATGATATCGGGAATGCCAGCGAAGGTGAGAATCTTGAAGGTGTAGTACTCCATGTCGACGATGTTCTCATCGGTCAGTTTCTGCATGGCCTTGAGAGCGTTGGGACCCTGTACGGCAAGCTGAGCCCACTGCTCGCTCTCATTGACGAAGTCCTTGCCCAGCTCCATGCCCATTTTGTCGGCAATCTGGCTCATCCAAGCCCAGTCTTTGTCGATGTTGGCAGCATTGGGAACCATGAAATACTCGTCGTCGTGGACACGGTAGACAAGCATATCGTCAACCACACCACCCTGACCGTTGGGAAGGCAGGTGTACTGCACTTTGCCGTCGTAGAGGTCCTCGATGTTGTTGGTGGTGACGTATTGCATGAAATGCTTAGCGACGGGGCCTTTGGCACGGAATTCGCCCATGTGGCTGACGTCGAAGACACCCACATTGTTGCGGACGTTGTTATGTTCTTCCACAAGACCGGTGTACTGGATAGGCATGTTGTAACCTGCAAACTCGGCCATTTTGGCTCCTAAAGAGATGTGTAAATCGGTATACGGAGTAGTTTTCATTTTGTAAATATTTTATTTATAATTATTTATATTTTTCTTTTGGTAAAAAGAATTTTACAAATATACAATTTTTTTATGATAATATGTATTTTTATTATTAAAACTTGGCTAAGACGTTCGTCTACAAGTTATATGATGGAGGATGAAAAAAGGAAGAGACTGCTGTGACAATCCCTTCCTTTTTTGTTTGAAGTAATATTATTATTATTCCCCGCTGACAAATAGCTTAACGGGTTTGTTGTCGCCTACACGCAGGAGGTAGATTCCTTTGGAGGGCAACTGGAAGGTGACAGGGTCGGCATGGTGACCATCGGCCATGCCTACAGTCCTACCCATTAGGTCATAAACCCAAACGGGTTGTTTTTCGGCTCCTCTAACACTAATTGAAAGTTGTTTGGTCATTACAATATATCCGCCAGCACTTTCGCCCAATTCAGGATGGGGATTATCGATGCCAAGATGAGAATGGAAGAATGCGATAAGCAAGGTGTCGGAAGTGAGAACCAATTGGCGAGGATTTTCGGTGTTTCCATCATGCCATTGAACAAAAGTACAATTCCTATTGGGATAGGCATAAGTGGTAATCGTTTCGCCAGCATCATATAGACCTTCTCCTGAAGTCAATCCAAATTGTTCATTGTCGGAAATAATGCAGGCATAGTATTTGTTGTTGTTGTTAGGGCATCCCGTAAATTTCATGTTGAGGCGGTATAGAAACGCTGTTCCCCTCTTCATGGTTGAGTCGATAGCGGGGTCGGGATTTGCACTATTGTTGGAATAGATGCGAGCCATATAGGAGGAGGTAGAGTGGGTATAGAACTTATCTCCGATATGGCTGGGCTCGCCGGAGTTGTCGTCGATGGCAATAACCAGATTGTCGGTTCCGTTGTAATAGAATGGATTGTCTAACACCAACTCGTTCCAGCCCTGAACAAGATGGATGGGACCGGCATAGACCTGTTGCAGTTGGTCGAAAGGCACGAAGTTCATGGTGTCGAAGAAGTCATTTTGAGAAGTGTTGCCCAAATAGATGACGCAGTTTGACTTGTCCAGCGCTGATGTGTAGGCATAATGAAAACTGATGGTGCTGATAGTTTTTTCTCCACGCAACTCGTCGGAGGTGAATAATTGTTGGAAGTAGCTGTAGTTGGTGTTGTAGGCAAATGGGATAGTGCTATTCTCGTTGATGGTGTACCAACCAATCGTGTCGGTGTGAGGATTGTTGCAGAGTTCGGTATGGAAAGTGCATTCTGCGGCCAGATTGCTACTGTCGGCAAAGTGGGTGGAGTCAATGGGGTCATAAAGTGCTCGGA
The DNA here is from genome assembly GCA_016280915.1 of Bacteroidales bacterium. GTDB lineage: Bacteria > Bacteroidota > Bacteroidia > Bacteroidales > P3 > Colimorpha. The sequence goes on from JAEEHQ010000084.1 coordinate 3,462, forward strand.
CCGTCCACTCATAAATTTCATTTGGGTGAAGGTCGGTGATTGTAAGATGGGGTATCTTAGTGGTAACCGTATTGTATACCATATCAGAATCTTTGGGTCGGTAGTAAACGCGATAAGCTTTGCCTGCACCTTTCCAGTCAAGGGTTGCACTAAGTGAAGTGACGCGGGTCACGGTGAGGTCGGCAGGAACGGTGTGATTGGTGTATCGGAACATGACTGTGTTGCGTGGAGTGGAGATATTGGAAATGGCAAAGGTCATGTCGCGAGTGCCATCAGAAAGATAGGGGTAAGGGTTGGTGGAGGGGGAAAATTCGGTGCGGTTACGAGCAGGGGTAAAGTAGGCCTCAGCGAGGTGACCACTCTCCCAATCTGATGTGGAGTTGGGACGGAATACCCATACTTCGTTGAAATTATCAACACCGTTAAAGCCGGCGTTGCCATCGAAACGGGTATCGACACGATAGATGACGATTCCACGGCCAGGGAGGGTGGTTTCAAAGGTTTCCGTGTTGTCGCGATATTCAACGACATAATATTGATCGGGGTCGGCACTCGGAAATTTGAGAGCCATGGTGCCGGGAATGGAGTCGGCATTGGAAGTGAGGGTATAGACACCGGGCTGGGTGATGGTGGGAATGCTGTCGAGCCAGTTGCCGTACTTATATTTCAACCATGCGAGAGAATGTTGTGGAGGTTTGGAATTGGATGCCATCAGGTCCCATACTCCTACGGGTGTGCCAGTATTGTCATTGGAGTTGTAGTGGTAAAGGTCGGGGGCACTCAAGGAGTGGAACATCTCGTGGGAAAAGGTGCTGGGACCGAAATAGTCTTCACCCGCGCCTTCGAGTGCAAAATTGAATGTATTGACCCGTTTCTCGTTGATAAAGACCTCATCTTGGTAGAGGTTCCATTTATGTGGCCAAAGTAGGTCGTTCCAGCCTGTGTATGTGCCGCGGACAACGAAGTTGACGTTGTCGATTTGACCATCGTTGTCGCAGTCAAGGTTATAGTGGGAAGGCACAGGAGCAGAGTCGTTTATCCAGTTTACAGCTCCAACAAGCAACTCAAATTCTCGGTTGTGGCGCTGTTCGGAGTTGGAGTAGCCGATGGTATTATTCTCTGTGTAGGGCATGTAATAGGCTCTGGGATGGGGAGACTGATAGGAGCGGATGGTGTTGCTATCGGGGGTAGGAGCATAGTAGGTTCGGATAAAGAGTTTGTTGTATGAAGCATGCTTGAAATAATTGTAGACCGAGTTGGAATTGTGGCGGGATGAATCGCTGAACATCTTGTCTATCGACTCTATCGAACGGGTGTAATTGGAATCGTCAGCAAAACGAATGAAAATAACTAAATTGCAGAAATCTCCATGGTTCCTTCCGCTGGTCTTGGGCAGCGAGGATTGGTATTTCTCAGGGATGTCCCACTCGTGGCGTCGACGCTGGTACTCTTCTTGCGAGATGCTGATGCCTGGGACGAAACCTAATGCTTGCATATTGAGGCCTTCTTGAGCCGGGGTAAGATGACCGACACGCAAGGAGGAGGGCATGATAGAGCCATCCTTGGCAGCCAAGGCATACACCCAATAGCCTGCACGATCTTGGACGATGGTGTAGTCGAGAGAATCGTGGTAGCGGTGATAGAACTCATCGCCTGTTACGAAGAAATGTACCGTGTCTCCATTGGGTTGAATCATGTTGACAGGCATATTGCGTACAAAGAGAGCCGACGCGCTGTTGGTACAGAATAATAAGATGGCGAAAAATAATAACTTATAAGATTGTTTCATATATTGTAACTAAATTAATATGCTTTACTAAAGATAGCTCTCTTGAGAGGAACGGCCAGTAGGATACCGCGGAGGGCAAGGTATACCATGAAGGCGGTCCAGAGAATATTGTTCCAAATAAAGGGGTCAGGATTTTGTTGGTCAAGAAAAAGTTGACGCCCCAGGAAGTAGATGATAAAAAAGGATGCAGAAGCCACAAACATGCTATTGCGCATGGTGCGAGTGGCGGTGGCACCAACATAGATGCCGTCGAATAAAAAAGCCGAGAAGCCACAAACGGGAATAGCGAGGGTCCAGAACATATATACTATTGCCCCCTCTATGACTTCAGGATCCTGGCTGAAAATCCGCAAGAACTGATCACCACTAAAGGCATATAGAACTGTGAAAAACAGAGTGAGCCCCAGCCCCCACAATAGGAGTAGGCGGACAGCAAGTCGCAACGACTTAGGGTCTTTGGCTCCAATGTAACGACCCACCAACGACTCTCCAGCGAAAGCAAAACCATCCATCATATAGCTGAAGATGGTGAAAAACTGCATCAGCAGAGTGTCAATAGCAAGGACAGCGGGACTGATGCGACCGCTGGCCGCAGTAATAAAGGTGAAGACCGTGGCCAGGCATACCGTGCGGAGGAAGATGTCGCCGTTGATTTTGAAGAAACGGCGCATCTGTTCCCATTGGAGGGAGTCTTGCAGGAGTCGAACTATTTTGTTGGAGAAGGTGAGACCTTGCTCTCTCACATACTGCGAAAAGAGGTGCCCATATTTGTGCATCATAAAGAAAACACCCACAGCAAGTCCGCTGTATTGTGCGATGACGGTGCCGAGGGCTACGCCTCGTATTCCCCAATGGAATCCCAACACAAAGAGCAGGCTACAGACGATGTTGACAAGGTTGAGGAAAATGGCAATCCACATCGGCAGCCGAGAATTCTGCATGCCGATGAACCACCCTTTTACTGCATATAGGCCAAGAGTAGCAGGTGCTGCCCATATCCTTACGAAGAAATAGGAGAGAGCTAACTGAAGGATGCGTGGTTCCTGGTCAACCCGAAAGATGACCTCGGAGAGTTTGCCTATTGGCCATTGCAGCAGAATGAGGAGTAGGGCGATAAGAAAAGCCAGGGTGATGGCACGAACAAAGATGCGGACGGCTTCAGCCATATCTTGGGCTCCGTAGGCTTGAGCTGTGAAACCGCTGGTACCCATCCGCAGGAAGCCAAAATTCCAATAGATTAAGTTGAAGATTTGGGTTCCAATGGCTATAGCGCCCAGATGGGCTATGCTGAGGTGACCCACAATAGCCAAATCCACCATGCCCAATAAGGGCACGGTGATGTTGGTTATTATGTTTGGAATGGCCAGTCCGAGGATGCGTTTGTTCATGTGTGGCTGTTACAGTTCGCACTCGGCGGCATTGATAATCTCGCGTGATTCTTTGTTTGATAAAAATGCTATCAAATGGCAATTCTCGGGGATGCAGTCCTCGCGCAGTTCGAAAAGTAGGTTGACAAAACGGCGGGTGCCATTAATGCCGTCGGCATCAACATCCATGCCCCACTCGTTTGTGATAGTTTGGCGGAGAACATGGTTCTGGGCGTAATGGTCAAATTCCTCGCCCTGACCACGTTGAGTTGTGAAAATGCTGTCCTCAATAACCACCAAGGTAATGGTCTGAGGTTCGGTGAGGTCCTCTTTGTAGTCGATGTAAATATCGGCGCTGTAGCTGTTGCCAGCATGATGGTGAGACACTACCTTGACGGCCACCTTAGCACTATTGTTTACAATAGCGTCTATGCGGTCGTCAAAGCCAGAGGTGGGCGTGAAGAGGTCCCAAGAGGAGCCGCTGTGTGCACGGTTCACCAATGCTGAAGGTTGAGCTGTGATGCCGAAATAATCAAACCAGACAGTACCCTCTGTGGTGCGGAGGTCCTGTTCGCCGTTAAGGGGCTCGCCAAAGCGGCCGGAATGGACGGCTACTGCCAGAAGTGATTCGCCATATTTATTGAGGGCGGTGTTAATAACCACATCGGCAGCAGGACAATTGGTACAGCGCACACCGGTGTATTTTTCCACAATGGCACGCTGGGTGGCTGGGAGTTCAAGGTGGCTGTCGTACCAGATGCCGGTGGCTCCACCAAAGACTACATAGTTGCCGTCTTGGTCAGGCTCTATCTTGTCGCAGGATGCGAACAAAAAGAGTCCGGCAAAGAATAAGGATAATATTTTAAATGTTTTCATTATATAATATGCTTAATTAAATGTGCTACTATGAATTAGAACGAAGTGGTGAGACTAAAGGTAAGGCCATTGCTGGCAGGAACCTGACGGCAGACACCACCGATACACAGAAGGCCTTCGCGCTGTTTTCCATAGCCTAACTGGAGGCGGGTAGCACCGTGGTTGTAGCCAACGGAGATATTGTAGTAGTTGCCTATGCCATCACGGTAGGCATACTGGTCGCTGATGGAAACAAACCATGCTGAGGTGAAATTATACTCAACCAATCCCATAATCCAGTCGCCACAGCGTTTGTCGTCGACATTGGCATCGTACTTGCTGTCGCTGCCCATCCATTCGGCCTCAAAGCGGAGCACATTCTTGCGGTTGATTTTCCAAGTGAGGTCGCCTACGAGGATGTGGTTGTGGTGCAGGTTGCCTTCGTGACCTTCAACGATGGGGTTGAAAATTTGGTAGCCATAAGTGCAGGTGAGTTTGAGTGCCTTGCTCAGTTTCTTGGCCACTTCAAGGGATGCATCGGCATAGTAGAGGTCACCCGTCTTAAACCATTCGGAAGTGTAGCCGAGCGTACCGTCAGCACCAATCTGATTGGTGTCAATACCGGTGATTATAGAGCCGTTGAGGTGGATATCGGTACCATATTTGCCGCCCAGGAAGGTTTCCTTGGCTATCTTATACATCACATCGCCCTGCAGTCCCATCTCACCAGTAGTTTGGGTGGCGTATGGGTACATGCTTAGGAATGCGTATGTGTGCTGCTTGGTGATGGCGGGTATGTAGTTGATATAAAGCATCTCGCCACTTTCTGTACGGACCGACTTGAAGCTCATGTTGTCCACTCGTTTGGCCTGAACGTTTGCGCTAAACCCTTTCTGGGAGAAGGTGGCATTCAGCATAAGGGCTTCGCCTTCGCGGTAGATATAGTTGTTCATTACGCTGGGGTCTTGTCCTTTATGGGCATATTCTGCCTGGAGTGACCAGTTGCCGTAACTGAGGTCGGCACGCACAGCACCAGCACCCACATTGAGGGGGAGGTTGAGGCGGTAAGCGGCGTTGCCGGTGTAGCTGATGGTCTGATCAGGCTCATATTTACTCACGAAGCCTGCACCCAAGGTGGCGCGGAATTTGCTGTCGGCCCAAGATTTAATGACGCTGTTGAGGTTCACCTCGCCATCGATACCACGGACGATGCCTTCGCCGTAGTCCCAATAATAGCGTTGTTTGCCAGCAAGGGCTTTGATGGTAACGCCCTCAATGGGACGGAGGGCTACGTTGAGACCGAGCAGGGAGTTGTCGATTCCTAAGTATCGGTCTTCATAGGCGCGCAAAATCATGCCGGTGCCGAACTGCTCGTAAAAATTGCCCAAAGTGACGCTGAGCTTCTCACCGTTGTAGGCGGCAAAATAGTTGGCTATTCCCTGTCCCTTATACTTGGAATTGAAGCCGAGCATGGGGTTTTGGTAAGCCTCAAAGCGGAGGCCTGCACTAAAATTACCGTTGGTGTAAAGAATGTCGGCACGGGCATTCATGAGAAGTTTTTCGGGGACGTTGGCGGCACCAATGACCGAGTCTTCGCGGGAAATCTGGCCGTCAAGCTGGATATTGCCGGTGACATGACCGCCCATTATTCCCTGGGCGTTGGCACCAAGGGAGGTTGCCAATAGCAGGCCGAGCAAAGATAATTGTTTATGCTTGATGTTCATGGGAAGGAGGGTTAGATGTTATTACTCAGCAGATTCGGCGAGTGCCTTTTTAACCACCTCGAAGAGCTCCTCTTCGCTGCCTTCCACAAAGGAGGTGTGTTGCCAGATTATTTCCCCTTTGCCATTGACAACAAAAGTATGGGGCACATTCACCACATTCATGGCGCGTTTAAAGTCCTGGTTCTGGTCTAAATAGACTTCATATTCCCAACCATTGCCATCCACATGGGGCTTAACGCGAGAAGCAGAACGTGCATCGTCAATGGAGATGGCCACCAGTTTCACACCGGTTTCTTCCTGCCATTCCTCATAGACCTCCTTGATGGTGTTGAGCTCGCGGTTGCAAGGTTTGCACCAAGTAGCCCAGAAGCTGATAATCATAGGCTTGCCGTCGTTTTGAATGGCAGAAGTCTGGACGGAGGTGCCGTCTAAAGCCTTGATGGTGATGTTTTGCGGGAGGGTTGCATTTTGAGCCATGGCTATTCCAGCGATGGCCATAAAAATCAATGAAAGAACTACTTTTTTCATGATGATTTAGGTGTTTTTATTATATTTAGTATACTTTCTTTAATATTTATTGTATCATTTTATATATAAGAGTCAGCAAACCGGTTGGGGTGCTGATGGCAGGAGCATGTCGAGCATTGTCTGTCTTGCAGGAGTGTCGGGGAGTTGCTTAATGGCTTGCTGGGCTAAAAGGGTGTGCTCTTCGATGAGTTGGAGGGGCGATACGTCGTCAGGCAGGGCAACGTCGTGGTCCTGGTTGAAGTCGTTCATGTCGTCGCGTATCTGGAAAACTATTCCATAGTGGTAACCAAAATCGTAGAGGGCTTTAGTGTAGGAGGTAGGGATTGAACCTTTGGGAGCCAATGACCCAAACTGACAGCAGGTGGCCAGTAGTGAAGCTGTCTTGCTTCCTATAATGTCGATATAAGAGGAAGCCTTGACCTTTTTGTGCACGGCATCGAGCTGCATGAGCTCACCTTGGCTCATCATGGCCACGGTGTGCGCAAGATATTCCGATGCCAACCGGTTGCCAACCTCTTGTAAGAGCGACATGACCTGAGCAAGGAAGTAGTCACCACAAAGCACGGCCACTTGGTTGCCCCAACGGTGACGGACAGAATCGTGCTGACGGCGCGAGTTGGACTCATCCACTACGTCGTCATGCATCAGAGAGGCGTTGTGGATCATTTCTATGGCGGTGGCTAATTTAATATGCAGAGGAGAAAGATGCTGGCAAGCTTTTGCCGAGAGTAGCACCAACAACGGGCGCAACTGCTTGCCGGGAATTTGGTTGAGGTAGTCGACCACCTGTTCCAGTAGAGCCACGTTGCTTTGTGTGCGACGTTGGTATTCCTCCAAGAAGAGGTTGTACTCGTTGAGAATGGGTTGTCTTATCTGGTCGATAGTCATAGCGATCAATTGCTTTTCATGCCCGTGGTGGTAACCAGGGCTATGGGAGTGGATAGTTCGTCGTGGATGTTAATACTGTAAACGCATGTGGTGCGCCCCTGTCTGATGCATTGTGTCTCGGCCAGCAGGCGGCTGCCTTTTGGCTGGGCAAGATAATGTATTTCGCTGCCCAACGAGACCCATGCCAGCGGTAGGTCGTCGGCAATAAGGTCTGAATTGGCGGCTGCCGCAAAGGCCAAGTCGGCCAGGGTGAACATAACGCCACCCATCACGGCCCCCATGGCATTGCGGTGGAGAGGCAGTAGGGTCAGCGAGCAACAGGCATGGTGCGACTCCACGAGGTCGATGCTGACCTCGGTGAGCTCTGTGGCGTAGCGGTCGCGGGCAAAAACCTGTTGTGCCTTATGCGTTAAATTCGTCATATAGAGAAGAAATCTTATTGTATAGCTGCTTGCTGGACTTGACCAAGGGCATGCGCAGGTTGTTGCTTATCAGGCCTTGGATTTCCATGAGTGCCTTGATGCCGGTGGGGTTACCTTCGTCGAAGATGGCATTCATCAACGGTAGCATACGGAAATGGAGAGGGAGGGCTTTCTTGGTGTCGCCCTTGATGGCATATTTCACCATGGTCGACATTTCTTTGGGGAGGGCGTTGGCTAGTACCGATATGACACCCGATGCCCCCATGGTGCACATGGGGTAGGTGAGCGAATCGTCGCCTGAGATGACCATGAATTTCTCAGGTTTGTTTCGCAGGATTTGCATTACCTGAGCAATGTTGCCAGAAGCTTCTTTAATGCCGATGATGTTAGGACACTCGTCGGCCAGCTGCAGGGTGGTCTCGGCTTGGATATTGACACCGGTACGACCCGGCACGTTGTAGATGACTACTGGCACAGGCGAACTCTCGGCAATCTGTTTGAAATGCTGGGCGAGTCCACGTTGGTTGGGCTTATTGTAGTAGGGTGCAACAGAGAGGATACCGCTGATCCCGTCGAAATTAGTGTTGGCGATAGCATCGCGAACGGCCAGGGTATTGTTACCACCAAGTCCCAACATGATGGGTACGCGGCCGCCGACGGTCTCGATGATGAAGTCCTGCAGGGCGCGACGCTCGGTTTCGGTCATAGTGGCAGCCTCGCTGGTGGTACCAAGAGCTACAATATAGTCAACCCCATTACTGATGAGATTGTTGATGAGGGGTTCGAGTTTACTGAAATCGATGGTCTCTTGTTTCCTAAAAGGCGTTATCAAAGCAACACCTGTACCAATAAATGGATTTTTCATGAGTTGATATATCTTTTATTATTATTTTCTAATTTGTGTGAGGTAATTGAGTATTTGTGTGAGGTATTCTGTCAAGGAGAGGGGGCCTTCGCCACGAATAATGAAGTCGTAGGCATCAATAAAGAGCTTGTCGGTGGGTAGGGTAGTGTCAAAGTAACCCACGCGGAGGTTTGAAGCGGTAATGAGGGTAAGGTAGAGACCGAAGAGGTCGTTGGTGGGTGTGACATCTATCAATAGGTCATACTGGTAAGTGGTGAAGAGTTTTGTAAACTCCGACTTGGGCAGGCCTCTTTTGTCAAGAACGCTGTCGGCATCGGCGGGGAGTTCTATCTTGTGGACAATAATGTGCCTTTTGGACATCGAGTTAGTAAACTGACCCAGGGTATACTGCTCATCCTCAGACAGATTGTTGGCAACAATGCCTATGAGGCGGATGTTGTCGAGATGGACGATGCGCTTGCGGTGCGGGCGGGTGGCCAGCTCCTGCAACTCCTTTAGGCGTCGTTGTTCTCTTATTTTATCTACTGGGTTCACTTCGCGGGTTGTTTGCTAAGTTTAAATGTCATGCGGTGCACAGGAGTGGGCCCATACTGCGCTAGGGCGGCATAATGGGCGGCGGTTGGATAGCCCTTGTTGGCATCCCAGCCGTATTGGGGGTACTGCTGATGTAGTTGCTTCATGTAATCGTCGCGGTAGGTCTTGGCAAGTATTGAAGCGGCGGCGATAGAGAGGTATTTTCCATCGCCCTTGACAATGGTGTAGTAGGGGATAAGGCCTTCATTATAGAATCGGTTGCCATCAATCAACAGCAACTCTGGCTGGATGTTCAGCTGCCCAATGGCAAGATTCATGGCATGCATCGAGGCACGAAGGATGTTGGTGCTGTCAATCTCCTGCGCTGAAACAGAGGCCACGGCCCAGGCGAGAGCGTCGCGCTCGATAGTCTCACGCAATTCATAGCGCTGGTGTTCCGTCAACTGTTTCGAGTCGTTGAGGCGGTCGTTCCGGTAGTCTTTGGGCAAAATGACTGCTGCCGCATACACAGCACCGGCAAGGCAGCCGCGACCAGCTTCGTCGCAACCACATTCTATCAGGTCGGGAGTGTATTGAGAGAGCAGCATCTTTTTTTATAAGAAATTAAAGACAATGAAGGCAAGAATGATAAGCAGGAAGAAGATATTTGGCATCAACTCTTTTCGTTGTGGTTCGATGAAGATAGAGGTAGTGCTGCATGCAAAGGGTATGGCATAGGCTTGCGTGGGAATGGGAATGAGGTTAGAGTAAAGCGAAAAGAGGATGCTTCCGATAGTGAAGGTGAGAATGGCCGTGATATTCTTTTTAAAGTTGACATTGCGGTTCTGGCTGTTCACCATGGCGGCACCCAGCCCCACGACAAAGATGATGGCAAAGAGGATGCTGTATATCCAGTTGAGCCAAGAGCCATGGGCGCGGAAATGAAGGTCGGTGAGGTCATAAAGCAGCAGGTAGTTGCGATAGAATAGCTCATCGGTGACAAAATAGATGGTCTCCAGTAGGATGAGCGGGGCCAGAAGTCCCAGAATGAGCATCGCCCAGTCGCGCCAGCCATAGAGGCTGTAGGTGAACATATCGATGATAAGCGGGATGAAGAAAACAGCCATGGAAGGACAGAACAGGGTGGCGATGGAGACGAGGGCAGCGGCTCCGAAAATCTTGTCGGGGGTGAGCGACAACAGCGTCGAGGTGAGCATTAGCTGACCGATGGCCAAGATGAGGAGAAAGCTGCCAATGAGGATGGGTGTGAGGGTGGGGGAACCTAGACTCATGGCCAAGATATAGAAAAGCATGGGCATGAGTGTGTTCTGTGCTATCATCTTGTGGCGGTAGAGGATGCCATTGAAGATGAACCCCTCGGCAACAACCAGCAAGAAGGCGATGATGGCACCCCAGCGGGGCGTGAGTAGGCCTGTCATCCAATAGAATAGGGGCCCTCCGTCTTCAATGGGTATGGGCCGAGGGTGTATAAAGACACCGATCCACATGACCACAGACACTACCAAGATGATGATGGCCTGTGTGAAAATGTCGGTTCGGAAAATCTTCAACATAGTTTAGTCGAGTTTGATGAGTGATGGGAGTGAACGAATCAATTGATTAATGAACCAGTCGGGCGGTGCGAGCACCACATTTCACCACATAGATGCCGTGGGGCAGGGATGCGATGTTGAGGGTGCCTTCGAGGGTAACCTCTTGCATCATCACCACGCTGCCGTTGATGTTGTAGATGGTCACACGCTCGGGTGTTTGGCGCCCGGTGAAGATGGTAACGCGGTCGTTGGCAGGGTTGGGATAGAGCTGCAGCGATTTCTCGTACCAGGTATTGTCGGCTTGGTTGATGTCAACATGTGCCAGCACCTCGTTGATGGCGGCCAATGCGTCGGCCTTGCCCCAGCCCCATGCGTTGCTGATGCTGTCGCGATCGTGCAGCGGGCCTGTCTCTGAGTCGTTGCGAGCGGAGGAACATAGGTACTGTTTGATTTCAGCTGGAGTAAGGGTAGAGTCGGCTTGCAGCATCAGGGCAACGATACCAGTCACAGCAGGACCAGACATGGAGGTGCCTGACATCTTGGCCCATTTATACTGGCGGGAGGCGTAGGTATATGTCATCACGGGCGTGTACACCTCATCGGTATAGGAGCTGAGGGAGGAAACCACATTCACGCCAGGAGCAGAAATCTCTGGTTTGTTGCGGCCGTCGATGATGGGGCCGATGCTGGAGAAAGAGGCGCGCATACCCGGCGAGATGGGGCTGTCGGCCACGTGAGCTGCCACAGCAATGCACCCTTCGGCACATGCAGGTTCTCCCACGGTGTAATCGTTGTCGCCCTTGGTATAGTTGAGCGAGTTGCCACGGGTGAACTGGCCACCCATGTTGCCAGCGCCGTTGTCCAAACTGGCCAGGTTCCATGCGTGCACGGTGCCGTCCTCGGCCGTGATGGCGATGTCTATGCTGTATTGACTGTGCTTGTCGACATTCAGCAGCACATGGGGACGATTGTTGTGTATGTTGGCCTGCTCAACGGTGATTCTGAACCCCAAGTTGTCTGTACCACACACAAGAGCGCTGTCGAGGTAGAAGGAGCCATCGGCAGTATTCACCCAGCGGAAGCAGACCGAGTCGGTGCTACTGACCATGGCAAAGGAGAGTTCAAAGGACTTGCCCGGCTCGCCCCAGATGGCGATGTTTTGTCCATTCTCATGATAGCCGTAATATGCTGCGCGCGAGCGCAGGGTGTCGGCATTGCTGGTGAAGGTCTTAGAGATATGCATGTTGTCGTCGCCACAGTTGCCACCGCTCACCACAAAGACGATGCCGCTATCGCTCCAGTTGTTGATGGCTTGGCTGGCCAGCGAGGTGCCGTCGATAGGGCCGAGGGTGTACATGCCCCAGCTGTTATTCACCACCAGGCGTTTGCCCTCTTGCTCAGCTACATTCTTCATCCATTGCACGGCATCCATCCACGAGGCCAAATCGAGGTAGAAAGAGGCAAAAAGAAGGTTGGCAAAGGGGGCTTGGCCGGTGTACTTTCCGTCAACGCCACGGCCGGCTGCGATGCCAGCCACGTGGGTACCGTGAGTAGCGTAGTTATACAGACCTGAGGTGTCGCCCTTGGCCTTCAGCAACTCGGTGCGGTTGGTGAAGACGGTGCCATAGTCAAAACCCTCTGGTGCGGGGCCGCTGAGCTTAAACTGGTCCCAGGCCTGCAGCAGACGGCGATTGTCGGCGCCGTTGTTGTTGAAGTTGGGGTGCTTGTAGTCGAAGCCCCAGTCGGTAATACCTATTATCACGCCTTCACCATTGTAGGCCTGTGGCAGGCCAAGACCTTTGTGAACGCTGTCGGTGCGGGTGTCAAAACGGGTGCGATCCATGGTGGGATAGACAGGATGGGAATAGCTGTATTGTAGTACTTCTGGGCAGCGCTCCACGGCCTCCAACTTGTTGATAGGGAGACGCAGGGTGACGATGTCGCCAGCCTTGGCACCGGTGACGATTCCCTGAGCCCGCATGGCTTCAGCGTCATAACGGTCGCTAACCTTGGCTATCAGGCGCACGGTTTCCGAGGGTTTTTTGGCTTGTTTTTTCTGGATGAGTCTCACTTGTGAAACAGCGTCACACTTGCTGTTGTTGTTCAGCTGCACCCGCTGACCCATGGCAGGCATGGCCAGCAGCAGCGCGGTGAAGAGTAGTACTTTTCTCATATAATGTCATTTTTAGTTTTCAAAAATCTACTTGTCAATAGAGAGGGATGCATCCATGGACAACTATCTTATTATTCAATGCTAACTATTTAACTTACAATCTAATGTTAATCATTTGATAGCCCATTGCACCACTTCTATCGCTCTAGTTTAATTTTGCAAAGGTACAAAAAAAAAGCCAAATATGATTCTTTTTATAATAAAAAAAGAATATATTAAAAAGATTTCAGAGGAGGGTTTGGTAATCAACATTTAATTTAGTAATGGTTAAAAATGTTTTAGTAATGGTTAAAAAATAGGTAGTAACGATAAAGGCTCGGAGAGCCTGACTTCCAATAACCCCGCACTCGTTTTGGAGATGTTGGATGACTGACTATTAGCGTTTCGAACTGAAGAAATCCCTGTGGACTTTCAATAGCTAAGCATCGAAGTAAAGAAACAACGATGGACTTTCAATAGCTGAGCATCAAAATAAAAAAATACCTGTGGCCTTTTTATAGATGAGTATCGAAGTGAAGAAAGTCCTGGGAACTTTCGATAGCTGATCATCGGGAAAGTGGAGAAGTCAACGCTCTCAATAGTTGTCATTTTTCACCATATTATTATACCTTCGCTTAATGGGATTATACAAAAAAATAATGCTAACCATTGCACAAGTACCATTCACTAATTCACAAGTACCATTCACTAACAATTCAGTACCGTGAATGTGACTCCGCTCTTTCTTCATTGTAACTCCGCTATTTAGTTTATGTTTGTTATGTTTTATATTATAAGTTTAATATAAATTAACGTCCACATTACAAATCTGTTGCTTAACTAACTCGAGCGGAAACAGGTTGAATATACAAGTACTCCAATTCTTTAATTTTTGACAAAAACTTTAATTCTTGACAAATAGAAATTCCTATAACTACATACTATTTTGTCAAAAATAGTATGAGAATTACTGCCAACCAAACGCTGTATGAGGTGTGAGTACGTTAACTATCAGTTTGGGGAGAGGGTGGTTGGAAAATGTAAAAAAGTGAAGAATTGGTAATGCACAGGTGGATGTTGAGAAATAAATTTATTAGAATGAAGAATTATTTGTATCTTTGCAAATTCGAATGAATGAAAGTATTTTTTTAAACAAAATAACAAATGACACAGAACCAAATAGTTAAAGCGGACGATATAGTGGTCCGTTTCGCTGGCGATTCTGGTGACGGTATGCAGTTGTCGGGTACTTTGTTTTCCGACGCTTCTGCCCTCACTGGCAACGATATTGCCACATTCCCTGACTATCCCCCCGAGATACGCGCCCCCCACAACACCATTTCTGGCGTTTCTGGCTACCAAGTTCACGTAGGTAGCCGTATCTACAGTTCGGGAGACAAATGCGATATCCTTGTATGCATGAACCCCGCTTCCTTCAAGTCCAACCTGCATTGGGCCAAGAAGGGAGCTACGGTGATTGTGGACATCGATACCTTCACCGACGATGCGCTGCAGAAGGCCGGCATCACCGACAATCCCTTCTCCGACGAGATGGAGCGCGCATACACTATTATTAAGGCTCCCATCACTTCCTTCACCGCCCGTATCGGCCAGGAGCAGGGTGCCGACAAGAAGACTGCCGACAAATGCCGCAACATGTTTGCGTTGGGTATTATCTTCTACATGACCCACAAGGAACTGGATCACACTTTCGCCTACTTAGAGCGAAAGTTTGCCAAGAAACCCGATGTCATTAAACTCAACAAGGCCGTCCTGAGCGAGGGCTATGAGTATGCCGATAAGTTGGAAGTGGTCCACTCCCATATCTTTGAGATCTCCAAATGCACCACGATGCCCAAGGGCCGTTACCGTAATATCACTGGTAACGTGGCTACCGCATGGGGTCTGCTGGCCGCCAGCGAGCGCAGCGGTCACCGTCTCTTCTTGGGCAGCTATCCCATCACTCCCGCTACCGATATTATGGTGGAACTGGCTAAGAACAAAGGCCTTGGTGCCCGCGTTTTCCAGGCCGAGGATGAGATTGCAGGTATCTGTTCCGCTATTGGTGCCAGTTATGCAGGTGCCTTGGCATGCACCAGCACCTCCGGCCCCGGTCTCTCATTGAAGAGTGAGGCTCTTGGTTTGGCCGTGATGACCGAGCTTCCCTTGGTCGTTGTTGACGTGCAGCGTGGCGGCCCTTCTACGGGTCTGCCCACCAAGACTGAGCAAGGCGACTTGAACCAAGCACTCTACGGCCGCAACGGTGAGGCTCCTCTGGTGGTGTTGGCAGCTTCCAGCAGCGCCAACTGCTTCTACTGGGCTTACAATGCTGCCAAGATTGCCTTGGAGCACATGACCCCCGTCATCCTGCTCACCGATGCCTACCTAGGCAACGGCTCGCAGCTGTTCCGCATCCCCAAGGTGGCTGACCTGCCCAGCATTAAGGCTCCTATGGCTACCCCCAACGACCCCAACTACCGTCCTTATCGTCGTGACCCAGAGACCTTTGTACGTCAGTGGGCCGTGCCCGGAATGGAAGGCCTCAACCACCGTGTGGGTGGTCTGGAAAAGACCCCCGACGGTCCCCTCAGCGTCGCACCCGAAAACCACGCCCTCATGGTTCACAACCGTCAGGAGAAGGTCAACCGCGTGGCCAACTACATCCCCGAACAGGAAGTGATGGGCAATCCTGATGCCGACCTGCTCGTGGTGGGTTGGGGTGGCACAGCAGGTGCCCTCACCATGGCTGTTGAGGAGATGAACGCAGAAGGCAAGAAGGTGGCTTACACCCACTTCAACTACATCTGCCCGCTTCCGAAGAACACCGGCGACATCCTCCGCAAATACAAGAAGATCGTTGTCTGCGAGCTCAACAATGGCCAGTTCCTTGGTTACCTGCGCACGCAGTTCCCCGAGTGCCCCATGCACCAGTTCAACAAGGTTATGGGTCTGCCTTTCGAGGTCAGCGAGTTAAAAGAATGTTTCAATAAAATTTTGGCCGAATAGTAGTGGCTGACGACGCCAGTAGTCTGACGTCCAATTCCGTTACATTCATTTAAAAAGAATAGATTATGGAAAAGAGACATTTTGTTCCCAAAGCGGACAGAGAATATACAAAGGCCGATTTTGCAAGCGACCAGATGGTTAAATGGTGCCCTGGTTGCGGTGACCATGCTATCCTTTCCTCCCTGCTGAACACCTTCCCCAAGGTGGACCACAAGAAGGAGAACATCTGCATGGTTTCCGGTATCGGATGTTCCTCACGTATTCCTTATTATATTGATTCCTATGGTTTCCACAGTATCCATGGTCGCGCTTGCGCCATTGCTACCGGTGTGAAACTGGCCAACCCCGCCCTGAGCGTTTGGGTGTCCATGGGCGACGGCGACTCCCTTTCTATCGGTGGTAACCACCTGATTCATGCCGTTCGCCGCAACCAGGACTTCAATATCACCATCTTCAACAATGAGATTTATGGTTTGACCAAGGGCCAGTACAGCCCCACCACCAAGTTCGGCCAAATCACCAAGACCTCGCCTTTCGGCAACATCGACTATCCCTTCAACCCAGGTGAGCTGGTAATGGGTGCTCAGGGCTCTTTCTTCGCCCGCGCCATCGATGCCATGCCCAACCTGACCACCGACATCATGACCCGTGCCGCCAAGCACGACGGATGCAGCGTGGTAGAGGTGTTGCAGAACTGCATGATTTTCAACAATGGTGCCCATGCCGACATTACCGACCGTGCCGTTCGCGACGATAAGATTATCGTTCTGGAACACCACAAACCCATGCTCTTCGGCAAGGACATGAACAAAGGTCTGCATTTCAACGGCCGCTATTTCGAAGTGGTCACTCTGGGCGAGAATGGTGCCACCATCGACGATGTCAAGGTCCACGATGAGACTACCGAAGATATTGGCATCCACATGTCCCTGGCCCGCATGCACGGCGATCTGCCCGTGGCTATCGGTGTCATCCGCAACGTGGAACGTCCTTCCTACACTCAGCTCTACGAGGATAAGATGGACGAGGTGATGGCTGCCTCCAAGTACAAATGTGTTGACGACCTGCTCAACTCAGGTGACACTTGGGAAATCTAACTCCGACAAACACAAACCACTATGTAGTCCACCCAGGTGAACTGCATAGTGGTTTTTCCACTCTTTTCTAAAAAGAAGGAGCACCAAAGAGCGTTGCCCCGCGAGAATAAGATAATTCTTAACTTATCACATATTTATGTCTATAGCACCCAAATACGACCCCAGCATTGTTGAAGAGAAATGGTACTCTTATTGGCTGGAAAAGAAACTCTTTCATTCTGAACCCGACAACCGCAAGTCGTACACCATCGTCATTCCGCCGCCTAACGTCACTGGCGTGCTGCACATGGGCCACATGCTCAACAACACCATTCAGGACGTGTTGGTACGTCGTGCCCGCATGATGGGCTTCAACGCTTGCTGGGTACCCGGCACCGACCACGCCAGCATTTCCACCGAGGCAAAGGTGGTGGCTATGCTTAAAGAACGTGGCATCGAAAAGCGCGACTTGACCCGTGAACAATTCCTCGAATATGCATGGGAATGGAAGGAGAAGTACGGAGGTATTATCCTCAATCAGCTTCGCAAGCTGGGAGCCTCCTGCGATTGGGATCGCACGGCTTTTACCATGGATGACGTTCGCTATGAGAGTGTCATACGCGTATTTGTGGACTTATATAACAAAGGTCTCATTTATCGCGGTGTGCGCATGGTCAACTGGGACCCCAAAGCCCTCACCGCTGTCAGCGACGAGGAGGTTATCTACAAAGAGAGCCATGGCAAACTGTTCTATTTGAAGTACTATATCGATTCAGACAATACTAGTCTTGCCGAAATCTCTGAGGAATCTGGCATCAAGCAGGATGAGAAAGGACAGTACATCGTTGTTGCCACAACGCGTCCCGAAACCATCTTGGGCGATACTGCCGTATGCGTGCATCCCGAAGATCCTCGCTACACGGCCCTCAAGGGCAAGCGGGTGATGGTTCCTGGGATAGGACGTTCGGTGCAGATTATCATGGACGAATATGTGGACCGCGAGTTTGGCACCGGCGCCCTGAAGATTACCCCCGCACATGATATCAACGACTATAACCTTGGCATGAAATATGGGCTAGAGTCGATAGATATCTTCAACGACAACGGCACCCTGAACGACAAGGGCATGCAGTATGCCGGCATGGACCGTTTTGCTTGCCGCAAAGCCATAATGAAGGACCTTGAGGAAGCTGGACTGGTAGAAAAGGTGGAAGACTATACCAACAAGGTGGGCCATTCCGAACGCACCGATGCCGTAATCGAGCCGAAACTGTCTACACAGTGGTTCGTACGCATGACCCAGTTGGCCAAGAAGGCCTTGGAGGTGGTTGAGGACGACACCATCCAGTTCCACCCCGCCAAATTCAAGAACACTTACCGCCACTGGCTGGAGAACATCAAGGACTGGTGCATCAGCCGCCAGCTGTGGTGGGGCCACCGGATTCCTGCCTATTATTACGACGTGGACGGCAAGACCGAAATTGCTGTCGCCATCAGTCGTGAAGAGGCTTTCCGTCTGGCTTGCGAGAAGCATCCTGGTGCTGTGAAAAGTGCCGATGACCTGCGGCAGGACGAAGATGCCTTGGACACTTGGTTCAGCTCTTGGCTGTGGCCCATCAGTCTGTTCGACGGCATCCGCAACCCCGACAACGAGGAAATCAAGTACTATTATCCCACCCAAACCCTCATCACTGCCCCCGACATCATCTTCTTCTGGGTGGCACGCATGATCATGGCTGGCGAAGAATACCGTCAAGAGGTTCCTTTCCGCCATGTTTACTTCACGGGTATTGTCCGCGACAAACTGGGTCGCAAGATGTCCAAGTCGCTGGGCAATAGTCCCGACCCCATTGAGCTCATTAACAAGTATGGTGCCGATGGTGTCCGTATGGGTATGCTGCTCACGGCTCCTGCAGGTAACGACATTCCTTTCGATGAAAGCATCTGCGAACAAGGTCGCAATTTTGCCAACAAGATTTGGAATGCCCTGCGACTGGTGCGCGGCTGGGAAGTCAAGGACGACCTCAAGCAATGTCATGAGAATAGCATCAGCGTCCAATGGATGGAGATGCGCATGGCTTCTGTGTTGCAGGAGATTGAGCGCGACTTTGACGAGTTCCGGCTGAGTGAGGCCCTCATGAAGAGTTACAAACTGGTGTGGGATGATTTCTGCTCTTGGTACCTTGAAATGATAAAGCCTGCTTACGGTACACCGATCGACCGCGAAACCTACGAAGCCACGCTTAATATCTTCGACCGTCTGATGCGAATCCTGCATCCTTTCATGCCTTTTGTTACCGAGGAGATTTGGCACACCTTGCGCGAACGTCCTGAGAGTGAAAGCATCATGACTCAGCACATGCCCCATAGCGTCATGTTCGACCAGCAGTTGCTCGACGACTTCCATCAGGCCAGCGAGATTATTGGCGGTGTGCGTAACATGCGCAACAGCAAAGGCTTGTCGCCCAAAGAGGCTCTTGAACTGTATGTGAAAGGCAATTGTCCCAAGGAATTCCATGGCATCATTATCAAGCTGGCCAATGTCAGCAAGATAGAAATGGTGGACAACAAGGTGGACGGAGCCCTCAGCTTTATGGTTGGTACTACGGAGTGCTTTGTGCCTGTCAGTCTCAACATCGACAAGGAGGCTGAACTCAAGAAGTTACAGGAAGAGCTGCAGTATGCAGAAGGATTCCTCAACTCAGTCATGAAAAAGCTTAGCAACGAGAAATTTGTCAATGGTGCCCCCGAAAAGGTCGTTGCCGTGGAACGTCAGAAGAAGGCAGATGCCGAGAGCAAAATCGAAGCCCTCAAGGCTCAGATAGCCGCTTTAGGTTGATGTGTTCCTTCTGATAGTGCAAGTTTCCGCTCTTTAGCGATACATAATCAGACAGCAATACTATATCCCAATAAAACTTAGCAGCCCCGACAATTCGGGGCTGTTGTTTCGTTAATAGGTTTCAAAGTTACGACCATAGAATATGTCACAAAATGGTTTTAAGCCCTAATGACTGATTTGGGTATTAAAAAAGACCTCAAGAATTAAGTATTACTTGAGGCCTTTTCTGTTGGGTCTTAAGTGGTCTTATTTTACGGCTTCCTTAAACTCCTTGCAGGGTTTAAATTTGGGGATGTTGTGCTCGGGAACGATAACGGTGGTGTTCTTGGAGATGTTACGGCCCGTTTTCTGGGCTCTGTGGACAATCTCAAAGGTGCCGAAACCACGGAGATATACGTTCTCGCCGTTAGCCATATTTTGCTTGATAGTAGCCATCATCTCTTCCACGATAATTAGGATGGCCTGTCTCTCAAGACCGGTTCTTTCTGCAATTGCATGTACAATGTCAGCTTTTGTCATATTACTTACATTTAATAGAGTTAATATTGATTTTTCTGTTTGCAAAGATACACATTTTTTTTGATTTATTAGATATATTTCTCAATATTTCATTTTTTTCACTAACTTGGACGGGCCATTCAATGCATAGAAGGGTACAATGGTTGTCTGGCTAATGAGCTATCTATGGGTTGTTAAGGCAATACGATGTCGATTTATAAACCTCATGCTATCAACCTCTTGGTTGAGAGTGGAAAATTATTTTTTTATATGTCGTTTAATTTGCGTATTTTTGTAATATGGAAACTGTGCCTCAAAATAATACAAGACGCAAAGAAAGAATGTCTTACGAACAGGCCTTCAACATCAATGGCGGCAACAAGCCACCACAGGCTACTGATTTGGAGGAGGCTGTATTGGGAGCATTGATGCTTGATGCCAATGCCCTCAATACTGCTATCGACCTGCTGCATGAGGAATTTTTCTATAAGCCCGAACACCAAACTATCTTCCGCGCTATACACAAGCTCTTTGAGAAGAACCAGCCTGTGGACATGATGACGGTGACTAACCAACTGCGCCAGAGCGGTGAGTTGGAGGCTGCCGGAGGAGCTTTCCTTATTTCTGAACTGACCAGTCACATTGTTAGTGCTGCCCATATTGAATATTACGCCCGTGTGTTGAGCGAGAAGTACATCTCGCGTGAGTTAATACGCATCTCCACAGAAACCATTACCAACGCCTACGACGAAACCACCGATGTGGTGGACCTGTTGGATAAGACCGAGGGACGTTTGATGGATATTAACGAAAAGAATTTCCGCACAGATTTTCATCCCATCGGAGACTTGGTGCATGAGGCCCAAACCCAGATAGTCGAAGCCATGGAGAATGAGGGAAATACTGCAGGCATTCCTTCGGGTTTTGTAGAACTCGACCGCATGACGGCGGGTTTTCAGCCAGGCACGCTCATTATCTTAGCTGCACGTCCCGCCATGGGTAAGACCGCCTTTGCCCTCTCCATGGCCCGCAATATTGCCATTGATTTCAACAAACCTGTGGCTTTCTTTTCTTTGGAAATGACTGGTGTAGAGCTGGCAATGCGACTTATCTCAGGTGAGGCTCAAATACCGGGCGACAAGCTGAAGAAAGGTGAGTTGGCACCTTATGAGCGGGTGCAGTTGGAACAGCGCACACAGAAACTAAATGAGGCTAAAATATTCATTGACGATACGCCACAGCTGACCATCTATGAGCTCCGTGCCAAGTGCCGCCGTCTCAAAGACCATCACAACATCCAGATGGTTTTCATCGACTACCTACAGCTGATGAGTGCAGGCACCGATGCCATGAGTCGCAACGGCAACCGAGAACAGGAAATTAGCACCATCAGTCGTCAGCTGAAATCCCTATCGAAGGAATTGGGCATTCCGGTGCTGGCAATGTCGCAGCTGAGCCGTGCGGTGGAAACACGTGGCGGAACCAAGAAACCTATGCTGAGCGATTTGCGTGAGTCGGGTGCTATTGAACAGGATGCCGATATCGTTATGTTTATTTATCGTCCGGAATACTATGGTATTATGGAGGACGACAATGGAACGACTGCTGGCATGGCCGACATTATTTTGGCAAAGCACCGTAGCGGTGGAGTAGGAGAGGTGCGCCTGCGTTTTATAGGTAAGTATGCACGTTTTGAAAATAAGGAATTCACTACCAATGAGCAACTGAGCAATTCCATGCCGCAAAACGCCTCTTTTGACAATGGGAGCGGAACCACTATAATTGTGGATTCCAAAATTAATCGGGAGAATAACGATTTTAACCAAGCCTTACTGCCCGACAGCGAGGTGCCATTCTAATGGTTCTTATGGGTTGTATCGTTTATAAAGGAATTGAAAATCAAATTTTTGAACATAATTATTTAAAGAAGCGATTGCAAAACAATCTTATAGAGAAATAAAAACGAAATAAACAATAATGACAATGGAAAACATCGACAATCTCACCAAAAAGGATCTCTTGAAGGAGACCATTAAACACATCGACATCAAAGAATACGACTCCACCGAGCTCATCGACGCCATGCGCCGTATGTCCTTCACCAGCCGTGACACCGCCCGCGCTGCCGACATCCTCACGATGATGTGCAAGGAGCACGACTGCACCAACATCCTCACGCTGGCTGGTTCCACCAGCGCAGCAGGTTGCATGCAGGTTTATGTCGACATGGTCCGCAACAAGATGATTGACGCCGTTGTTGCCACCGGTGCCTCTATAATCGACATGGACTTGTTTGAAGCTCTTGGTTTCAAGCACTATGTGGGTACTAAAGAGAACGTTATCCCCGACACCAAATTACGCGAACTATATATCGACCGTATTTACGACACCTTTATCGACGAAGAAGAACTGCAAGCATGCGACAACGCCACATACGAGCTGGCCAACATGCTGGAGGCCCGTCCATACAGCTCGCGCGAATTCCTTTACGAGCTGGGCAAATGGCTGCATGAAGGTCGTGGGGTGAAGAAAGACAGTCTCATCCAGACTTGCTATGAGTGCGGCGTGCCTATCTTCTGTCCTGCTTTCAGCGACAGTTCTGCTGGCTTTGGCATCGGCAAACATCAGTGGGAGCGCGCCAAGAAGGGTGAGAAATACCTTAGCATCGACAGCGTTTGCGACTTCATCGAGTTGACCAAGATTAAGATGGCAGCACCTGAGACCGGCCTGTTCATGGTGGGTGGCGGCACCCCCAAGAACTTTGCACAGGATACCGTTGTCTGTGCTGAAATTCTTGGATATGAAGTGCCTATGCACAAGTATGCTATCCAGATAACTGTTGCCGATGTGCGCGATGGCGCCTGTAGCTCCTCCACTCTCCTTGAGGCTGGCAGCTGGGGCAAGGTCAGCGAAGAGTTGCAGCAGATGGTCTATGCTGAGGGAACCACCGTTATCCCTGCCATTGTGAGCTATGCCTACCACAATGGCTGTTGGAAAGACCGCGAATATAAGAACTGGCAGAAGATTTTCCAGAAATAAAGAAAGAACCTAAGCGCTTCGCCGAAGTATCGGCGAAGCGCCTTACGTTTATAGTGACCACAGCGACAGAAAAACATACTTACTAACCAGCAAGGCATAAACCATGGAAGAACAACTTCGCAAGCAGATACAACAGTTAATACGCAATGAAGTGGTGCTGGCAACGGGCTGTACCGAGCCCGGTGCCGTGGCACTATGTGTTACCAAGGCAAGGGAGACTCTGGGACGAGAACCAGAACATATCAAATTGCTCCTGAGCAAGAATGTTTATAAGAATGCCATGGGTGTCGGTATTCCTGGCACCGGAATGATAGGTCTTCCCATTGCCGTGGCTATTGCTGTGGTGGCAGGTGACTCCAACCGTCAGCTGGAGGTTCTTACCGTTCCTACACAAGATGTTGAGGCGGCAAAGAAATGGCTGGCTAACAATGCCTCACAGATTGAGATAGCTGTTAAAGATGAATGCGACAAGCTCTATATTGAATGTGTGTGCACGTCAGGGGAGGATAAATCCATTGCCATCATCAGCCACAGACACACCAATTTTGTGTTCGTTGCTCACAATGATGAGGTGTTGTTGAGTAATACGGCTGTGAATGTGTTGCAACAGGAGTTGCAAGCCCGGACGGGGGAGGAGGAATCTCCTTTAGGTAATCTGAAACTCACTGCCCGCATGGTATACGATTATGCCACGACCACTCCCTTGGATGAGTTGGAATTTATCTATGACACGGTGAATATGAATGAGGCTGTGGCTGTAGAGGGGCTGAAAGGATATGGACTGCGTACGGGTAAGATACTGATGGAGAATGCCAATGGCGATTTGGTGCATACCGTGGTGGCCAGGACAGTTGCTGCTAGCGATGCGCGTATGGATGGTTGCACCCTCTCTGTTTATAGCAATAGCGGGAGTGGAAACCAAGGCATCTGCTGTACATTGCCTGTCTACAACTATGGCAAGGAAAAAGGTTGCAGCCATGAACAGATAGTACGTGCTCTCATACTCAACCATCTGATGTCAATCTATATTAAGAGTGGCATCGGTCGCCTGAGTGCTCTCTGTGGTATTGTCAACGCGAGCATTGGTGTCACCTGTGGAATAGTATATCTCCATGGTGGCAGTTTTGAGCAGATGTGCTATGCCATCAAGAACATGATTAACACATTAACGGGAATGATTTGCGACGGAGCCAAACCCAGCTGTGCACTGAAAATGAGCACGGGTTTGTACAGTGCCTTTGTGTGTGCCGAACTGGCCTATCATGACCATGTAGTCGATGCCACTGACGGACTGAGTGAGAAAGACGTTGACTGTTCCATACACAACTTAGGCCGTTTAGGTCGCGATGGTATGGACGAGGTGGATGATACCATCCTGGACATCATGACGCATAAGAAAAATTAATAGGCATTCCTTATTATTATTGAAGTGCAAGGAACTATTGAATGTTAATAACTTTCTGGGGAGCACACTTATTCATTAAAAAATAATTGATATTTTTGCAATCGGAAAAATAACGCTTTTAAAAATGGAAAATAGAAAAGAAGAATTGTACTCGCAGGCTATCCCTGCTGGAAAGCGCCGCTACTTTTTCGACGTGAAGGAAACTCGTGGAGGTGACAAATTTATCACTATTACTGAGAGCCGCCGTATTTTTGACAACAACACCGGTGAGTTCTACTATGACAAGAACAAGATTTTCCTCTATAAGGAAGACTTCGAGAAGTTCCAAAAAGGATTGGCTAATGCCTTCTCTTTCATCGAGACCGGCATAGAGCCTGAACCCGTTGTCGTTGAGAATGAGTACCGAGGCAACAACAGTGATGAACTCCAACATATCGACATAGACGATATCGACCTTAAATTCTAATCTTATTTATTATGGGTAAGATTATCTCTATCGCCAACCAAAAAGGTGGCGTGGGCAAAACCACTACGGCTGTCAATCTCAGTGCTGCACTGGCGGTGATGGAGTATAAGGTCCTTCTTGTCGACGCTGACCCACAGGCCAATGCCTCCTCGGGACTCGGCATCAACACCGATGAGCTTGAAAAGAGTGCCTATGAGTGCTTTCTCGGGCAGGCCGACATCCACGATTGCATCGTACAGGCCGATGCACCCAACCTCTCAGTCCTCCCAACCCGTATTGATTTGGTAGGTGCCGAGGTGGAGTTGGTTAATGAGAAGAACCGCGAATATTTCATCAGTCGTACCCTTGAAACCGTCAGAGACGAATTTGACTTCATCATTATAGACTGCAGTCCTTCGCTTGGCTTGATAACAGTCAATGCCCTCACGGCCAGCGATTCTGTCATCATCCCTATCCAGAGTGAGTATTTTGCATTGGAAGGACTGGGCAAGCTGCTCAATACGGTGCGCATTGTCCAAACTCGCCTCAATCCCAAGCTGACAATTGAGGGATTGCTAATTACCATGTACGACTCCCGTCTGCGTTTGGCACGCCAGGTAGTGGAGGATGTGCGCTCTCATTTCAAACGCCTTGTATTCGACACCCTTATCTACCGTAATACTAAATTGGCCGAGGCTCCCAGCTATGGCAAGTCCATCATCATGTACGATGCCACCTGTTCCGGTGCAAATAACTACCTCAACCTCGCCAACGAAATCCTCAAACGTAACCAGCTTAAGCATTAATCAATGGCAAAGAAACCCCTAACTCCTGGTCGCGGACTTGATGCTATCTTGGGCAATATCGACGTAAACACCCTGAACGGCAACGAGTCGGATGTTACAGCATCTATCAGTATGGTGGACATCAGCGACATAGAGACCAACCCATTTCAACCCCGCAAGGAATTTGACCAGACGGCTTTAGAAGAACTGGCCCAGTCTATTCGTGAGCAGGGTGTTATAACTCCCATCACCGTCCGTCACATGCCCGATGGCAAGTACCAGCTTATTGCTGGTGAACGCCGTTTCCGTGCCTCCCAGTTGGCTGGTCTTAAAGAACTTCCTGCCTATATACGCATCGCCACCGATGGTCAGATGATGGAGATGGCCTTGGTGGAAAATATTCAGCGTGAGAATCTCAACGCCATGGAGATTGCGCTCTCCTACAACGCCCTTATCGAGGAATGTCAGCTCACTCATGAACAGCTTAGTCAACGTGTGGGTAAAGACCGTTCCACTATTACCAACTACCTTCGTTTGCTCAATCTCCCGGCAGAGACCCAGCTGGCTCTTAGTTCGGGACAGATAAGCATGGCCCATGCACGAGCCCTCATCAATGTTGAGGATACTGAACAGCATCTGTCCATATTGCACGATATTGTCAACCGACACCTCTCTGTCCACCAGACCGAGCAACTGGTCAAGGCCGGAAAGAATGAGAAAAAAACTCGTTCGACTGCGAAGGAAGAGCTGCCCTCTACCCATAGTGCCGCCCAGTCGCAGATGCGGCAGATGCTCAGTTCCGATGTTGAAATCAAGCGTTCTCGCCGTGGCAAAGGTACATTGACAATTCATTTCAACAATGATGAGGATTTTGAGCGTATTATGAAACTGCTTCATCCCTAAGTCTAACAATAGCCTGCCGTGTTAAAACGTCTGTTAATACTGGGAATGTTGTTAAATGTCACCATGATGGTACAAGCACAGGACAACAAGGAGTTGGTCTCCGTCAACCCCTCAGCAGTCACTACTGTTGCCAAAACCGACCACAATCCCACCAAGGCGCTCTTGCTCTCTATCATCCCTGGTGGAGGTCAAATCTACAACGGACAGGCTTGGAAAATACCCATCTTTTATGCAGGGCTCGGAACTGTTGGCTATTTTGCTTACAATTATTATAGCGATATGATGATGTTTCGCAAAGAATATCTTCGTGTCGGACAAAACGGCACCTCTGAGTTACCTGGTTATGAAGGGCTTTCTGGTTATTATCTATATAATTACTATCAGTCAAGTAATAAAAATTTCCAACTTTTTACTATTATCACGGTGGCGGTCTACGGCCTTAATCTGCTGGATGCCTATGTATTCGGGCATCTTTATGATTTTAATGTCAGTGATGACCTCACTATGCATATCTCCCCATCTGTAGCTCCCGATTTTAGCAGCAGGATGGGTTTCGCACCCTCAGTTAATCTGTCATTTACTTTTTGAAAATAAATAAACACAACAAACAATGATGAACCCTATCTTAATGATTCAAGACGGTATGTCTGACATGCAGACTTCCGTAGACACAATGGCTGCAGCTGGAACTGCTGAAACCGCTCGTATTTCCCTTTGGGACATGGCACTCAATGGTGGTTGGATTATGCTGGTGTTGCTGGTCATGCTGGCACTTGCTATCTATATTGCTGTGGAACGCTATCTGGCTCTTCGTCAGGCGGTCAATGAGTCAGAGGACGACCTCTTCATGAACAACATTCGCGAGTATATCCATAAAGGAGATGTCGACGGAGCCCGTGCCCTTTCTAAGCAAACCAATAGTCCCTTGGCCCGCATGATTGACAAAGGACTATCCCGCTTGGGCCGTCCCCTCAGCGACATCCAGGCCGCTATTGAAAATGAAGGCAAACTTGAGGTCGCCCGTCTCGAAAAACGAGTCTCGTTGGTAGCCACCGTGGCTTCCCTTGGCCCCATGATTGGTTTCCTTGGCACCGTCACCGGTATGGTCACCTGTTTCCAAGATATGGCCCATGCAGGTAATAATATCGAAATCAACACCCTTGCCACGGGTATGTACCAAGCCATGGTCACCACCATCGGCGGTCTTATCGTTGGCATCATTTGCTATTTCTTGTACAATGTCTTGGTCACCCGTATCAACAAGGTGGTTCTTGACATTGAGGTTCGCGCCTCTGAGTTCATGGATTTGCTCCATGAACCTGCATAAAAATAGAGAAGAGCCTTAAGCTTAGTTGATTATTATTCTAACAAGTACACAACAATGATTGAGACAAGAAATAGAATAAACATCGAGAGCAACAACTCCACTATGTCAGACTTGGTGTTCCTGCTGTTGGTCTTCTTCATGATGACTTCAACCCTCATCAGTCCAAATGCTGTCAAGCTGCTCCTCCCTGAAAGTGGTAGCAAAACCATGGCAAAGCAGACTGTAACGGTTTATATTGATGAGAACTACAACTTTCAGGTAGGGGACAACGCCACAGACATAGAGGGATTGCAGCCACTTATTGCTGCCGGAATAGGCAGCGAGGCAGATGCCAGCGTGGTACTGCGCGCCGATAAGACCGTTCCCGTGCAGTATGTGGTCAACGTCATTGATGCCGTTAATGCCATCAACGACCAAACAGGATCTAAGCACAAGGTCATTTTGGCCACCTCGCCCAAAAAGTAGTGATGCTGTTTTTGGAGGTATTTGATTGTTCATACAATTTTTTTCCACTTTTGTAGTTACTAATTATATACTTCACATACAAACCTCTGGAAACAAAATTTGAATGACTATGTTAGACCAAGAACGTAAAAACAAAATCATATCAGCCGGAACGACAGCTTTGGTGCTAGGACTCATCTTGATAATCTGCTTGGCATTCGGCTATGACCCACCAGATCCACCTATCCCTGAGGAGGGCGTAGAGGTCAACTTAGGCAACAGCGATTTCGGTTCAGGCAACAACCCTGAACCCAGCCCAAGCCCAGCTTCCAGTGCACCTCGTCCGAGTGCTGCCACTGAGCAAATCAGCACACAGAAAACGGAGGCCACTGTCCCTATGTATAGCTCCGACAATCCTGCTAAGGCCAAGACTGTGAATGAAACACCTACCACCACCCAACCCGAACCGCCAAAAGAGCCCGAAATTAACACCAAAGCCCTTTTCAATAAAAGCAACAGGGCTACAGGCAGTAAGAATGGTGGCAGTGAGGGCATTACTAACGGCTCCGGCAACCAAGGCAAGGCGGGCGGAGACCCTAATAGCAATCGCTATGACGGCAATCCTGGTAAAGGTGGAACAGGTTTTAGTCTAAGCGGACGTTCTGCAAAGGCACTGCCTTCTCCTCAAGGTGGCACCAATAAACAAGGCAAAGTGGTTGTGAAGATATGGGTTGACCGTGCAGGAAATGTGACACAAGTTTCTGCTCCTGAAAAAGGTTCGACCCTCACTGATGCAGGCTATGTCAATCAAGCCAAGGCAGCAGCTCGAAAAGCCAAGTTCAGTGCCAAAGAGGATGCGCCCGAAGTGCAGACAGGAACTATCACCTACGACTTTAGAACAAACTAATTGATAAACAATTAACAATAACTACTTGGAATCTGTCCGCATAGATAAATATTTATGGGCTGTGCGTCTATATAAGACGCGCAGCCTTGCTACTGATGCTTGTCGCACTGGCCATATTAGGATGAACGGCCAGCCCCTTAAGCCGTCACATGAAATCAAGGTTGGAGAAGTCTATGAGGTGGCTATTGAGCAGTTACACAAGGTAATTGAGGTAAAAGAACTATTGGGCAATAGGGTAGGGGCCAAGTTGGTTGAGAACTATATGATTGACCGCACCCCACAGGAAGAATACGACCGCATCCAATTCATTAGAGAGTACTCCTTCGAGAAACGCGACCGTGGTGCCGGTCGACCTACCAAGCGCGACCGCCGTGAAATAGAAGACTTTAAATACAAATAATATTACCCTCTTTTTCAACGTTATCAACTATAAACTATTAACTATCAACTATAAACTATTTTATGGCCTCTACGGCTATTCTGTAAGGAAGTGCACAAAAATATTAACCCAGTGATTGCAATAAAAAAAGCAAAAGCAATACATAATAATAGTTTCGGCAATGAATGAAGAAGCGGTCATAAGTGACATACTGGCTGGAAACGTCAACCGATACGAAGAGATTGTTCGAGAGTATCAAGACATTGTTGCCAACCTATGCTTTAAAATTGGCGGGCCAAGAATTGATGTCCAAGAAATGACTCAGCAGGTTTTTGTTGAACTTTATTCTGCTTTGCCTCGTTTTAAGTTCCAGTCGAAACTGAGTACTTTTATATATCGCCTCACCGTTAATGTGGTTTGTAAGGAAATCAAACACAACTCGCGTTGGCTGACCTCTCAGGACGACCCCAATACGCCTGAGGTGGCGTCCGATGACAATAATGTCGAACAAGCCATCGTTCAGGACGAACGCTACAGAACGCTATATGCTGCCATCGGTCGTCTGCATACCGAACAACGTACTGCTCTGGTGCTATACACATTCAATGATTTCTCTTACAACGATATCGCCGACGTGATGCAATGCACTGTGGCAAAGGTAGAATCCTTAATCTTCCGTGCTCGAAAAAACTTGAAGAAGATGCTATCTAATGAGGTATAAATAATTGTAACAACAGAAACTGAAATGCTTTATATAATAAATGATTATGACTGACGATTTATTGATACAACAGCTCCGTGAGCTTAGATATCCCGGCAGGGTAGATGTGACTGAGGCTGTCATGGCTGATGTACGCAAGAGGCCGTTGCTGGTTTCTGAGTCAGCCAAGCCCAAATGGAGCATTAAGAGAATTTCTGCTGTTGCAGCTGTCCTGGCTATTTTGCTAGTAAGCATTAATTTCGTTACTATTTTCACGCGTAGTTACGATTCCGCCCAACTGGCTACAGATATTGCCAGTGTCTATGACTTCCATGCCGATTATGCCAGCAATAGCAGCTACTATGAATCCTATCTTGTCGATGCCTTGTTAAACTAATACTCAAGCCCAATCACATTAGAATAATTCTTATGAAACGTACAATAGCAATAGTTCTTACCCTCCTTTTCTCCATGACGCTATTTGCGCAGTCGGCAAAACCGTTCCGTGGCCCTATGTCCAAGGACGACCCTCCAAAAGTAGAGAAGATGGTGAGCAACCTCACCGCTATGCAAAAGAAACGGATTGAGTCCATTACCGAAAAATCCAAAAAGGAGGTTTCGAAACTGAAGAATGAGCTTGAGTCTGTCCGAACTCAAATATGCGGACTTCATGCCAAGGAAGGAGATCAGTCTGCTACTCTCTTCCCCCTCTTCGATCGTGAGAGTGAGCTTATGGCCGAGATTTCAAAAGAAATGTACCGTTGCCGTCTACAAATCGATGAAGTTCTAACTCCTGAGCAGCTCAAAGAGTTCCGCAACTCCTTAGAAGCCGAACGGAAAAAGCAAATAAAAAACAAACAACCACGAATGCGCCTAGATGAAAAACACAAAATAAGCGTCAAGAACAATACAGAAAAGGAATAGTTTTTTCCTGGTTTTGACCTTTTTAGTTGGTTGCAAAAGGCTGTCGTGCGGCAGTCTTTTGTTGTGATATACCGTCTGTTGGTCATAAAAGTAGGCATAATGACCGATTTGGGTAAAAGTAGGATTCACAAATTATGTTCCAATAAAAAAGCTGCTCCATCAGGGAGCAGCTTTTTTGTTATGTAAGAAATGAGTTATTTCTACTCGGTTTATTTATGAGCTTGGATGTACTCGTCGATGCCCTTAGCAGCAGCTCGACCAGCGCCCATAGCCAGGATAACGGTGGCAGCACCGCTCACGGCATCGCCGCCAGCGAAGACACCGTCGCGGGTAGTCATGGTGTGGTCGTTAATCTTCAAACCGCCAAAGCTTTCCGTCTCCAGACCAGGAGTGGTGCTCTTGATGAGGGGGTTGGGACTTGTGCCCAGAGCCACGACAACCGTATCGATAGGCATCTCAAATTCGCTTCCTTCGATGGTGCTGGTCTTCTGACGGCCCTTTTCATCGGGTTCGCCCAACTGCATCTTCACGCAGCGCATAGCTGCAACATTGCCATTCTCATCACCAATAAATTCGATGGGGTTGGTGAGGAAGTTGAATTCAATACCCTCTTCCATGGCGTGGTGCACCTCTTCGCGACGGGCAGGCATGTTAGCCTGGTCACGTCGGTAGATGACATGGACTTCGCTGCCCAGACGTTTGGCTGTACGGGCGGCATCCATGGCCACGTTACCACCACCAATGACGGCAACTCTCTTGCCGAGCACAATAGGAGTAGCATAACTCTCATCGTAGCCATGCATCAGGTTGGTACGAGTAAGCAGTTCATTGGCTGAAATAACACCCACAAGGGTCTCGCCAGGTACACCCATGAACTTGGGCAAACCGGCACCACTGCCGATATAAATGGCCTTGAAGCCATGCTCGTCGAACAGCTGGTCGATGGTTACACTCTTGCCAACAATGACGTTGGTTTCAATCTTCACACCCAGTTTCTTCAGGTTCTCGATCTCGGGTTCTACAACCTTCTGCTTGGGCAGACGGAATTCGGGAATACCATAAACGAGCACACCACCAGCATGGTGCAGAGCCTCGAAGATGGTTACATCGTAACCCTTCTTAGCAAGGTCGCCAGCACAGGTCAAACCGGTAGGACCAGAGCCGATGATGGCAATCTTGATACCGTTGCTGGCAGGTTTCTCCACGGGCTTACTATCCTTATGCTCGCGGTTCCAGTCGGCCACAAAACGCTCCAGGGCGCCAATGGCGATAGGTTCGCCCTTCACACCAAGAATACATTTGCCTTCGCACTGGTTTTCCTGGGGGCATACACGGCCGCAGACAGCAGGCAGCGAGGAATCTTGGGCGATGATGGCACCCGCTTTGCGGAAATCCTTCTCTGCAACAGCAGCGATAAATTCGGGTATGTCAATGCTAACGGGGCACTTAGTGCGGCACATGGGCTTCTTGCAATGCAGGCAACGTTTAGCCTCGGCAATGGCTTGGGCCTCGGTGAAGCCGTAGGAAACCTCCTCAAAGTTGGTGGCACGCACCTGGGGATCCTGCTCCTCAGGTTTTTCACGTTTGGTAGCCTTGGCAATCTCAGCCTCCACGGCATCGGTCAAGTTGCAACGGTGGTCAACGGGACCACCATCTGCGGCAGCGGTGGCAATACGATATTTCTTAGCATCGGGTTTCTTCAGTCGGCGGCCGGCTTCGTCGAAGTCAACCAGATGGCCGTCAAACTCAGGACCGTCAACGCAGGTGAACTTCACCTTGTCGCCCACGGTCACGCGGCAAGCACCGCACATACCGGTACCGTCCACCATCATGCAGTTCATGCTGACGATAGTCTTCAGGTTCAGTTCCTTGGTCAGCAACGATGTGAATTTCATCATGGGAATAGGTCCAATGGCAACACAATGAGTGTATACCTTGCCGTCTTCCTGCACCAGCGATTTAATCTTGTTGGTAACCAGTCCGTGTTCACCATAGGAGCCGTCGTCGGTCATCAGATAGAGGTTGTCAACCACGCTGCGCATCTTGTCCTCAAAGAAGATAAGGTCTTTGGTTCGGGCACCCAGCACGCAATCGCAGGCGATACCGTTTTCACGACACCATTTGGCTTGAGGATAGACAGGGGCAGTACCCACACCACCGGCCACGAAGAGCACGTGGAGGTTCTTGCGCTCGTTTTCGGGGACTTCAAGCAATTCACTTGGACGTCCCAGGGGTCCAACGATTGTGAAGACTGCATCGCCCTCGTTCATTTCAGCCAGTTTGCGAGTGCTGTCACCAACAACCTGATAAACAATCGTAACGCTCTCTTTCTCTTTGTCAATGTCGCAGATGGTCAGGGGAACGCGCTCGCCCTTGGCATCGGGAATAACAATGACAAACTGACCGGGTTTACCGCTTTCGGCAATCCAAGGAGACTTGATTTCCATCAAGTAAAGCTCGTTACTTGTGAGCTTTTCTTTATGCAATATCGTGTACATGATATGATTAATTAGTATTAATAAATGTTCGTCATTTGAATTTGCAAAGATACAAAGAAAAAATGAAATATTAAAGAAAATAAATATTTATAATAAGCAAAGTCTTTTTCTATCTCTAAAAACAATTGCCCTGGGCAATAAAAACCACTTTCTTACGTTATAGGCATACTCAAAAAGAAGAGAAAATGAAACACATCCTCTTATACGTCTTCTTGCCTATATTGTCCGTCCTGATGCTTTGTGGTTGCGAACCCGAAGTGCCAGAGGTTGAGCAACCGCTTTATCCCACTGTCGGTGCCATTAATGCCCGCTTCTCGGTAGGCGATTCCGTAACAGTGGTCTTCTCACAAGGTAACCTCCAGTATCAAGCCACCACTCATCTCTGGCGTTTTGCCAACAATCAGTATGACGTGATAGGAACCGGAAACGTGCTGATAGACACCACTAACAGTAGTTGGATTGACCTTTTTGGATGGGGTACCTCTGGCTATAACGACCTTATGCCTTATGCAACTGACGATACTAACACCCACTATGCCACTGGCGAGTACGACATTGCTGGCACCGAATACGACTGGGGACAGCACAATGCCATCTCCAACGGCGGCAACAAGGTAGGAGAGTGGCGTACACTCACCTATCAGGAGTGGCAACACCTCCTCTATTACCGCCGGAGTGCTTCCCTCCTCCGCTCAATGGCCACCATTGAGCGTGTTGGGCCTGCTGGCTCCGACATGGGAGGCATCGTATTACTGCCTGACAAATGGGAGCTGCCTACCGGTGTCACCTTTAAACCAGGCAGCACCGAAGGCTTTCAAACCAATGTCTACACAGCTGGCGACTGGAACCTAATGCAGTCGGCAGGGGCGGTCTTCCTGCCTGCGGGAGGCTATCGCGACGGCACCAATGTAAATTTGGTAGGCACCTACGGTTGCTATTGGACCTCCACCTGCTATACCGACGACTCGGCCTACGAACTCTATTTTCAGTCCTCAGGCTATGATTTTTATACTACTGCCCGTGCCTCAGGACATTGTGTCCGATTGGTAATGAACAAGTAGAAACCATGCACAGTTAACAATATAAATACTTCAATATTTCTCGTTTCAGAAACTAATCATTGGCTAATTGGGTAAATATGAAAAACATAGTTTGATGCATTCTCCTTATATCTGAATAATAATAGTAACTATCAATTAAAACATATAACAAAATGAAAAAAGTCTTATTCCTTTCAGCATTGCTTGGCATAGGTTTCATTGCCATGGCCCAGCAGCCTACCACCCAATCCACTACAAACAAGGATGCCTCTCCAATCAGCGGTGAGACCAAGGTGACCTTCTCATCTTCCAGCAGTCCTCTCAAGCAGGATAATAACGACCGCATCCATATCTCCCAGCGACACCTCGTCTACGGTCAGGACAATGTCATCAAGTTCTCTGTTGACAAAATCCAAGACAAACAACTTATTGTCAAAGTGGTCAGCGAAGAAAATTGCGCTTTCCGCAAAGGAGATAAGTTTGGCGAGTATATCTTCACCCCCAAGGCGAAAGAAGGCGAAGTGGTGGTTCGTGTCGGCTATATGGATATGCTGGGTGCCTACCAGAACCTCGGCAATGTCCAACTCTTTATCAATCGTGAACGCCCAGCCAATAACAACGGACGCCCCGAAAGTGATGCCGAACGTGCCCAAACCGAACCGCAGCGTCCGACCAATACCCCATCTAATCCTAACACCGTCACCAACAAGCGCGCCCACGTTACCGTTGAAGAAACTGTGGTCAAGTAAGACTATCCTTCAAGTTATAACTAAATGCCAAATAGCCAAGTGTCCATGACTATTTGGCATTTTGCTTTGTTCCATAACGTCACTTGGTCTCATCTCTGGCGCAAGCGTGGCGGGCTACAGCGAGATGTCGAAGGAAACAAAATGCCGGAAGAAATGCCGATATGGCTTAAACTGACATAAGATAGAATATTTACCCCGACATTCGCCTTACATGCTGTATGCTATTAACTTACAATAGTCAGTGCATACCCCTTTTCGAGATTGAGCCTCGATTCCATCGACACATGGATGGGGATTGAAGTGAGAAGTTCTTTAATGGAACTGGTGATACCGGTGCCATAGTATTTAAAAAGGGCTTCTTTCTGAGTCCATAGGGTTGTGAAAGTCTGATCGGGATAGGCGGATTGCTGCACACGTCGAATTTCATCTTCGTTCATTGTGTATTGCAATAAGCTCTGGGTGGGTTGCTTGAAACCTTCCACATCAACTCCTACTGGGTGGTCACCTATAGCGACGGCAATGGCTTGTTTGGTGTGGCTTAAATTAAAGTAGACCCCCGGAACGTCCTTCAGGTCAGGTTTGCCATGGGTGTTGCGAACAAAATCGGGGAGAGTGGTTTCAGTTATCAATCCATGTTTTAACAGCATCTCAAGCAACATGGCATAGGACTTAAGACAAGTGAACTGACCAAAGATGTGTTTAAACTTCATGGCCTCTTCACACCGCTGTTCGGAAACGTGTGACAACAAACGTTGCACCTCCTCAGGGGTGCAACGCTCCATGTCATCAAATACCATCAAATCAAGCAAAACGAATATAGAATTGAGAATTATGAATGAAAGAATGGAAAAGCATCTGTTACACTCATTCTGAACAGACAACTGTTAATTGATAACAGTGTTGATCGCTGCTTGGAAGCTACGGATAATACTGCGCGAAGAGTAGGTGGCACCGCTCACTACGTCGACTTCGTGCTTGCGGGCACGTTTTAGTTTCATACCATTCCAACTGTCGAGCAGTCCCGAGTCAATAACCAACTGCAGAAAATTGGGTGTCTCGTTATTGTCTAACAGAACCACTTTCTGCACGCGTTCTTTGGGATTAAGGGCCACCAATAGAGGAGTCTCTCCAGCATAGCCTTTAATGCCGTTGCTGGCTGGTTTGGAGTATACGGCGTAGCCAAGGACTTTCTTCTGAGCGTCATAAACTACGGTCCATTTAGTTTCTTTTTTGATACTCTTGGCTTTGGGAAAAGCCTTGGTAATCTCGGTGGGCACCTGCGCCATGACAGGCAAAATCATCAGACTCAAAAGAGCCAAAACTATTACTTTTTTCATTTTCTTAATGCACTAATACAAGTATCGAGAACTTTAAATAATCTCAATATCACTTGACTATAAACTATCAATTGTCCTCTTTATCTTGATAATCAATATGTATTTAGAGAAAAAATAATACAAAGGCTTTAGTATGCAATATGACTTTTTCTATATTTCCTTTTCAAAGAAAATGTCTTCTAAAGAGTATAGGAAAAACAACCTTATGCCATACTAAAGCCTTCACAATTATCTTTAACTATTACATTCTCCTTCTATTCTGCAAAATATTCGTAGAAATAGGGTATCGTTTCAATGCCCTTGAAGAACTGTTCGAGGGGATAGTTCTCGTTGGGGGCATGGATATCGTCGCTGCCTAAACCAAAGCCCATAAGAATGCTCTTGGTGCCTAGGATGTTTTCAAATCCAGCAATGATGGGGATGCTTCCACCACTGCGAGTGGGGATGGGACGCTTGCCATAAGTGGTTTCCATGGCTTTCTCAGCAGCCTTGTAGGCTTTCATCTCCAAGGGGCTGACATAGGCGGCGCCGCCGTGACAAGGAGTCACTTTGACAGTGACGCAGTCGGGTGCTATACTCTCGAAATATTGCTGGAAGAGCTTGCTGATTTTGTTGAAGTCCTGATTGGCCACAAGACGGGTACTAATCTTAGCATATGCCTTGCTGGGCAGCACGGTCTTGGAACCTTCACCCGTGTAGCCGCCCCATATGCCACAAATGTCGAGGCAGGGACGGATGCCGGTGCGCTCCTTGGTTGTGAAACCTTTCTCACCATGTACAGCTTTGATGTCCAACTCTTTCTTGTAAGCCTCTTCGTCGAAGGGGGCCTGTGCCATGAGGGCACGTTCTTCGTCGCTGATGACCAGCACGTCGTCGTAGAAGCCAGGGATGGTGATGTGATTGTTCTCGTCGTGCAGGCCGGCAATCATCTTGCAGAGGATATTAATGGGATTGGCCACAGCGCCACCATAGATGCCGCTGTGCAGGTCGTGGTTGGCACCAGTAACCTCCACTTCCCAGTAGCAGAGGCCACGCAGGCCGCTGGTGATACTGGGCACGTCGGGGGCAATCATGCTGGTGTCGCTTACCAGAATAACGTCGGCCTTGAGCATCTCTTTGTGAGCTTCGCAGAAACCATATAGACTGCCGGAACCGATTTCCTCTTCACCTTCAATCATAAACTTGACATTGCATGGCAGTTGGCCGGTCTTGACCATAAACTCGAAAGCTTTGGCTTGCATGAAACTCTGTCCTTTATCGTCGTCGGCACCACGAGCCCAAATCTTGCCATCCTTGATGACGGGTTCGAAAGGGGAGGTGCGCCACTCGGCGATAGGCTCAACGGGCATCACATCCATGTGGCCATAAACGAGCACGGTGGGTTTCTTGGGGTCGATGATTTTCTCGCCATAGACTACTGGGTTTCCCACGGTGGGCATCACCTCGGCCTTGTCGCAGCCAGCTTGCAGCAGATATTCTTTCCATTTTTCAGCACAACGCATCATGTCAGCCTTGTGATCGCTCTCGGCACTGATGGAGGGAATGCGAATGAGGTCAAATAATTCTTCTAAGAAGCGATTTTTGTTCGCCTCAATGTAAGCTTTTACATCTTTCATAATATTAATTTGTTTTGTTTATTATTCATATAGTTATCATGGGAATGCTAATCAGCGTCCCTATCGATTGCTATTTGGCATAATGCTGGAAGAAAGCCACCGCAGTCTCAATGCCCTTAAAGAAGCGGTCGAGGCGGTAGTTCTCATTGGGTGCGTGGATGTTGTCGGCCCCAAGGCCAAAGCCCAACAGAATACTCTTGAGCCCCAGTTCTTGTTCGAAATCGCTCACAATGCTGATGGAACAACCGCTGTGGGCAGGGATGGGCTGTTGACCATAGGTGTCCATGAAGGCACATTCGGCTGCTTTGTATTCGGGCAGGTCTATGGGACAAACATAGGGCATGCCTTTTTCATAGAAAGTGAATTCTATCTTCACACTCTCCGGACAGATGCTGCGGAAATAGTCTTCCACCAGATGGGCGATGCGGTTGGGGTCTTGGTTGGCCACCAGACGGAAAGATAGTTTAGCCCATGCCACGGATGGGATGATGGTCTTAAAGCCTTCACCGCTATAGCCGCCTTGAATGCCGCA
Source organism: Bacteroidales bacterium (assembly GCA_016280915.1). GTDB lineage: Bacteria > Bacteroidota > Bacteroidia > Bacteroidales > P3 > Colimorpha. Next base: position 42,567 of record JAEEHQ010000084.1, read on the forward strand.
TACATCGAAAGTGGGACGAATGCCGATGCGCTCTAGGGTGGTGTATCCCTCCTCGCCGTGTAGCACCTCCACGCCCACACTTTTCTTGTACTCCTCCTCGCTATAGGGAGCTTTGTTGATGAGGGCCCGTTCCTCGTCGCTGCACTCCAGCACATCGTCGTAGAAACCGGGGATGGTGATGTGCCCCTCTTTGTCCAGCACTGTGCCTATCATCTGGCTGAGCACATTAATGGGGTTGGAAACCGTGCCACCAAAGTCGCCACTGTGCAAGTCGTGGTCGGGACCTGTTAGGCGCATCTCAAATTTCACCAAGCCGCGTAGCCCCGTGGTGATGCTGGGCAATTCGGCACTCACCATGTCGGTGTCGCTCACCAGAATAACGTCGGCCATTAGCTTTTCTTTATTGGCGGGTGTTTTAATCCATTCTTTTAGGGCGGGAGACCCTATCTCCTCTTCGCCCTCCAACAAGAACTTCACGTTGCAGGGCAGGGTGCCTGTCTCCACCATGGTTTCGAAGGCTTTGGCCTGCATGAAGCTCTGTCCCTTGTCGTCGTCGGCACCGCGGGCCCAAATGCGGCCGTCTTTGATGACAGGTTCAAAGGGGTTGGTATTCCACAGTTCCAGCGGTGTGACAGGCATCACGTCGTAGTGACCATAAACGAGCACGGTCTTCTTGGCTGGGTCAATAATTTTTTCGCCATAAACGAGGGGGTTGCCTGTAGTTGTAATCAGTTCGGCAGCATCTACACCAGCCTTGGCTAGCAGCTGGCACCAACGTTCGGCACAGCGCACCATATCGGCCTTATGTTCTGATTCTGAACTGATAGAAGGAATGCGAATGAGCGAGAAAAGCTCTTCTACAAAGCGGTCTTTATTAGATTCGATATATTCTTTAATCATTGTGTATAAGTTTGGTCGCTATCAAAGAATGTTGCCAATGGTTCAGTTCCATCTCCGGCATGCACTCACTCCCTGTCGTATTTCAACAACTTTGCAAAGATACGACAATTTCTCGACATGACCAAAAAAAACTTTCTGTTCTCAGTGGCTCTTCTTGCCACACATTGCATGTAGGGCGCAACAACAGCATTGCCCGTCACATTGTTCCTGTTCTTTTTTGGCCTTGCGTCCTCTTCTTATCAAGTACCACAACACGCCCACCCATACGGCCATGACCAAAAAGAGAATGATGTAGGATGCCACATTCATATCAAATAATTAGCGATGCAATTAGATAAGCAACATAACTCACCACCCAAGCCACTGCACATTGGAACAACACCATGAAGATAGCCATACGGGTACCCTGTTCGCGCTTCACGGTTGCAATGGCAGCCACACAAGGCGTATAGAGCAGACAGAAAACTACTAATGGAATGGCAGTCAGCGTAGTGACAAAGCTTGCCGCATCCAGCACTTCAAGTGTCATCACTACACTTTCCTTGGCCATAAAGCCACTAACCAAGGCTGTCACCACCTGCCAGCTATCCAATCCCATAGGTCGGAAAAGGGGTGCAATTATTCCTGCAATGGATGCCAACATACTGCCAGCGCCATTCTCCACCACATTGAAATGGAAGTCGAATTTCTGCAAGAACCAGATGACGATGGTGGCCAGAAAGATGATGGTGAATGCTCGTTGCAAAAAGTCCTTGGTCTTATCCCATAGCAGATGTCCTACGTTTTTGGCTCCGGGCATGCGGTAGTTTGGCAGCTCCATCACAAAAGGGGCCGCCTTGCTCTTAGTGCCGATATGTTTGGCGGCAAGGGCCACCAGTATTCCCACCAATATGCCCAGCAAATACATGCCCAAGGTCACCATCCAGCTCTTTTCGGGGAAGAAGGTGGAGGCAAAAAAGCCATAGATGGGTATCTTGGCCGAACAACTCATGAAGGGGATGAGGAGTACAGTCAGTTTGCGGTCACGCCGTGATGAGAGGGTTCTTGAAGACATGATGGCTGGCACGGAGCAGCCGAAGCCCACCAGTAGGGGCACGATGCTACGTCCCGAGAGACCCAAGCGACGCAGCAGTTTATCGGTCACAAAAGCTACGCGGGCCATATAGCCACTGTCTTCCAGCAGACTGAGGAAGAAGAAAAGCAGGATGATGATGGGTACAAAACTTGCCACGGCACCCACACCGTTGATAATGCCATCCACCACGAGCGACTGCACTACGTCCGACACGCCCCAGCGGGTCATGGCGTTGGCCGAAACCACGCCCAACCATTCAAAAAACATCTCCAACAGTCCCTGCAGGGGGCCACCCAGCAGCTCGATGGATAGGTATATGACGGCAGCCATCACCACTACAAAGATAGGCAGGGCAGTCCATCGGCCTGTCAGTACCTTGTCTATCTGACGGCTGCGCAGATACTCCTTGCTCTCGCGGGGTTTGACAACAGTCTGTCGGCACAGTCTGCGTATGAAACTGAACCGCATGTCGGCAATGGCAGCAGCTCGGTCCAAACCTCGGCTTTGTTCCATTTCTTCTATGATAGATTCTATCGTATCTAACTCTTTCGAATCCAATTTCAAAGCGTCCAATACCTTTAGGTCTCCTTCAACCACCTTGGTGGCGGCAAAGCGCAGGGGTATGTTGGCTGCTGCGGCATGGTCTTCTATCAAGTGCATGATGCCATGCAGACAGCGATGCACGGCCCCACCGTGGTCCTCCTTGTCGCAAAAATCCTGACGCAGTGGTCTTTCCTGATATTTGGCCACATGCAGGGCGTGGTCCACCAACTCGTCAATGCCCTCGTTCTTGGCAGCCGAGATGGGCAACACAGGGATGCCCAGTATGCGCTCCATCTCATTCACGCGCACGGATCCTCCATTGTTGCGCATCTCGTCCATCATATTCAGGGCCAGCACCATGGGAATGTCCAGTTCCATCAGTTGCATGGTCAGGTAGAGATTGCGCTCAATGTTGCCGGCATCTACGATATTGATAATGGCTTTGGGTTGCTGCTCCAATATAAACTGGCGGCTTACAAGTTCTTCATCTGTATAGGTTGAGAGGCTGTAGATGCCGGGTAGGTCGGTGACGGCGGTTTCGTCATGACCTATGATGATACCGTCCTTGCGGTCCACAGTCACGCCTGGAAAGTTGCCCACATGCTGGCGCGACCCTGTCAGCTGGTTGAAGAGAGTGGTCTTGCCGCAGTTCTGTTGTCCTGCCAAAGCAAAGGTTAGTTGGGTGCCTTCTGGCAGCGCTTTGTCCTTGTGTTCACGTCGGCTTTTGGACGAACGGTTCAGGTCGTCGTCCTCGCCAAAGCCGGGGTGGGGGTTGTGGTCGGGCAGGTTGACGATATAGGGGATATTGCGCTCCTCGCGAGTGCTCTCGCTGGTGTGCCAAATGTCAGCATCGTCCTTGTCGGTAGTCTCAACTATTTCAATCCTGTCGGCATCGGTCTTACGTAGAGCCAGGGCATAGCCGTGTACCTGTAGCTCCAAGGGGTCACCCATAGGGGCCATCTTCACCAACTTCACAATCACACCAGGTATCACACCCATATCCAGTATATGCTGACGGTTGGCACCTTCGCCGCCTACGGCCGTCACGCGTGCCGACTTCCCAATTTGCAATTCCTTCAGTGTCATTTTTTTTCTTTTTTATGCTTCAAAAACGGTTTCACTGTCCCCTCACACATCTTCGCTACCTTTCAGTTTCACAATCTCTTATTAGCTGCCTCCCGCTCCTAGTTTCTCGTCTCATTGTTTTTACAAAAATACAATCCTTTCTCCATTCGTCAAATCATTATTTGTAGTGATTTTACACTTGTCACACTAAAAAATGTTTTTTTTCGTTATTCATTTCGTTATATCCCCAATCGGTCAATAGGGTTTATCCCTATAGTACCCCCTCAAATGCATGAAAACGATAGAAATTATCCAAGGCCACTTCGCTCAATCGCTCAAGCTACAGCTCACTCCCGAGCTCCGAGCTGGCTTTCCCAGTCCTGCTGAGGAGTACATCCACGACAGCCTCGACTTCAACCGCGACCTAGTGCGTCACCCCGAGTCCACCTTCTATGGACGAGTGCATGGCGACTCCATGACAGGCGCCGGTATCGGTGATGGCGACATAGCCGTTATCGACCGCTCCCGCGAGCCTCACCACGGCAGCATCGTGGTGGCATACATCAACAACGAGTTCACCATCAAGTACCTCGACCTCTCTCACCGTGAAGAAGGTTACATCGAGCTACGGCCCGCCAACCCCCTCTACCAGCCCATACGCATCCTCCCCGACGACGACTTCGAGGTGTGGGGCGTGGTCATCTTCACCATCAAAAATCACGATAAATAACCTGCCTGTTCGTCTATTGTTTCTACTCTATGTACGCCATTGTTGATTGCGATAACTGCTACGTCTCGTGCGAGCGTCTCTTCCGCCCCGACCTCAACGGCAAGCCCGTGGTGGTCCTCAGCAACAACGACGGCTGTGTTGTCGCCCGTTCCAACGAGGCCAAGCAGATGGGCATCAAAGCCGGCACTCCCTACTTTCAGCTCAGCGAGCTCTTTCCCGGCCAGAAGATTGCTGTCTTCTCCAGCAACTACGAGCTCTATGGTGACCTCACTGGTCGCGTCATGACCCTTCTCGCTCATGAGGCTCCCGAGTATTTCCGCTACTCCATCGACGAGGCCTTCCTCTGTCTCCATGGCATGGACTCCATCGACCTCAAAGCGTGGGGCGAACAGCTCCACCTCAAAGTCCGTCACAACATCGGCATGCCCGTAAGCATCGGCATCGCACCCAATAAGACCCTTGCCAAGATGGCTTCCCATTTTGCCAAACACTACAAAGGCTACAACCATTGCTGTCTCATCGACACCGATGCCAAACGCCGCAAAGCCCTTGCGCTCTACGACATACATGAGGTGTGGGGCATTGGCCGCCGTTATGCCGACCGTCTTCAGCGCATGGGAATCCACACGGCAGGGGACTTTGCCGACATGAGTGCCGAGGCCGTTAACGCCACTTTCAGAAACGTGGTCATCCTCCGCACTTGGCGCGAGCTCAATGGCGAGGATTGTGTTCCCAACGAGGAAATGGCCAAGAAAAAGAGCATTTGCGTCAGCCGCAGTTTCAACGGCATGATCTCCGACTTCGACACCCTCCGCACCCACCTTTCCAACTATGCTGCCCGTTGTGCTGAGAAGCTACGCCGACAGCACACCGTGGCCTCCGTGGTGTCGGTCTTCCTTTCCACCAATCCTTTCCGTGAGGACCTCCCACAGTACAACAATTATGGCGAACACCGTTTTCTTACTCCCACGGCCAACTCCATCGACATCGTTAAGGCTGCGGCACATTGTGCAGAAGGTATCTACCGTCCCGGCTTTTCCTATAAACGTGCAGGGGTCATCGTCATGAGCATCGACTCAGGTCCAGGCATACAAACAAACTTCCTCGACTTCGATGCCGACCGGTTTCAAAAAATCAAGCATCTCGACCAAGTGGTCGACCGCCTCAACAAAGTAAATGGCACCGAAACCATCGTCCTCGGCTCACAACAATATCCGGGGAAGGGGAGGGGAGACAAGTCACCGAAATTTGAAGAGGCCATCAAACGCGAATTCAAAAGTCCCAACTACACTACCCGCTGGTCAGACATCATCCCACTCAAGTAGCCCGAAAGACTATCAACAATTGCCCGCCATCCCATCGGTTGACGAAATCACACATCCTTTTCACCTATCACTTTGCTCAATAGTGGATAAAGACCAAGTAGGGTAATCAACATTCGTAGCCGTTTGCGTAAAGGTGGGTTGTAATATTTGTTTGGAAAAAGGAAAATCAAGTTAATCTCAGGATAAGTGCTGATGTGTTTCCACCAATATTTGGGTTTATTGAGTAAAGGTATCAGGTAATTGCGCACTTCAATCTCACCGAAAATAATTCCTGAGGCATATTTGGCAGAAATACCCTTCTGGCGCATGAATTTGTTCAGGATGTCTATATTCCCTTTTGCACTATAAAACCTCTTATAAATACTCATTTCATCTTTCAGCTGTGAATACGAGTTTTCATTTCTCCAGTAATGGTAAAGAGGGACATTCAAATAAGCCAATTTCTTGGCATAATATGTTGCTTGGAGGATAATAGTCACATCTTCAGACATCCCATATTTTGGCCAAACAATTTCATTTTCATAAAACAGTCTTCTGCGGAATAGTCGAATCCAAAGAGTCGGGAAACACTGCCTATTTAATGTATTATCGCGCAGCCTTTCTCCAACATCTCCCTCATCATCGGGCAAGGAATAAAAGACCTTTGATTCGTTACTTTTGTCTATATAAAAGTCGCATACAACAATGTCAGCCTCCGTCTCTTTGGCTTTGTTGTACAACAGTTCGGCGTAGTTGGTCTCTACCCAATCGTCACTGTCCACGTATATAAAGTATTCGCCCGTGGCAGCATTCAGGCCGTCCCAGCGTGTCTGAGGAAGGTCCATGTTTTGCTCATGGTGCAAGATTTTCACCTGTCCTTGGCGATTAGGATAATCCTGTAATGTGCGTTCTATGATGGCCACGCTCTCGTCCGGCGAGGCATCGTCCACAAAGATAAACTCCAAGTCATCCAGCGTTTGTTCAAACAGGCTCCGGACGCATTTTTCAATATAATCCGCCGCCTTGTACACTGCCACAGCAATGCTTACCTTGGGAGTGTGATTGTTCATATCATCCATATATATTTAACTGTCTTTCTTAATTCTTACTTATTCTATATTTTATAACCATGTAAATAGGGTAAAAACCCAGTAGAATGGTCAGCAACTGCATCCGTTTCCTCATTTTGAGTTTTGGTTTGCCAATGCCATTCAACAGCATCCAGTTTGCTTCGGGGAAGGTGCTCACATACATCCACCAATACTTTGGCTTATATATCAGGGGGTATAGGATCTCTAACATCATCTTTTTCGATGTCAGAAGACCGTTCCTATACCTTTTCTCAATACCCTCCCGCTTCATGAAAGCTTCGACTATTCTTATATTCGAGGTAAACCCTTTACATCGCTTAACTATTTTATCCTCATTTTTAGTGTTCAGGTAAGAATAGGGATTGTACCGATAGTGGTAAAGGGGCACAGCCACATGCACTAGTTTGTTAGCGTAGTACACTACTTGAGAATTAATCACAACATCTTCTGCCATTCCACTTGATGGCCATACTATATTATGTTCGTTGTAAAGGTTCCTCCGTACCATCCGAAACCAAAGATTGGGCCAACATTCCCTGTTCAGCGTGTCATCGCGCATCCTTTCCCCATCTTTCCCTTCGCCGTTAGGCGCTGCGCTACCTACGCACAATCCTTTTTTTGTATCGTAGTAGAAATCACACTCCGCAACATCTGCCCCCGACTCCTTAGCCTTAGTGTACAATAGCTCAGCATAGTTGGGCTCCACCCAATCGTCACCATCCACATAAATGAGGTATTCTCCAGTAGCGGCATTCAAGCCGTCCTTGCGGGTCTGAGGAAGGTCCATGTTGTGCTCATGGTGCAGTATTTTCACCTGTCCTTGGCGGTTGGGATAGTCTTGTAGGGTGCGTTCAATGATGGCCACGCTATCATCAGGGGTGGCATCGTCCACAAAGATTATCTCCAAGTCATCTAAGGTCTGTTCGAAAAGGCTTCTGGCACATTGCTCTATATAATCCGCCACCTTGTATACTGCCACAATAATGGATACTTTCGGTTTTGGAGTATTTGTATTTTGCATAATAATATATTCCTATTCAGTAATTTATGAAAAAATTTTGTTTTCTCATCTTCTTGCAAAATTATTAAAAAAAACTGAATGCAAATTTTAAAAAAACGAATACTAAAACAAAAACACATTCCATCTGATTGTCTTCTCATGATGAAGAAATTGGAATTCAAATTCTTATAGAGAATTATATTTGTTTTTAGTAATGATTAAAAAATATGTTGTAACGATAAAGGCTCGGAGAGCCTTACTCTCAATAACCCCGCATACAGTGTGGGAGTGTTGGATGTCAGACTATTAGCGTTTCGAAGAAACGCGCTCTCAATAGTTATCATTTTTTCACCTTATTATTATACCATCACTTAGTAACAGAAAGAAAACACAAATCATCAATTCGTTGCATTTGTGCAATTAGTTTTCATAAGTAATAAATTGAAGTCACTCCAGATAGTTCAAAATGAATAGTACAACCCCAATGGTTAACCATCAGTAATCTAACAAAGATGCATGGGGAGATGATGGTCGAAACAAGTGTGGCATTTTGGTCGACTGTGATTATTTGTGGGATAGGGGAGGCCATGGAGAACGTTGTGATTGCTTGCTCTTGGGTAATTCGGTTAATAACTTGTTGATAATTATATCAGTCGGTACTTTGTGGGATGGGTGTTTGTTGGTATTTTTGCAAACTGAAAACAAATAAAACAAGAAGTGACTATGATAAACTACAGCAACAACAGCCATATCAGAAGTGCCTCGGAGGTGGCTGCCTTGGCACACCACATTTATCATGAGATGGAGTGGTTGGATTATCACCCCGACGATCCATGCGACGACCCGTTGTTGGACAGGCTGGTGAGTGAGAGTTTCGCGGTTTGCGAGCGTGAGGATGAGGACATCTACCAGATTTTCAGCAACGAGGTGGCGACCTATCTGAGGTGACGAATCGCGAGTAGGTGTGTCCTATGGCTTAGGATTGTGGTAAGCGTTGGCGACAGTTGTCTTTGTTTGTGAGGCGGTTGTTGCCAGAGGTTGAGGATTTTGTGTCTATAGCTGTTTGGGACCTTGCAGGGCCGTTCTGAGCCGTGCGATATTATTGAGATTCCTTTTTTGAGGAGTGGCTGTTGATATTTTTTTTGCAGAATGGCGAAAAAGTAGTATCTTTGCAACGTTTTTTTAATAATGTATTAGTCGTTTAATAAATGTGGACAAGAAATGCTGAGAAAACTGCAACGACTATTAAAAAACGAAAAGATATCATGAGAAAATGGCTGTTTTTGCTGGTAGGATTAACCATGGCCGTAACCGGACAATCACAAGATTATGCCGACCACAGAAATGATATTTGGGCCACGACTGGCACCGACTTCTGGTTCTGTGCGCCGCGGACGTATTCGGCCTTGTCGCCAAATACCACAACGCTCTGTGTGACGGCGGAACATTTCTGCACGGTGACCGTGGAGGTGCCCATGATGGGGTACAGCCAGGACTATGAGGTACAGCCCCATACGTATGTCAATGTACGGATGGACACCGTGAATTTCTTGGAGGTGCCCGAGCAATATGTTAGATATATCGATACGCTTTCCCCCAGTGTGCCCACGACGAGTCAGCCCGGCTACGGACCCCAAAACAAGGCCATACATGTGAGCAGCACCGATACCATTTCTGTGGCTATGCTGGTGAGAGCTTTGGGATCGATGGATGTGGTGCAGCTGCTGCCCACAGAGATGCTGCGAGATGAATACGTGATTCAGAGCTATCCCGAGGCTTACGGTGTCGACGGCTGTTTTTTTGACGTGGTGGCCACCGAGGACAGCACGATGGTGGAGGTAGTGCTGAGCGAAGACGACTGGATGGGGCATCATGCAGGCGACACGCTGAGGGTAATGTTGATGCGAGGTCAGATGTGGCATGAAGGCGCTAAGGACACAAATTCCTGGACTATTGACTCATTCTATACCCACAGCTATGTGCCAACGATGGAACAGTATATTGTGGAAGTGACCGACTTGAGCGGAACCCGTGTGAGGGCGCTTGATGGCAAACGTATTGCTGTGATAGAGGGCCACAATTGCCCCCTGATACCTTTTTGTTGGTGGCGTGGTGGGACATCGAACTCTGATATGGCCATAGAAATGGCCCTGCCAACTGCCTATGCGGGGAAGAGTTTCATTATTCCAAACCTGCAATATTCCAGAGACGACTACATTCGCATCACCACCCTGGGTGAGGGCACCACGGTGACAATAGTGGACGACTCGCGCCTGTCGGGCAGGATGCGCACGCTGCGGATGAATGCCTACGAAACCCAGTGGTTCCAGCTGAGCGAGGGTGAGGGCCCTTTCGTAATCACCACCACAGAGCCTGTGCAGATAGCTGTGTTCTCAATGGGCAGCAAATATTCATTGGGCTATTGGGGCGACCCAGCCATGCTGATCGTGAAACCAACCGAGTGGTGGAGCTCCAATCCCATCAACTACCATACTCCTTTCTACATCGACAATAACCACAATATTTATGCGGGTTACTTCGAAACCCACCTCATTTGTAGGACTGCCGACGTGCCCTACATGCGAATCGACGACTACTCCGTGAGTCAGTTTTTCAACGTCATTGGCGGCACCCCGTTCAGCTATGCCTATTTCGACCGCAACAGCCAGTTCAACTCCTTAGGTCTGCACCACATTTATTGCACCCGCGAGGGCTATTTCATGGCCTTTTGTCAGCAATTCAAGGACCAGATGCATGCCTTGTGGACATTGCCCCACAAGCAACCCGGCGGCTGCTACCTGACTGTGAATGGCATAGCGGCCGACCAGGTGAAGCGGGACAGCATGTGGTGCCTCTATGACACTCTGGTGCTGAGGGGTTGGAGCGAACGACCCGCCGACAGCATTGAATGGGACTTGGGCGACGGAACACGGCTATCGCTGGCCTACGACCAGGGACAGGAGGTGAGGCATCTTTATCAAGACACCGGCCGTTATGAGGTGAAACGCATCATCCGCTGGCGGGACGAGAGCAAGGATGTCTATGTGGGCGGCAAAGAATACTTCACCCGCACCCCCGACACGATGTCCGTCTCGCTCTGGATCAAAAACCGCATAGACACCTCCATCTTTGTGCGGTTGTGCGAAGGTGGCTACTATTTCCACGGGGTGGAATACTTTCATGTTGACACGCTTTTCTATGATACAACCTATTGGACCCAGTCAGGATGCGACACGCTGTGGGCCATAGACCTGGTCACCTGTCCCCATTGCTCCTTCATCAGCGACACCATCGGGCTCGAACAGCTGCCGTGGACCTTCAATGGCGTTACCTTTGGTGGGGAACAAACATCCTATCCCATCTATATTGGCATCAACGACTCTTGCGACAGCATCATCTACTACACCTTAGTTGTCGACAAGCATTGGGGTGAAGTGATCGACAGCGTGATCATCATGGTGCCGAATGTCTTCACGCCCGGACGGGAAGATAACAACCGTTTCAAGGTGGTGGCCAATCGCTTCATCAACGAGCTGAAAGTGTGGATCTACGACCGCCAAGGTGTATTAATCAAGGAGTTTGACGGACTGACCGACGACTGGGACGGCACCAAGGACGGCCGCCCGCTCAAGCAAGGAACCTACGTCTACTATATCCGCTACATCGACACCAAGGTCAACGGCTGGAAGACGCTGAAAGGAACTGTAACATTGCTGAGATAAACAGCATGCTGAAAAAATAATTGTTTTGTTAATTGAATAATAAGAAAATACATAAATATGAAGAAAAAAATATTGTTTTTTCTGGCACTCGTGTGTACTGTTTGGGCGGTTTATGCTAATCCGGTAACTCCCGAACGTGCCCGCCGAGTGGCAACGAATTTTGCCTACAGCCAGAACCTGAAGATGCTCCTGCAGTATGACTTAACCGATGTTACGCAGCAAACCCATTTCAACCATTTCTACATCTTCACGGGCGGCGATGCGAGCGGCTTTGTGCTGGTGAGCAAGGACGACTGTGTCATTCCCATCCTGGGCTACTCAGAAACCACACCCTTCCTCACAAAAGAAATGCCCGAGCATCTTGTGGCTTGGCTCCAAGACTACGACAACCAGATTCAATTCTATCTGGATCGTGAGGTGGAACCTTCCGACGAGGTGTTGGCAAAATGGGCCATGCTGGAGCAAACCGGAGCCAAGACCTCGGGGCATGTGGCCCCCTCGGTGGAGCCCCTGCTGACGACCACATGGCACCAATGGAACGGAGACTACCAGTCGTTGACATACAACAAATATTGTCCTATGGTGGGGAATGAACATTGCGTGACGGGTTGCGTGGCCACCGCCATGGCTCAGGTTATGAAATATTGGAATTGGCCCAGGCAAGGGCGTGGAACCAAAAGCTACGAGTGGACTCCAGGTGTGGTGCTTTCCTCTAATTTCTCCGACACCACTTTCGATTGGGAGCACATGCCCAATGCGCTGACTTCCACCTCCTCCGATGCCGAGATAAACGCCGTGGCATCGCTGATGTATAATGTTGGCATCGCCGTGAGCATGCAATATGGGGTTGATGGTAGCGGAGCCCATTCCGCATCTCATGCTAGCAACTATGCCGAATCCCATGCTACTATTGATGTGGCGCTCAGAAATTATTTTCATTACAAGTACACCACCAATGCTATTTTTTCTGAGGGTTTTTCCGATTCGGAGTGGAAGAATGTGCTGAAAATGGAGTTGAATGCCGGACGCCCCATTCTCTATTCTGGCAGCAGCCAATCGGGTGGGGGACACGCCTTTGTGTTAGATGGATACAGCGACCAGGGTACCTTCCATGTCAATTGGGGATGGGGTGGATTGGCCGATGGTTATTATGCTATTGGTCTTTTGCGACCGGAAGACAGCGGCACTGGAGCCACTTCTTCCAATACTTACGACTACGACAACGATGCCATCATTGGCATTGAGCCTGTGGCCACGATAGCGCCTGAGGATGGCACCACCCTCGTCACCGCCATTCCCGATGACCCAAGCCACGGCACCGTTAGCGGAAGTGGCACCTACACCAACTTCGATGACATGATTACCCTCAATGCCACACCCGCCACCGGCTACACCTTTAAATGTTGGAGCGACGGCAACCGATACAATCCTCGCATCCTCCGCGCCACCGGAGGCAACCAAACCTATACGGCTTATTTCACTCAAACAAGTTCCATGTACAGAGAATGCTACAATGCCAACAATCCGGGTTTCTGTTATTATAATCAAATGAGTTCTATTACAGAATGGGGAATCAACCTGCCTTATGACAGAGTATCGCCTTTCGACTCCTTAGACAAGGTGGTCTTCCATGCCTATGAAGGTACTTATACAGTAAAAGTATATGTCGGAGGCGATGCCCCCGTTGATGCAAACATCCAGTTTTCAACTACAGTAACGCTCACATCTGATGGATGGGATTCTGTGACGCTGACCACTCCTGTGGCCATGCTACGCGACCAACCCGTATGGATTACTATGAGTAGGACACGTAATGATAAAATTGCTGTCGACTGTGCTTCGGGTATTAGCGGTGGCTTCTGGGGCAAAACAAGTACTGGATGGGAAAATTATACCGATGCGATGCCTCTCCTCATCAGAGGCCATTTCGGCTTCTCCGGCGGTTCGCCCGAGGATCCCACATCAATTGTTGTGAGTGATGTGAGCAGCAGCGGGGCCACGGTGAGCTGGACCATGCCATCTTCTACCTTAACCCCTTCAAGCTATGATGTTGCCTATGGCGTTGGGTTGATACCCGAAATGCTCGACATCGTGAATTCTACAACCCATTCAGTAGTCTTGAGTGGCCTTAGAAACGACACCTATTATAATGTCTTCGTCAGGGCCAAGTACAGAAATGATGCCGTGGCCAGCCAATGGATCATGTCTTCCTTCCGCACCCACGATGCCAGCATCACCAATCCTGTGGTGGTAACCGCGGTGGCCAATGAGGACGCGTGGGGCACGGTGACAGGTTCGGGCACATACCAGCAGGGAACCAGCGTCACACTCGAAGCCACGCCTATGCCGGGATATCAGTTCAGCCGTTGGAGCGACAACGCAACCACTTCCAGCACCCGCACCGTTACAGCCACTACCGATGTTTCCTACACGGCCATCTTTTCCCCGTGCGTCTTTACCGTCACGGCAGCCGCCAACGATGCCAACTTTGGAACCGTCACCATCGAGGGCGAGCCTATCAACAACAACACCTATCCCTATCTCTCCACCCTCTGCCTGACGGCCACCCCCTCCAGCGGATATACATTCAAATACTGGCACGACGGCAACATGACCAATCCGCGTTTTGTAACGGTGACGAGCGATGTTGACTATACGGCCATTTTCGAGTCGACCGACAGCAAAGTCACCCTCACCAGCCATGAGCATGAGGTGACCGTGACGGTGGTTGAAACGGCCCCGGTAGTCATCTACGACATGTTGGGCCGTTGCGTCTACAGCGGCCAAGCCGCCACAGGCCTCCAGCATCGCGTAACCCTGCCTACTGCAGGCGTCTACTTGGTGAAGGTGGGCAACTTCTATGCCCAAAAGGTTGTGGTGAGATAAAACGAAATGATGAACGTTTTCGATAAGCCGAGAGCAGAGGGCAAATCACGAAGTGTTTGCACTATGCCGAGGCGAGAAAACGTCTGTTGCGAAGAAATGAACGTTTTCGATAAGCCGAGAGCAGAGGGCAAATCACGAAGTGTTTGCACTATGCCGAGGCGAGAAAACGTCTGTTGCGAAGAAATGAACGTTTTCGTTGAGCCGAATGCAGACAAGCTTGCTTGTATGCTGAGGCGAGAAAACGAGATATAAAATCTAACAATAAAAAGCTGAAAGAGATGAAGACGAAATATTTAACTCCCAAGGTGACCGTGGTGCCATTTGAGGTGGAGAGCGGCTTTACCGCCAGTGTCAATGAGACGGTGAACCACGATATCATGTTCCACTTCCTCGAGACGGGAAACGATGCCAGTGGAGCGAGATTCGGCAACGACCAGTTTGCCAATACGGCCACGAGTGACGATTATAATTTCTTTGGAGACTGACCTATGACCATTTTCACTAATTGCATGAAATCAAAAGTCTCAAATTCTTATCAAATGCATAATAAGCAATTTGCATATTCTCCAATAATCTATAATCAATAACCTATAACCCATCAACTTATCAACCTATGAAAAGAATAAAGAACATATATAAAGAGGGCCGCCTGCTGAGGCTGGCCATAGCAGCCCTGGTGGGCGGCTCCGTGCTGCTGGGCGCTTGCACCAAAGAGGAAGATGGCAATGTCACCCTGCGGGTGAATACCGAACACTACCGTGGCGTAGGCAAAGCATTTGTCGACGAGCAGCTCTTCACCTGCTGGTCCAACAACGACGCCGTGCAAATCAACGGCACCGAGAAAACCATTGTCATCAACACCGTGGGTAATGAGACAACATGCTACATCAATGGCGTAACCCGAGCCGAAAGCTATTGGTCAATATTCCCCAGCTCGATAGCCACAGGTGCCACCTACAGTAACGGCACCATCGAAGGGCTTACCCTTCCGGCAACACAGTCCTACACCGTGGTGGATGGCAAACAAATGGTGCCCACCGTGATGACGGCTTACCTGGGCTCCCGCACGGGTACCATCAGCTACCACAACGCCTGCATCGCTCTGATGATAACCCTCCACAACAACTACAGCAAGACCCTGCTGCTCAACACCGTGGAGGTGAGCGACGACCAGGCTCCTCTCAATGGCGCATTCCGCATCACCGGCGCTGACGGCCAAACCCCTGCCTTGCAATGGGCTGGCGGAACGGTTGCTGAGGCCAACAAGAGGTTGACCATGGATTTCGGCACTCAAGGACTTCGCCTGCCTGTTGCAGGGCAGGTGACGTTCTTTGTCATTCTGCCTCCTACCGACCAATATTCCAATAACAAGTTCACCATCGGCGTAACGGCAACCGACGATGTGGCTAATGCCAATGGCGTTACCGTATACTCCTTCTCCCACACCCAGGGCAGCGCAGCCAACGGCACTTTTGCCCGCAACCAGCTGGCGCCTATCGCCATCTCCTTGAACGACCCGCACACCATGGTGCTCAAGGGCCTCGGCACTACCAATAATCCCTATCAAATATCCACCCCTCAAGACCTGCAGAGCATGCAGAAATTAGTATCCATGGGTTATGAGCCCATCGTCAACGCACAGCCCTTTGCCAGCGCCACTTACAAACTGATGCAGGATATAGATATGACAAATAATGTGCTGTTAGGTTCCATCGGCACGGAGTCCAACCACTTTACCGGACTCTTCGACGGACAGAACCACACACTCAGCAACCTGGAGATGCCCCAGGGCCTTTTCGGCCATATAAGCGGAGCCACTATCAAAAACCTAAAGGTGAACGGCGCCACGGTGCACATAGTCAATGCTACAGCAGGCGGTGTGATATGTGCCCGAGCCAGCAAGTCCGTTATCGACCACTGCCAGGTGACGGGGACAGTCAGATTTGACAATATGCCTGTTACGGCCACCTACATAGGAACCATCGTGGGCGATGTGGTGTCCACCTCGTCAGGCACCAGCGTGGTGCGCAATTGCCATGCAGGGGTACAGATGACCGTTGACGGTGCCACGGCTGCCCACCGTGTGGGCGGCATAGCCGGACATTTACTCAACAGCGCCATCTACAACAGCTACACCCTCCTCAACACCGCTGCCTCGACCAGCCATGTCATTGTTGCCGCCAACGCCTACGTGGGTGGTATTGTGGGCAGGATGGATGGCGACGCCTATGTGGTAAACTGCTATTATGGCCTGAATGACAACATCGACGGAACCAACGGCCATTATGCCGACATCTGTGGTGAGATGGGCGGCGATGCCAAGTTAAGCAAATGCTACTATCGCGACCAAGTCTCCGCCATCGGCACCTACGACCCCGACAACCTGTCTGGCGTGTCCAAGTATACACACGATGGCACCGCCTATCGCTATCAAGTAAATGCAACCCATGTGGGTGTGCTCCTCAACCAGACAGTAACATCCCTTGGCAGCAACGCCATGTTGGCCCGCTGGACGGTACCCGCCTCCACCTCCCAAGCCCCCACACTCACTTACTAATAATCATCCGCATCAAACAAAAAAGCCCACCCTCCTCGGTGGGCTTTTTTGTTGTCCCCAGCAACCCCATCCCCCCCTCCCTCTATCTCCTCTATCCCCTCTATCAAATTTATCAATTCCACCCCCTCTATCAAATCTATCTCCTCTATCCCCCCTCAACTAACAACCCTCTTAAACCCTATGGGCTGTAGGGCCACGAGCAGCGGGGCCACTTTTTGGGGTTCGATGGTGCGACAGACCTGCAAGGCGTTGCTGTAGCTGTGTTCGGGGTCTTTGGTGGGCTTGATGGGCGGGTCGTAGCTGATGGCAGGGGCCACAATGCCCCAGTAGCGTTCGCGCGTGACCCCCTGGGCGTTGGGTCCCTGGCCGCGGGGCACCACGATGAGGTTGGGGCAGCAGTAGGTGCCCGGCTCAAAATGTACACTACACGCACAATCCATCCGACGATAGACAATGGCTGGGACATCATACGGCTTTTCCAGCTCGTAGAACAGCGTGCCATAAAGTGCGCCAAAGAGGAATGCCACATGGTTCTTGTCGCCATGGAAACGGATGGGTCGTTTTAGCATCTCGTCCCTGCGGTTGATTCCCAGCAACAGCTCTATGTCGCGTATCTGCTCCTTATCGAAATAGCCGGCCAGCACCAGCCGATGAACAAAATTGTGCCAAGTGTCCATACTTATCCGACTTCCGTTTTCCGAAAGCCAGAAAGGCTTCACAGGCGTATCTTGTGAGGCCCCAAAAACCACCTGGGCAGTCGGCTCCGACCGGTTCACACCCTCGGTTTTGGGGATAACAGATGGGACATCCGATGAAGGTACGATGGGCAGCCCCTTGATTCGCGACAAAAGTTGCTCACGCAACTGGTTCACCTCAAACAAGCTCAAGGCATACTCGAGCAGCGACCTGTAGTACCCGGCATTGCTGCAATACTTATAGAGCTCGCAGACAAGTTTCTGCTGGTCAGGAAATTTAACCTTGTTCTCATCGCAATAATTTTTGAATAGCGAAATGTCATTCAGGCCACCGAGGAATTGCAGCGTCTCCTTGCTCGCTTCTATTTTCCTCTGGGCCTCATGAAGAAGTGGCTCCGTTTTTTCAGGCGGAGGATTCTCTCGTGCAGCTGGGTTATGGTCATTTTCATACATTTCATTACGCTATTAATAAGTCACTTATATCATAATAAGCGACAATACTGCTGTTTTTTTGCTTTTGCAAATATACACTATTTTTTTCAATCCATCGTACATTAATCGTATTTTTATCGTACCAACATAAATACCTCACATCCTACATCAATAGTAACTTCATCATAGGTAGGAAAATAACCCAACTTCGGGGTAAAAAAAACTTTTTATTTTCGCAGTCGAAAAAACAAACTAAAATGATGAAACTCTTTCAAAACAACACCCCCAGCAACCAGCCCCTACCTCAGGGGTCCGTGCCGCCGCCACCCAACTCGAGGGGAGTGGCATCCTCAACCCTTGCCAGGTCTCCCACATGCTATTTCCTTGCCATCTCCTTGCTAACTCCTCGCTTTTTTATCTTTCTAACAACAAGATCAGCGCAGGTATTAGCCAAGAAATCAACAACATGTGGTGGGCCAAGAGGACAAGCAACCACCCAGCAACCCATCTCTACCCTCTAATTCTTGATTAATAGTAAACCTTTAATAATAATATCTATGGCTAAAGTAAGACTTTTCAACTATTTGCACGGCCGTGTCGGCGACACGACCTATTTCACCCGCAATGGCCGCACCTATGCCATGCAGGCCAATGTTAACAAACGCAAGGTAACCCGCAAGGCTGCGCAGATGACCACCCGCACCAGCTGGAGCAACCTGGTCAACTTCTGGAAGGCTTTCCCCTGTGGTGCCAGGCCCTACTTCGAGGGGCTCCGTCCGGGTGTCACCCACTACAACCATTTCTTCACCCTCAACCTGGGCAGCAACCGCATCTTCCTCACCAAAGAGATGGCCGGCAACTGCGCCTGCGTGGTCGTCCCCTTCATCGTCAGCACCGGCATCCTGCCGCCCATCGTCGTCGACCGCGACGACGTGGGTGTGCGCACCAACATCAGCCTGGGCGACCTCAATCCCCTTCCCACCACCACCTTGGGGCAGCTCTCGCTGGCCATCATCAAAAACAACAACGATTTCCACTACAAGGACATCATCCTCTACCTGCTGGTGCGCCAGCACGTCGACCCCACCGACGGCCGTCCCTTCATCAGCATGAGCCGCACCACCCTCGTTCTCAACCCCAACAGCAACACCCCCATCCAGCACCTCCTGCACCCGCTCGAAGGTTTCGCTGCCCGCAATGGAATGCTGGCAGCCAGCGTCGACCCCGTGGGAGGCATGGTGTGGGTTCACGCACGCTGCACTTCCCACAATTGCCTCCATGTCTCCACCCAGCACATGGTTTGCAACAACCAAGCCCTCATCAACCACTACAGCAGCGCCGAGGCCTTCAATGGCGCCTGCCAGTCCTACGGCGGACTCACCGACGACCCGATGCTGAAGCCAAACGAATAAACCTTAATGACCGGTTTTGAGTTGAACACAAATTATCTTGAATTTACCATGAATGGCTGGCGCGGACTTTGATTTCTCGCAGAACTCGCAGAAAACGCAGAAGGTTTTGACAAGCTAAAGCTTGGTTTGATTACGCGGATTTACTTTAAACTCTCAACTCTAAACTGTCAATAACCAATAACCTATAACCAATAACCTTTCAACCATCTAAAAGTCTCTAATTCTTATCACATTCAAAAATAAAGCGTTTTACATTTTCTCTAATTCTCTAATTCTTGATAAATAGATAACCCTTTAATAAAAAAAACTATGACTATCACCTACAACATTCAAAAACTCACCATCGTTGTCTGCGCCGACGGCTATTACCGTCAGCTGCTCTTCAACGCCATGCCCGAAGAAAAGGCCCTGCAGCTGCTGCCCGAATACGGCTACCGTCCCGACCAATGTGTGTCTATGCACTATGAAACCATTTCCTATTGCAAGACCCTCGACAACCTTGATGTGCTCGACTGGATCGACCGCCAATTTACCTACTACCACCTCTCGGTGAGCACTCTCTACGACATCGTGCGAACGCACGTCCCCAGCCTCCTGCAGATCAGCGAAGCCAAGGCCTTCATTGCTGCCTACAAGCAGCTGGTCACCCACAACATCAACGCCTTTCTACACCCCGATGCAGACCCAACCCAAACAACCCCACAAGAACAACAACAGTCACACACAAACAATCATAAAGCAAAACTATGAAACAGAGCGATTTCGAAGTGCCCGTCCGACCTTATGGCAAAGCAGAGCTTGGCCACATGTACAGAGGAGACGACTGTAAGGACAGAGCTGCCCGCACTTGGATGGATAGAGAAATAAGCAAATGCCCGGGCCTGAGAGAGGAGCTTCGCCGCCTCGGCTACAACACCCTCCAAAAGTGTTACACCATTGCCCAGGTGCGTGCCATCTTCAACGCCATCGGCGAGCCATACTTTACCGCTGACTAAGCTCCCACACACCAACACCCGCGGTCCCTCTCAAAAGGACCGCGGGTGTACCCTTTGGGACGACTCGCACCTACTCAAGACTAACTCTCCCCCCCCCAAAAGATCTTCCTATGAACAAAACGTGTAATAATCTTTTCCTCTTGTAGAGGATATAAAAAAAGGTCACCACTTTATCAGGGTGACCTTTTGTAATATAGTCGGATGCGTTTAGTTCACATCGCGCACAAGGCGGACAGCCATGCCATAGTAATTATAGGCAGTTCCGTAACCACGATCAGAACGGCTAGGTTTAAAATAAAAATAATTGGAGTTATTATTTGAGTAGAATTGACTAGTCCAATAATATCCTTGTTTGGTTGAGTTCTCATTATCATAGAGACCTTCGATGTTCACACCATTTCTCTTACCTGTTATAGGCATAAATATAGCGCCACGAGCCGCAATTGCATTCCATTCGTCGTCAGATAAATCTCCCCAATTCAAATTACTATATTGGCTATATGGGAAATTGTCGGGCAGAATAATTATGCCATCTACTTCGTGAACTTTACACACATCTTTATGAAGATTATTGTAATTAGTTCGATTGTTGAAAAGATAGGAAAACTCATCCTTTGTCAATGTGCGCCATTTGTTGGGCTGGTTTCCGCCATTTATTATTGGGTTCACTCCCCAGTCGTGGTTGGTGTTATTGATGGTAATGCTGGCATAGTCGTTGGAGACCGTAGTCTTTGTATAAGGATAATAGGTGTTATCATTGTGAGCAACACCACTGGTGCCATAACCAAATAGGTCAATCCAACCAGAGTAGTTTTGATCTATAGAGGCATTGTTTCCGTCAATTCCACTAGCGTTGTCGCCAATGAAGTCCCACTGGTGCTCAGCGAAGCGCCATGTGCCTGTACTAGCCTGATATTGTAGGTTACCCGTAGAAAAACGTACTTTCTTACCTTCTCCTACAGTAAATTCACCAATGCCAAGGCCTTGTTCAGAGTCGAAAGTACCTTGATCGCCAGTACTATAGGTGTAGATATAATTGGGAGATAGACTTACTTCACTATCACTATTCCCTGATTTTGTAAAGCGTGTGATTGTATCCGACGAACTTGTACTTTTATAAGTATACACCTTAATGGTCAAGCCACTAAGCTGTATGTTCCCGGGTAACACTACGTAAAATGGACCTCGGCTGTTAACCCTCGGATTGCTGTTAGTGAAATCAAGCTTGACGGTTTTGTGTGCAACATCAGTATAGGTGGTCAGGGTGAGAGTCGGATCAGCATTACCAGAGGTGGGTCCAGAAATGGTAGCATCACCCCATAAGGCAGCATTGGTGTTGGTGACTTCGATGCATGCAACATCTGCTGCTTCAGCAAGGTCTACTCTGAGCAGCGCGCAAAGGTTCTTAAAGTTTAGATAGGAAGTTGTTTGATTTGCAGGGCAGTAGGCTGCCATGGGAGCAGACAAAACCTGTGCACCATTTTCGGCGTGGTATGTCTGCGTTTGGGGCAAATGTACGGTCGTGCTCCAGGTGCCATTATCCGTGGAAACAGAGTTTCCTTCTTGGCTGGCAGGATATACAGCACAATATCCGTTATGCGATTCTGTCACATTGGCAATGGTAGCTATAGTGTTATCATCCGATTCGGAGACATTAACAGAGTAGCGATTGCCATTGATTTGCACACCATCATTGTTATTCCAATAAACATATCTATCATCATCAACATGAGTTTTGCTGTCTTTAGCGTTATTCTGATAGGTATTGATGTTGGCACGTAAAGAGATAGTGCCGTTGTCCTTATTGCAGGAACTGAGTATGGCTGTGGCAATACAAAGTGCCAAAATGATGTTTTTTTTCATATATTGTCTCAGTTTATAAAGATTCTCCAAAAATATTACCACCATTGCCATACTGACCCAAACCTGAGTGGTCGCCATTAGTATGACCCGTGTTCATCAATCCATGTTCAACATCTCCGCCAAAAGAAATGAGTCCGTCTTGTCTCCGTGATTGTTCAATGCTATTACCGAAGCCCTGTTCAATGGTGAAAGACACCACCTTGATGCGTGGGGCATCATACATTTATAGTTTGTTTGATTGTTTTTTCATCATATTATAAAAATAAATGCGTTGTCAATTATTATTCAAATGAATGTAAAAATGTAATTGATTTTTTCCAATGTATAAATTTATTTGTTTCTTTCGTATGAATAAAATAGTATTTTATGCAAGTACAGTTTTAATTAATCAATAGTATAATGTTTGTTTAGTTGTTATTATATAATTATATTTTATATATAGTGTTGTATTTTATTTTCATTTTAGCGTACAAAAATACTAATTCTTTTCTAATGAAAAAAAATAATTTTCATTTCAATACTACATCAATCTGACTATCAGTTTGAAAAAATAATTCAATCAGCATTGTTTACTCCCTCTTTTTATTGCTTTTATTCTTAATGATTTCTTAAAATGGGGGTATCGCGGGTTACACGCTGATGGCGCTGATTGCACGTTTTTTACATCCAACTCTCAACTGACTTTTAATTGAACATCGAAAAACACGAAATACGCGAATGGGCAAGCTGAAGCTTGCGGTTATTATGGCCACGTATTACGTGTATCTCAGTTGCGGCAGATTTGCAATCTGACGCAAAATATTATAAGGATTTTCAATCCGTAATGCAATAATCCGATTTCTCGCAGAAAACGCAGAAAACGCAGATTTACTTTCAACTTTCAACTCTCAACTACTCTAAACTCTAAACTTTAAACTCTAAACTTTAAACTTTCAATAACCAATAACCTATAACCAATAAACTCTCAATTATGGAACATCGAAAAACACGAAATACACGAAAATGCAAGCTAAAGCTTGCCTTGGTTACACGGTTCTATCTCAGTTGCGGCAGATTTGCAATCTGACGCAAAATATTATAAGGATTTTCAATCCGTAATGCAATAATCCGATTTCTCGCAGAACTCGCAGAAAACGCAGAAAACGCAGATTTACTTTCAACTTTCAACTCTCAACTACTCTAAACTCTAAACTCTAAACTTTAAACTTTCAATAACCAATAACCTATAACCAATAACCATTAACACCAATAACCAATAACCTATAACCAATAAACTCTCAATTATGGAACATCGAAAAACACGAAAAACACGAAAATGCAAGCTAAAGCTTGCGGTTATTAAGGCCACGTATTACGTGTATCACATGGATTTAAACTTTCAACTCTAAACTTTCAACTACATTCAACTATCAACTCTAAACAAATAACAGTACATCGAAAAACACAAAAAACACGAATGGGCAAGCTGAAGCTTGCTTTGGTTACACGGTTCTACTCGAAACAACCAACTCTCAATTTTCAGCCACTTTCAACTCTTAATTTTTAACTTTACCATTTCTCGGGCCATGCAATTTTTCTTCATACTGGCACGGTTTTTGTATTAGTGTACTAAAATTTCAAATTTATCTCTATTATTTCAATTTGCCAATAGTTAAATAAACGACTGATTTTAAACAATAAATAGGTGCTGATTGATATGCATTTTTTTATCAGAAATAAAGTTTCAAAGCGTAGTTTTGGTTGTAAAAAAATGCAAAAAAACGCAATAAGATTGTAAATTTTTCGTTATTGGAATGTTAAACTTTTATAAAAAAATCTATATGGCAAACCAGAAGCAAGTACAGAAACGGCACTACGTGATAGACCATTGTTTGAGAGACTACGAACGCGAGTACACATTGGAGGACATACTGGAGATAGTGAATAAAGCCATGGTGGATTTGGGCCAGCATGCCATCAGCGAAAGACAGCTTTACAATGACATCACCTTCTTCCAGAGCGAGGAGGGCTATGGCGCGGAGATAGACACCCGTCGTGTGGTGCGCCTGGATGAAAAGGGACGCAACCGGTCGTACGTCGTCTATCGCTATCACGACCCCAACTTCAGCATCAAGAGCAACCGCCTGCCCGAGCTGCAGTTGCGCTTTTTCAGGGCTGTGGTGGGTAGCCTTATCGATTTCTCCAACGCGCCCATGCAGGAATGGCTCACCAACCACTACACCAAACTGCAGGAATTCTTCGACGGCATGCCGTTGGACACCTGCCTGATGATGGACACCAATCCCTTTGTGGGTGGCCGGAGGGCCAAGGAGTGGGTGACCTATTTCGAGACCATCTTCACGTCGATTATCAACAAGCGTGCCCTGGACATAACCATGGACACATCGGCTTATGGGGTGATGAAGGTGTGTCTGCATCCTGTTTTCCTCAGGCAGTACAACAGCCGTTGGTATGTGCTGGGCGTCATGTCGCACCGGCCTAACAAAATAGTTCCTGTTGCCATCGACCTCCTGCAGAAAGTGACTCCGTCGAAAGAGCACTTCATAGAGTATTCCTTCAATCCCAATGAGTATTTTGAAGACCTCGTGGGCGTTAGCGACCCTCTCACACCACCCATCGACGTGCATCTGCGTTTCCACGGATGGGCGGCGAAACATCTGGAGTTCAACCCGCTGCACGGCTCACAACGTAGCCATTGGGAAGAGGTGAACGGAGAACAAGTGCTAGACGTACACCTGAACGTGAAGCACAACCTAGAGCTTGAAAACCTGCTGATGGGATTTGTGGGGACGATGGAAGTCCTCGGCCCCGAGCAGCTGGTCAAGAAGTACAAAGAGCATATCCTCTGGGCCTGCAAGACAAGCGGTATTGCGGTGACAACGTAGCAGGGCTCAGCCATAAAAGATTGAAGGCCACACAACGGGTGTGGCCTTTTTTGTTGTCCGCATATCACGCGGAATTAAACGCTAATCGGTCAACTATCAACTGTCAATTCTAAACTACCCAGTTGCCCAGTTGCGGCAGATTTGCAATCTGACGCAAAATATTATAAGGATTTTCAATCCGTAAAGCAATAATTCTCGCAGAGAACGCAGAAAGTTTGAGCAAGCTAAAGCTTGGGAAAACTCTCGCAGAAATCGCAGAAAACGCAGAGTTTACTTTCAACTTTCAACTACTCTAAACTATCAACTCTAAACTATCAACTAACAACTTTCAATAACCAATAACCTATAACCAATAACCATTAGTATCAATAACCATTCAACCCCGAATTCGCCTTTAGGCGCAAAACATCATGCTGCTAAAGCAGAAGAAAGTAAATTACCATAAATGCGGAGTAAATTTCAAGATTTCGGGAACACACACTTCGTCGAAAAACCACCGTTTCTTCGTTCATCCTTCGTTCGGAGGCTGTCGTTTGTTCGTCGGCGAGCGAACAAACAGTGACCTTACCGACGAGCAACAGGTCCACACGCTATCCCTTCGTTGCCACTCGACAAGTTTCTTCAGTTCCTCGTCGTCGTGCTTGCGAAATTGGTGACAGATGGCCTCTACAAGATTGGACAATTGGCCCTTGATACCGCCTGTTTCGGTGTCGAGGATGGCCATTTGGCCCCAAAGTTCTATCAAATGAGGTCGAGATGTTGAAATTTAAAAACACACACCGGGACCCCAAGTAGGGTAAAATACATCGTAATAAGGAGAAAAAACATAGTTTCTGAGGCCTGTGAGGGGATAATTTGAATGCATTCTGTCCCTTTGTCGAGGGTCGGCATATTGGGAGCGGTCTTATTGTTAATATCGTATTTCATTGTGTTTTTGCTTTTTAGAAGAGAATTGAAACATAAATATTAACATTATCTTCCAATAGACAGTTTGGACAATTCGTTTTTTGGGTATTCCAACTTCTCTAATTATCTATATAATTAATTATATATTAATTAGTTATATATAATATAAAGGGGATTTGGTATGCCATTTTTTAATTGGAAGAACTGTCTATTGGAAGAACGGG
>JAEEHQ010000085.1 GCA_016280915.1 Bacteroidales bacterium
CGTGTCGGCCAAAGCCGAGTCGACATTGCCCAAAAACAGATGGCACAGACAGCGGTCCACCGTGCACAGATGTGGCAAGATGGCGCGGAAGCGGGCCCGACTGCTGTCCGCCACATCCTCCTGGTAGTTGATGGCCGCCAGCTCCATACACCAGGTGCTGGTGAGCAGCGTGCGCGAGAGGTCCGCGCTGTCGGCCGCGGCACCCGCGCGGCGCAGCGTCGCGGTGCGCAGGCTGTCGGCCACGCGGTAGGCATCGGTATAACGCCCGCTCCGCAAACAACGGTCAATCCGCTCAAACACAACGGCCGTGCCCTTCCCGCCCTGCTGGGCAAACAGCGGCCCGCAGGCCAGCACGGCAAACAAAACAAACGTCAAAACAACTTTCATGGCAGCAAACATTTTTTTACCCACAATAACGCCAACCCCACCAAATTATTGTCCCCGCCACCAACACCACACCTCCATCACAACCCCCAAAAAACCTCTCAATAACCTATAACCAATAACCTCTCAATTATAGAACATCGAAAAAATCGAAAAACACGAATGTGCAAGCTAAAGCAGAAACCGAAAATTCCTTAATGACACTTGACATTTGACACTTGACACTCTGCGCCTGATTTATCATATTCTTGGGCTACCCCCGTTGCGGCAGATTTGCAATCTGACGCAAACTATTATAAGGATTTTCAATCCGTAAAAACAATAACTCTCAGAAATATAACCCCGCGCCAGCTATTCATGGTTAATTCATGATAATTCGTGTGAAAATTAAAAACCTGAAATCCGAAAATTCCAATTTGACCAATTTGACATTTGACATCAAAAAGGGGCATGCCCATAAAGGACATGCCCCCACCACAAAGTACACAACAAACAAAAACTACGTGCGCGCCTGGCGCATTTTCATTTTCAAATTGAACCACTGAGGCACGTCAAAGCAAGGGCAAGCCTTAGCGGCGTAAGCACGATGGCCACTAACCGAAACAATCGAGGGGTATTTATTCATGAGTTCCAGAATGAGATTGTAAAGACTCTCTTCCTGCCTTGGTGTGAGCGTGTTTTTGGGGTTGCCATCTTTATCCAACCCACCCACATAGGCGATGCTTATTGTACTGGCGTTGTGTCCTTCGCAATGGGCACCCACCTTTTCAATAGGCCTACCCTCATGCACAGAACCGTCCAAATAGATGACATAATGGTAGCCAATATCCAAAAACCCGCGTTCCTTATGCCAACGTCTGACATCCTCAACGGTGTAGTTTTTGCCTTCGCGTGTGGCCGTGCAATGCACGATGATTTCTGTCAAGCGTCTCATACTATCCTCTTTTAGCGGGAGCCTCGGTGTCGCCTGGCAGCTCCAAGTTGTTGTTGGTGGTTTCGTGCATATCCTTTAGAACTGGGCATTCGGGGTAATACCTGCAGGTAGTTACCTTGTTAATTGCCGACCTCAGCTTTTGGAGTTCGTTTGAAAGCGGGTTGTATACCTGCTCCTTGAATTCCTTGACGTATTCCGAAGAGAGATTGAACTCTTCGCGGTTAGCCTCAATGCGCGCTTTCTTGATTTCTTGGCGGTATTTTTTGGCGCTGACGAACCAACCACAGTTGCCCAATAGAGCCAATGCTGCCAAAATGATTGGGGTTAGATTTTCCATTGTTTTCCTTTCTTAATTAAAAAGGGCTGCCCTGTAAACGGCAACCCTTTCGAGAGACCAAATTTCTAAAATCGTGTTATGAAACAAAGCTTACAGAGTGAATTCTGCGGTGATTACAGCGTCCTCATTTGCCGTGATGTCCCAATCTTCCTCAAACCATTCTCCTTGGTTCCAACCTACGAAGGATGCTCCTTGGTCAGGTTCTGCGTGAAGGTGGACGATTGTTCCGCGCTCATATTCGACTTGTTGTTCGTCTATGATAGGATTGCCGTTGGCGGTAACCGAACCATTGGGGCTCACGTTGAATGAGAGCGTCACCGCGTCTAAGGGTTTACGACAGGAGCAGCGGGGGTGTTAGGAGTCAAGAACTCTTCGGACAGAGTGCCACCATAGGAAATGATGGCCTTGTCGCGAGCATCCTCAGTCTGGAAGCCAGACAGGATGGAGTTGTTGACCATGAAACGCTGGGTGCTGACCTTGGTGCCAGAAGAGGACCGACGGCTGTGAATCCAGGCAATAGCGCCCGTGACAGCTGCACTGGCGCCCAACTTGTCGCTAACGGTGCTGAAGCCGCGAGCATTCACAATGTCATACAGCATGGTCTCGTCATCAACACCATCAAGGGTGATTTCGAGCGCCTCAATGGTGACGCGAGGCACACCAGTTGCGGCATCCATGGTCTGATTGGCAATGAAGCAAGTGATCTGATCGCCATAGCGATAGTTGGGGTTGTTCTGCACAACGGCATCGCTGAAAGCCTTGATGTCGGTGCTTGCGCCGATGGTGAGACCACCCAGAGCAATGTCGGTGGAAACCACATGGGATGCATCCTCGGTCATGATGATGGAGGGCAGCGAACCGCGAGTCACCTGATAGGCAGCCACCACGCAGCCACCCTGACGAGCCTGATCCTTGGTCAGGTAGACGGGAGCAGCACCGAGGTTGGCGCTCATGAACTCGTTGTAGTCGCTCACGCGAGCATCCTTGTTCTCGAAAGAGGGGTGCAGATTGCCCTCAAATGCTTGATACAGAGCCACGAGGTTGGCCCACTGAACACGGCGAATCATCTGCGCAAAAGTGCGCTTGGGTTTTTCCTTCGCCTCTACTTTTTGTTTGGCAACGGTCTGGCCGTTGAGACGGGAGAACGTCCAGTCGCCAGCAGAACCGCGCAAACGAGTGTTAATACCAGAAAGAATAGCCATAACGCTTTTGTTTTAGCCTACTCCGCCGGACCTTACCCGGGGGGTTGTGGAGTGGGCGCCTCATTGGGTGTTTTATTCCCAAATCGGCGCTGC